>PAPJ01000047.1 GCA_002709045.1 Planctomycetaceae bacterium | reverse complement strand
TGGGTGGTGGCATGGTCTCGGGCATGGGTGGCATGGGCATGATGGGCATGGGTGGCATGGGCATGATGGGCATGGGCGGCATGGGCATGGGCGGCATGGGGGGCGGCGGTCCTCAGCAAAATTCGATTGACTATGAAGCTGTTGACCGTAGAGGCGAATTGTTATCCGATGATAATTTGACAGTTGACCAAATTAGGGCTTTATCTAATCAACCATCAATTCAGCCAGGTTCAACATCAGCTGAAAGCATTCAAAAAGTCACCTCTCAGGAACCACCGATTCACGTTGCTATCAATCAGACTCATGGAATGATTATTGTTCGAACGAGTGATAAGGAGGCAATGAAATCTATTGCCAGTCTAATTGAAGAACTCGACCGACCCACGCCTCAGGTTCTGCTGGAAGTTCGAATTTTGGAAGTAACGTTGGGTGACCAATTCAAGTCCGCATTTGACATTGAATTTACTGAGCGGAAGACAACACCAGCAGTCGGTGATCCCGGTTTCGTACCAGCTAATCTGGTCAATACAGCCACAGAGCAATTTTTTGGTGCGGGTGCATCGGCTCTGGATAATGGCGGTACCGTACTGGGGACCGGGAACTTTGATATTGAGGCCGATGGCTCCACCTTTGTATATCAATTTCTCGATCAGAATTTTCGGGCTCGTGTTCAACTGCTGGAAGAAGAAAATCGTGTCAATGTAGTGGCAACACCGATTTTATTAGCTTCCAATAATCGCCCGGCATCTCTAAGGATTGGTGAAGAACGTCGGTTTGTCGATAATGCTACGACTATCACGAATGCTAATCAGGGTGGACAGACTACTGCTACCAACACTCAGGCGTCAAATCAGCAGATCGGTACGTCACTCATGATGCTGCCAAAAATTAATGCCGATAGAACTGTGACCTTAACAATTTTCCAGGAACGAACCGGTGACGATACCGGTAAGCAGGATATTATTCCGATTTCCGCAACTCAGACCGTCACTCGTCCAGTTGTTAGTAATGCGACTACGGTGAATACTATAGTTGCCAAGGATGGTCTCACGGTAGCTATTGCAGGGATGGTTGAAGAAAAGGTCATAAGGCGGCAACTCAAAGTTCCTTTGTTGGGAGATATTCCTACTCTCGGCGCTTTATTTAGAAAAGACTTTGAGCAAGAGCAGAAGACAGAGTTGATTATCCTTATCACACCTCACGTTATATCTACGCCTAAGCAGTCCGAAAAAGCTTCACGCAAATCTCTCGATTCGAAATCGCATCATCCCTATATTCGCAATGGGTATAAGAGCCCGGCGACTCGACCGCAAATGAATAATTTGCCTGAGGCTTACGGGACTCAAAGCACAGGTAGACTGTTCCAGCAGCCTGATAATGATTAAGCGTGTCGATTCAAATTCACAGAACCCTTCGAGTATTTCGAAGGGTTTTTTTATGCAATTTGAATTTTTTATAAAAAATATTTTCACTCCCTCAAACGGAGCAGAAATCAGCGAGACTTATTCTCATTAAGACCTTTTTAAGATCCAAGAACTCTAATGTGCTTGGTTATTACTCTGTGTCTAATTTGAGAACTAATATCAATAAGGGAGTTCAGATTAATACACTTGGAAGACCAATGAACAATAAAAGAGAAACTGCCTTTGACCTAACAATTTAGATTCCGAATAATTCGTGGTAGATGTTTGATCCACTTAGTTTTTAGAAAGCGAAGTCATGTTCGATATCTTCACAACGCCGATTATTGGAACTCCTCAGGTTCCCACTCTTAAATTGGGAATGATGTTGTCAGTAATGACATTGGTGCCCGGACTAAGCGAGGTTTTAATTGGAGCTTTCGTTGCTGGCTGGCTCTTCTATCTCGCCATTAAGATAAGTATTCTTTGTTTGCAACAAATCGACCCACCTCGGATTAATACGTTCGATGCCGGTTGTTAGGATAAGGTTTTGGACGTGGGCTTAGCTCTCCACCTTCCCACTCGAGGCGGATAATTTTAAGTTGTGCACCATTCCAAACTTTGAATTCTTGAATATTTGGCAACGCTTTATCAGCTGGCTGTAATTGTATTTCAGTGATCCCATCCCAGTCGTTGAGAGCGACCCCCTCCTGATCTTTGAAGTCCGAGGATTTAAGCAGTACATGGTGTCTACCGATGTTCTCTAATTGGGCAATCGCAACAAATGTTTTGCTGCGTTTGCCAATATAATTTCTCCAACTGTTAGTGATAACCTTTACTGCTACCGTATTAGCAGGCTCGTCCGTAAGAAGCGTTAATTTGAGTTTTCCCTCGATTGGAGCTTCGAAACGGGGATCAACTGGTTTACGAGTGGAGTAAAGCCAATGGTGTCTGTTACCCTGATTAAGGATGTACCAGTCAGACATATCTGGATTTTCAGCTGTTAGTTGATCGATAATTCTTCGCCGTTTTTCTGTTGTCCGCACGTCTGCTTGTTGAAGATCGTCAGGGTAAGCAGATTTAGAAGCGCTGAGAATAAATGAATTCGGATCGGTCAGCATCCGTTCAGAGTCTTTGAGCTTGTAGTAGACATTTGCGAGGACAAACAAAGGCTCGTTGAGGTCATAAACAGGACAGGAAGCGAGCCAGGTGTTCCCGCTAATACGCGTATCTGCCGTGGCCCAAAAGCGGTTACGAGGATCACGATCGTATCCATAATAGATTTTAATTTCTTTGATTTCCCTCGATGTATCCGGCCTGACATGGGCTACTGGAATACCATCAGCAGCTGCCAGTTCGATTTTAATTTGCGGGGTCTCAGGAAAGGAGAGTTTATTTTTGAGCTGAGCGTCAAACCAAAGCTTGCGGGACACAGCAGACTCCGGATCAAATCGATGATTTAAATGGACAGCATAGGTTATTCGTTTGTTTGAGTGAGGTACTTCCAGCATGCCTCGTTCAACATGTTCCATGGGTGCATTGAAATCGTTGGTGGAGCTAAGAAACAGTATTGGGCAGGTTGTCCGCGCTAAATACGCCTGTCCCGATATTGTGCTTCGCATCAGGTTAAGGTCACCGGAATGATGTCGTTTGGATCCTTTAATCATCCGTAAATCCTGATAGAGGAATCCGGATCCGCCGACGGAAGGAGAGGCAGCCTTGACTCGCGAATCACTACCGGCAACCATTCCTGTTAGCCGCCCACCCATTGAGTGCCCCAGTACACCAATTCTTGAGGCATCGACTTCAGCCTGCTGTTCCAGATATGTAATCGCCCGTCGGCAGGCTATCGTTAGCAGGAACCAATGGTTGTTCCGTGGAGATTCAAATGCGTCGAGTTTTTGGGGGCCGGGAGAAACAGAAGAATAACCCTGGGGGTTAGATTGAGTGGGGTCAACAGCTCCCCAGTCTGTATTGACATCACCTGACTTGGCGGTTTCCATTTCACGGCCACCCCAGTTTGGCGAGATACAGCAGTATCCGCGTTGTGCGTATTCGATCGATGAACGCAAATAAGCGCGTTGTCCTCCTCCATGAATGTTAACCACCGCCGGATATTTTTGGTCAGTCTTAAGAGGCGTTGTATAGAACGCTGCCATTATCGATGGCGTTCCTTTAAATATGCCTACCGTGTAGATCACGTAGGAAACATTGACGTTATCCTGCTGCCAGCTGCGGACAATTTTGGCATTCAGTGGTTCTTTGCCGGGATCGTAATCCTGCCATAGCTCTTTCACTGTTTGAGCGACATCTGAGTTAGTCCATACCGGAAGTGAATCTGCCGCAATCGCATTAGAATGAGTAAGAATCGGCAGGATGACATAGGTAAATGCAGTGATGTATCGGAGGTTTATAATCATGAGGAACTTATGAAAAAATGAAGAAACAGTAACACTTATTATAAATGCGGTTTGATTTCTATTGGCTTAGCTGAAGCCGGAAAATATTTGTAGTAGAATCAATCGCAGACCGCTAACAAAAGCGTTATGAATTTAATGATAAGGATATATTCGAAGATGATTCGTTGTTTGACACTGGTTGCACTGACAACCCTGATGGCTTTTCAGTCTGCGACTGCAGATGAGAAAGGCTTTAAGACTATTTTTAATGGTAAAAATCTTTCGGGCTGGGATGGAGATACAGAACTTTGGTCCGTAAAAGACGGAGTCATTCATGGTGAAACCACTGCTGAGAAAAAGGCTAGTGGTAATACGTTTTTGATTTGGGAAGGTGGTGAGACAAAGGATTTTGAACTGCGTTTGTCTTTTCGCTGTAATGCAACAAACAATTCAGGTATTCAGTATCGCTCGACACGCATTGAGAATGCTCGTAACAAGTGGGTAGTGCGTGGGTATCAACACGAGATTCGTAATCAAAATATTCTGCCCAGTGTTTCCGGTTTTATCTATGACGAGGGTGGATTAGCAGGTGGTCGTGGACGTACTTGTCTCGTTGGTGAAAAGGCTGTCTGGGGTGAAAACGGTAAAGAGATTAAAGAGACCTTGATCACGCCTGACCAATACAAAGAGTTGTTTAAACTGGACCAATGGAATGATGTCATTATTCGTGCAAAAGGTAATCATATTCAGCATTACATGAATGGACGTTTGGTGCTGGATTTTGTTGATGGTCACCCTAAAGCGCTGTCGAACGGTATACTTGCATTGCAGCTTCATGCCGGCGCACCAATGTGGGCTGAATTTAAAGATATCCGTATTAAGAAACTCAAGTAGAACTTTAAGCGTCAGAAACGAAAGGGAGTCGGTTCTTGCCAGAACCGATTCCCTTTTTTGATGGATTGACGTGTAGAGATCAGTCCATTTTTATACGGATACGTCGGTATTCCATTTGCCCGCGATCACCTTCCAGGCCGATCGGTCCTGTAGCAGGAACCTGCATGTTGTCGGTTAAAAGTTCACCGTTACAGGTGGCATGAGCAATACCGCCTTTAACAGTCACGACTAGTTCATTCCAATCCTGCGGATTGTATTTCTTCAGTTCGTTGTAAGGTCCGGCTAGCAAATAGTCTCGACATTGTAGTTGTGGTTTGCGAATGAAAACGCCGCTATCCGCATTGGGAGTGGCGCGGAATTCGAGTTTCAGTATGAAGTCCGTTCCAAATTCAGCAGTTGTCCAGAGCTGCTGAATTCTGCGGCCTTCCGCCGGCGTGGTAACGACGAGCCTACCATTGATAGCCTGATAGCGACCATCATTACTTTCAATTTTCCCGTCGAAGTTAATTGCTTCCTTAACAACAGCAAACACAGGGGCATTTGGGCGGGGGTTTTTTGGAGGATTTCTAGGCGGCGTTGGTCGAAAGCCCCAACCTGTAAGGTCCTTTCCGTTAAACAGGCTCTTGTAACCTTTTTCGGGCTTAAAATCGTCAGCTTCCATTTCAGAAAAACCAAGTGTGGCAAAAATGGGTTTCACAGCACTTGCCCATTTAGCATAGCCTTCGCCATTTAAGTGAAGAAGATCGGGGAAGTACTTTGGAATGGCATCTCCATTGCCGTCGTCAAATAATTTAAAAGTATCGACGACTGTAATTTGTGAATCATTGCGGACAATGTTGTCGAAGAGTTGGTTTACCTGTTGGATCGTTTCAGTAGGTCGTTTTTTCGTAGCGGAACTGGGGAACATCCGACAGAGAACGATGGGCATCTGTTTGTTGTGAGCTTTGAGTGCTGCGATAATCTCCTCGAAGTTTCGAGCAATCATTGCCGGTGGAATCTGTACTTCGATGTCATTCGTTCCCATCAGGATTACGACCGCAGATGGGTTCAGTGAGATGACATCCTCCTGAAGGCGAATCAGCATGCCACGTGTTGTATCACCACCAATCCCACGGTTGGCTAGTTTTATTCCGTCAAAGTGTCCGCGAAAAGTGGACGTCCAGCCTTGTGTAATGGAGTCTCCCAGAAACACAACAGCATGTTGGTCATTTTCAATTTCGCCGGCCCACTGACTGCGAAGGCGTTGCCAGGTAGCCACATATCCGTTGTAGCGTCGAAGTTTACCTTCTCCGGGTAAACTTTTTTCAGCCTCCACTGAGGGCAAGGCATATTTGCCTTCCTGCCCAGAGGCGTACAGTGAGGGAAGCAGGATAAGGCAAAGAATGGTGCATAGTCGTTTCATATTGTCTCCGGTCCTTCAGGCTGTCGTAGAATACCAAAATGATATTTGAGTTGTTATGATACCAAACATCCAAGCGACTCGTTTTTATTTTCCGCCACTGTTTTATCTGGGAGTGTTTCAGGTGTTCTCTAAACTTAATCTTGCGATTCTGATAGGTCTGAATTTGTTGCCATCTGCTTGTCTGCAGGCAGCTGATGTGTTGCTCACAGCGGAAACGGTGCTCGTGTATCAGCGTAGTTCAGGTGGTTGGCCAAAAAACTATGATCGTGAGGAGCGTTTATCTGAGAGTCGGCGCAAAGAAATTCAGGCAGCTAAAATGCAACGTGATTCGACGATCGATAACGGTGCGACGCATCGTGAGATTCGTATCTTGGCGTCGGCATATAAGCAGTCAGGAAATGATAGATATCGAACTGCTGCCATACGTGGTATCAGGTATTTGATAGAGGCTCAGTATGACAATGGTGGTTGGCCACAGTATTATCCACTAACCTCAAGCTATCATTTGCACATTACATATAATGACGGCGCCATGATCGGTGTGATGGATCTGTTTCGCGATATTGTGCAGCGTGATAAAGAGTTTGATTTTGTCTCGGGTGATTTTCGAGGCGATTGTGAGAAGGCATTACGGCTTGGCTTGGACTGTATTTTGAAGACGCAGGTGCGATTAGATGGGAAGCTCACTGTTTGGTGTGCACAGCATGATCGCGAATCATTGAAGCCGGCCAAAGCCAGATCCTATGAACTACCGTCGTTATCAGGGCACGAGTCGGTTGGGATTGTGAAGTATTTAATGACCATAGACGACCCGAGTCCGGAAATTGTTACAGCGATAGAATCAGCTGTCAGTTGGTTTCAGGAGAATAAGCTTACAGGATTAAAGCTTGAAAGATTTGACGCTCCGGGTACTCCTAAAGGAACGGATATCAGGCTGGTGAAAGACGTAGATGCTCCGCCACTGTGGGGTCGATTTTACGATCTAAAAGAACAGCAGCCAATTTTTTGTAGTCGAGATGGTATTCCTCGCCGCTCGATTGAAGAGATTTCTTACGAACGTCGGAATGGATATTCCTGGTTAGGCGAATACGCCAGAGATCTCCTTAAAAAGCATTATCCCGCCTGGAAAAAGAGGTGATAGTAATGCCCTGACAATCGTCGTTTCCCAACGGTTTTCAGGTCTTTTCAGAAATATTGTAAGAATTACATTTTTGTGTGTCCGCTTTACCTGTCTTTTCCGTTTCTATGGGTGAAGTCAAAAACATACTCAAGGGGTTCACTACTCTTGAAAGGGAAAATAATGAAATACCTACTGAAAATCACCGCTGTTACAATTCTTACTGCATTGATGGCCTGCACACTGACGGTGAATGCACAAATCGCTTTAGACAATACCAGTCCCATCATTGCTGATCTGGATGGGAATGGTCGCATCAGTCGCAGTGAAGCTGAAAATATGATGAATTCACCAGGTTTGAAGAGCGAATTATTCAATGCTTCCGTAGAAGAGCAATCACGCTTCTATAATGCTTTGGAGAATAGCATTCGTGTCAAACTGATGAAGCTTGCCCGGGCTTACGGGACACCTCGTTGGTCTTTCGCCATTGAAATGTGTGAACGTAGCGGATTGTCAGCAGCTGATGCTGAGCGAATTGCTCTCGCGATGAAAGCTCAGCCCGCAAAGTCGAAGCAGAAAGCACCTGCTGTTGTTACCAACACCGATCCCATCATTGCTGATTTGGATGGCAATGGTCGCATCAGTCGTAGTGAGGCTGAAAACATGATGAATTCACCAGGTTTGAAGAGCGAATTATTCAATGCCTCAGTGCAAGATCAATCACGCTTCTATAACGCTTTGGAGAATAGCATTCGTGTCAAACTGATGAAACTTGCCCGGGCATATGGGACTCCGCGATGGTCTTTCGCGATCGAACAGTGCGAGCGAAACGGATTGTCCGCAGCTGATGCAGAGAGAATTGCTCTGGCGATGAAAGCAAAATAAACGGAGTGATTTTCAGAGAAAGCCCTTCAGATGTCGCTAGATGTCTGGAGGGCTTTTAAGTTTTTAAATTAAAGCCGGCAATTTATTCTCTGCAATCCTATTAACCGAATCGCCTTCGGTGCAAAAACACTGAATTTAGGTAAGGTACTTTTGATACTCACCTTTAATACGAATCCAATCCATTAATAAAGGCCGGACTATTTTCCGTTTGATTTCCGGTATGCTGGTCTTCTGTTGTATTGAATCTGTAAAGTCAAGCCAGAACTATTGGCCCGCGTTACTTGTTTCCTTCGTGTCGACATCCATTCCGCTCTTGTGTTGTTCTTGGGCGTATTTGCGAACATCGTCAGTGATCTTCATCGAACAAAACGTGGGGCCGCACATTGAGCAGAAGTGAGCAGTTTTGGCACCTTCGGCGGGCAAGGTTTCGTCGTGATACTCAATCGCACGGGCGGGATCGAGTCCGAGTGCAAACTGATCACGCCAACGGAACTCGAAACGAGCCTTGGATAGTGCGTTGTCCCGGATTTGAGCTGCCGGATGTCCTTTCGCAAGGTCGGCTGCATGGGCTGCGATCTTGTAGGTCACAACACCTTCACGGACATCGTTACGATCGGGAAGCCCGAGATGCTCTTTCGGAGTAACGTAGCAAAGCATGGCACATCCATACCAGCCAATCTGCGCAGCTCCGATACCCGAGGTGAAGTGATCATACCCCGGAGCAATATCGGTTGTTAGTGGCCCAAGCGTATAGAATGGAGCTTCGTGGCACCACTCGATCTGCTTCTGCATGTTCTCCTGAATCAGGTGCATGGGGACATGCCCGGGGCCCTCATTCATCACCTGACACCCTTTGGCCCAAGCACGCTTGGTTAGTTCACCCTGAACTTCCAGCTCAGCCAGTTGAGCGTAGTCATTTGCATCGGCAATAGAGCCAGGTCGTAAACCGTCACCGATTGAGAAACTCACATCATAGGCGGCGCAGATGTCACAAATCTCGTCCCAGTGCTCGTAGAGAAAGTTCTCTTTCTCGTGGTGAAGACACCATTTTGCCAGGATCGAACCGCCACGGGAAACAATCCCTGTCATCCGTTTGGCAGTGTGCGGAACAAATGCTTTGAGGACTGCCGCATGAATTGTAAAGTAATCAACGCCTTGCTCGGCCTGTTCTATCAACGTGTCGCGGAATAATTCCCACGTTAGCGCTTCAATGCTCCCTCCAGTTTTTTCAAGGGCCTGGTAGATCGGGACGGTTCCGATGGGAACCGGGCTATTGCGAATGATCCACTCCCGTGTTGCGTGAATGTTTTTTCCCGTGGAAAGATCCATCACGGTGTCAGCACCCCACTTTGTTGCCCATCGCATTTTTTCGACTTCCTCGTCGATGGTCGATGTGACTGCGGAGTTACCGATATTGGCGTTGATCTTTACCAGAAAGTTGCGGCCAATAATCATCGGTTCACATTCAGGATGGTTGATATTGACCGGAATGATCGCGCGGCCCCGGGCTACCTCGGAACGGACATATTCAGCGGTAATGAAAGCGGGAGTCATGGCTCCCCAGGATTGTCCCGGGTGCTGATGGTTAATTCGATTACGCGGAACCTGCAAATTTGGATCGATTTCCGAAGGCCGGGGCATTTCGTATCCTTCGGGTGTGGAACATAACTGTCGAATCCTTTCGGAGGCTTCCGGTGGTAGATCCCGGAGATTGGGATACTTGTCGGCAATCGTCCTAAATTCTTCTTTACGCCCGAGGTTTTCGCGAATGGCGATGTATTCCATCTCCGGCGTAATAATTCCCTGATCTGCGTACCACTTCTGCGTAACCGGATGCCAATCACCTGTGCTATCTGTACTACCTTTCGCTCGCAAAGGCTTGCGTTTTAATCCGGGGTATTCCTTAAGCCGGTTCTTTAACTTTTTCAGCTGGTTGTACTTTTCCGAATGTTCTTCGGAGAGATAACCGTTGTCTTCTGGTTTAACGTCGCGGCCGGTGTACTCTTCGACATCGTTCCGATCCAGGATCCATGTTCTTCTTACAGCCGGGAGTCCTTGAGTTACATCCCCTTCGAATTCGGGGTCTCCCCAGGGGCCGGAGCAGTCATAGACTCGCACGGGTTCATTCTTTTCGATCTCTCCATTGGCATCCTCAGAATCAGAGATGCGGATTTCCCGCATAGGCACTTTTAATCCCTCGTGAATCTCGCCTTCGACGTAGATGCGGGAAGAATTTGGAAAGAGCGTCGGGTCGTTCTCAATCGCTTGGATTTCTTCGGCATTGTCTGCCTGTTCGGTAAATTCCCCTGGAAAATCACCGCCTTGCTTGGCGTTGTTCGGATTTGTCAACACTGGCAGTTTTGGATAATTCATTTCTTCCCTTTAGGTTTCAATCGGGAAAAGACTCGGCGAAGAAAGAACGGCTAAGTCGGAGAGACCATTTCTGCTGCCGTCTCGCTCCCTTCGTCGGTATGACCCGTATCAGGTTCGAAGGGTTGTTCCGAATCACACTGTCCAAAACTCTCAGTCCATAAAGGACACCCCCGCATATCCTTCTAGTATCGCGGTTTGAAAATTTTCGGTCAACACCCACAGGGTCTGTACCTAAAACTCCCCTTCGAAATCAACTCATTTCGCGTCTGTTTTTGCGATCGTTTCCGTTACAGGGCAGCATGCGGTAAAAAAGAAAGGCTCGCCAGTTGGTACTGACGAGCCTGTTTTACTGTAGGCCGGATTGTAACTCCGGCGTGAGTGGAGGCGGCGGGAATTGAACCCGCGTCCCGCAATATTTCCATGCAAGCTTCTACGTACGTAGTTGAACTTTTAATTTAACGAATGAACACTCCGTTCAACATGATTGTTCAAACGCGATCCTAAAACAAAATTTAGATTACTGCGTATCAGGTATGACAGTCATCGATCTGGATTTGCAACGGGCAGTCAAAGCTATCCAGCTAAGCCTTTCAGCCCGGGTTACCTTTACTTAGGCAGCCAATGCAAGATTATTATCTGCAATTAAATTTATTTGGTCAGCTTTTAACGAGGCCAACTGACCAACCTCGGTACGCCACTTACACTTCAGGCTATCCGGTCGAATCCAGTTTCGCCCCCGTGTAGTGTTTGACTGAAAATCAGCCGTAGAGTGAATATATCAGCAAAATAGCACCTAAAGGAATACACCAAAATGCAAATCGATGAAAATTTCCCCGTTCTAATACCCGCAGTAACCAAAGTAACGACAGGTAACCAACGACTGCTGAAATAACCACTCCTATTAATAATAGGTACAAGCTAGTGCTTTGTTGAGGCGCTAATTCCGTCTGATTTACGCCGGAAGGAGCCAATAACCTATATAGAGTTATTAGACTGGCGGCTGTAATTATTGGAATGGCCAGAAAAAAAGAAAATCTTGCAGCAAGTTCGGATGGCAAACCTAATCGTCTTGCAGCAACGATCGTCGTTCCGCTTCGGCTAATTCCGGGAAAAATGGCAAATGCCTGCATGACACCAATTGCCAATGCCGACTTGAGACAGACACGGGCTTCATTCGGAGAATTGATCCGTTGTTTTGGCCGGCCAAACCAAAGAATCAAACCAGTGATAATTAGCATGCTTCCCGTTATTTCCGGTTGGTAAAGATTCTTCTCCCAATCTAGAACTACCAATGCCATACCAACTATCCCGGCAGGAATCGAACCGACCACCAATGGAGTCAGCAAATGTCTGTCACGGTGAAACAGCTGCTTGATTTGCTGAAAGTAGATACAACAAATTGCCAAAAGAGTGCCAAAGTGTAAGGCAATGTTTAAGTCATCCAGTTGTGAATTTTCAATTCCGATAAAAGTAGCTAAGGCAACAAGATGACCGGATGAACTTACCGGCAGGAACTCAGTGATTCCCTGAATAATCGCCAACAGGATAAGTTGCCAGAATTCCATGACTTATTTATCGCGTTTCCATCGACGAGCGTAACGTCCGGCAAAAAAACTTTGAGCAATCAGCATAAACATGCAAACCAGACACCACATGGCCTGTTTGCCCGTTGGGCTTTGCTCTAAGTCCAATTGTAGATACGACAGTATTTCATGTTGACCTTTGGACAATATCAGAATTGCAAATAAACCAGCATAAGCGGCTATAAAAAATAGATTCCCTAGTGTTGCTGCCCACAAGGTAACCCAGTCTACAAATAACAACATATATCCGAGCAGACCAATTTGCATGATGCCAGCTAACAGCATGAAGTATACCCAGCGATTTAGTTGAGACTCTTCTGTCGCCTGCCAGCCGGCCAAAACACTCTGAATTGCCGGAATCAGTTGCAGAATGATTCCAATCAGCATGGTCCCGGCTAATATAAGAACGGATTGATGGCGAGCTGAACTCCACTGTGTATTTGCAAAGCGTCGACTTGTTTTTGGAATGATAGTGGCCATGTTACTCAATATAACACACCAACCAATTTCAAAGCGTTATGATGGAGATAGAGTCTTAATCCATTATTTTTTTGCTTTGTCAAAGTGTTTTGTCGAATGTCTCGATTTTCAATATTTCTGTTTTGTTTTCTTGCATTAGCAACCGTTTGTTCAGGTCAGTCAGTTTTTGAGCAGGTAACACCAGTTGGCACTAACGGTCTGACCTTTACTGAATTTATTTACCCTCTTGATGGGCGTCAAACGCCGCAATGTCATGCATCCACCATCGAAAGCACCTCCACGGGTCTGGTGGCAGCATGGTTTGGTGGCACGCATGAAAAAAACCCGGATGTTGGAATCTGGCTTTCGCGACAGATTGATGGCAAATGGACGCTACCGGTTGAGATTGTCAATGGCGTTGAATCAGAGGAAGTACGTTACCCTTGCTGGAACCCTGTCCTTTTTCAGTTAACCAACGGTCCACTTGTGCTTTTCTATAAAGTTGGTCCGACACCGCAATCATGGTGGGGAATGAAAATGACGTCCAATGACGGTGGTAAAACATGGAGCAAACCAAATAAACTTGGAAAAGACAAAACGATTGGTCATTTGATCGGGCCCGTTAAAAATCCACCCGTTGAACTGTCAGACGGCAGCCTGCTATGCCCTTCCAGTACCGAACACAACAATTGGCGAGTGCACTTTGAACGCTCAAGTGATGGGGGCAAGACATGGGAAGTAATTGGCCCCATTCATGATGGTGAAAAATACAACGCTATTCAGCCAAGTATCCTGCAATATAAAGATGGTTCGATGCAGGTTCTCTGTCGAACTCAGGAGAGCGTTCTCGTTCAAAGCTGGTCCCGGGACGGAGGAAAGACCTGGACCGAGCCGGAGGCAAGTTCACTGCCAAACCCTAATGCAGGAACGGATGCCACGACGCTTCAGGATGGTCGCCAGATTCTTATATATAACCACACTACTCGACGTGCTCCTTTCCCTGGAAATCGCAATATGCTTAATGTTGCAATCTCTAGTGATGGGAGGAATTGGAAACCGGTACTCACTTTAGAACGTGATAAAAGTGAATATTCGTACCCCACGGTGATTCAGGATGACAAAGGCACAATCCATGTTGTTTACACCTGGCGACGACAGACCGTCAAACACGTTGAGATTGATCCAAAAAAACTGAAATGACTAATAATTAAAAATCTTCCGGAATGATGAGCCTCGATGAAGAAAATAGTACTAACGGCACTGTTTGTATTTATGCCAACTTTTGTGCAAGCAGGCACAACCCTGAGTGATATTGCGATTCAGGAAGTTAAAGATGAAATTTCCCGCGCCACAAAAGCAGGAGAGATTGAAGGGGGAATGATCCTCGTTCATGTTGATGGCAGGCAGGTGCTTCTGGATGTTCAGGGCTACCACGATTTGGAAGATAAATTGAAATTCAAAGCAGATTCCCTCTTAAGAATCTACTCGATGACCAAGCCGATCACTTCTGTTGTTGCAATGACGTTGTGGGAACAGGGTAAGTTCAAATTAGATGATCCAGTCGCTAGTTACATTCCGTCTTTTAAGCATGTCAAAGTTGGAGTCGTTGTTAAAGATAAAATGACGCGTACGGCACCGAAACGCCCTTTGACTGTCCGGGATTTACTGGCTCACACATCGGGCTACAGCTACAGCCCGGCTGCGGGCACCCCATTCGGCAGGGAATATCGTTCTCGGGGGGTCTTCTATACACATAGTGGGATGTACCCTCCTAAGATGTCTATTCGTGAGGCAGCCGATCAATTGGCTCAAATTCCTCTCCAGCATCAACCCGGTGAGCGATGGACCTATGGTCTGAATGTAGATATTCTTGGCGCCTTAATTGAAATCTGGTCAGGTGAATCTCTCGAGAAATATATGAAGCGATCCGTTTTCAAACCACTGAAAATGAAAGATACGTTTTTTGATATCCCTAAAAATAAGCTCGACCGATTTGTTTCGTGCCACACCTGGGAGGGTGATCGCCAGGTGATTATTGATAAGTGGAGTGAAAGTAGTTACCGCGATGGTTTTGAGTTCCACAGTGGTGGCGGCGGGTTAGTTAGTACAATCGGAGACTATAGTCAGTTTTCGCAGATGTTGGCTGGTTGGGGGCAACTCGACGGCATTCGTGTTTTAAGAAAAGAGACGTTGAAAGAGATGTTCAAGAATCAAGTGGTACCCGGTGGTGGCAGGTCTTTTGGATTAGGCTTCGCTGTTGAGACAGCAGAGCTTGCGGGAGCAAAAAAACCGCTGGGACAATATGGTTGGGGCGGCTATGCAAATACTGAATTTCGCGTGATTCCCGATGCCGGAGTGAGTATGGTGTTTATGCGTCAAACGGTTCCCTCCACTCACCGCATGTCGGAAAAGCTTTTTGGTATTCTCAGAAGCGGTATCACAATTAAATAAGTAAAAACAACTCCCGCTAACCGTTCGGTAAAGCGTGGTCTCGGAAATCTAAATAAGGTGTTCTAAATGAGAAAAGTAATCTTTTCGATTATCTATTTACTGGGAAGTTTTTCAGCACTTCAGGCGGAGGTATCAGTTTCTAATCTGTTTACCAATCACATGGTTGTACAACAGGGTAAACCTGTGATTGTCTGGGGGAAAGAGACTGCGGGTGCCATGCTCAACGTTAGTATGGCAGGTAACTCAGCGACAGCAACTGCTGACGCAGGCGGACGATGGACAGTCCGGCTGCCAGCCTTAAAAGCGAATTCAGGACCTCATGAAATTACAATTCAGGGAAGTTCAACGATCAAGATCAGTGATATCCTGGTTGGTGAAGTCTGGATCTGTTCAGGACAATCCAATATGCAGTGGCCTGTTGCTTCAGCAAACGATCCTCAATTGGAAGCACTAGCGGCAAAATTTCCACGCATCCGTCTGATTACGGTACCACAAGTTGGAACACAGGAGGCACAGGACAATTTTGACGGCCAATGGAAGGCAGTGACTCCTGAAACGGTTCTTCAGTTTTCTGCCGTGGGTTACTTCTTTGGCCGTCAACTTCACCAGACTTTAGACGTTCCGGTTGGTTTGATTGATAACGCATGGGGTGGTTCAGCCTGTGAAGCATGGATTCCGCGTGATGTTTTAGAGAACAATGGTCATACCGAGTTGTTAGCACATTGGGATAAACTTGCTGATGAGTATGATGCCGGGGCGATGGAAGCTAAGTTTCAAAAGGCTGTGGAAAACTGGAAGAAACGAGCTGCCGCTGCAAAAACAGCTGGCAAGTCGAACCCGCCTTATCCGCGCCGCCCGCGTAATCCACTTGCCGGCCAGCATCGCCCAGCTAACCTTTATCAGGGGGTACTCAACCCGATCATCGGTTATCCAATTCAGGGTGCTATTTGGTATCAGGGTGAAGCCAATGCAACCCGAGCGAAACAATATCAGGATTTATTCCCGCTGATGATCAAAACCTGGCGGGAAGCGTGGAAGCAGGGAGATTTTAGTTTTTACTGGGTTAGCCTGGCAGACTTTAAAGATGAAGTATCCGAACCAACCGAAGCTGACTGGGCAGAACTGCGAGAAGCGCAAACGATGACGATGAGCAAATTACCAAATACTGGTGAGGCGATCATTACTGACCTTGGAGAAGCTCATGACATCCATCCCCGTAATAAACAGGATGTTGCCAAGCGTCTTGCTCGCTGGGCCCTGGCTCAGAATTACGGATACACAGCCCTCGTCCATCGCAGTCCGATTTATAAATCTCATGAAGTGAATGGTAATCGTGTGATTGTTACCTTTGATCATGTTGGAGGTGGACTGGATACTCATGATGTTCGGGCAGTCAGGGGGTTCACGATTGCCGGAACGGATAGGAAGTTCCATCATGCTGAAGCGCGTATTATTGCAAAGCATCAGGTGGAAGTTTGGAGTGATGAAGTAGCCGAACCGGCCTCTGTGCGGTACGCCTGGGCTAATAATCCAAAATCCAATTTGCAGAACAGATCACACCTGCCAGCCACCCCGTTTCGTACTGATCAATGGAAGGGAATTACTGAAGGTATCTTCATTCGGTAATTTACAGGATGACCGTTAAACCTATTGTTAAAAGCTCCACGGAAGAGTTCTATGATGACTTAGCATCGTCTTACAACGATATCATTTATCGTTGTGCTCCTCGTTATGAAGAAATGCAGATGACGATGGTGGACTATGTGCCCGAGGATCTGCAGCCGTTACGGATTCTGGACCTCGGCTGTGGTACTGGCAATTTGACCCTTAGAGTGCTGGAATCCTTTCAGGAAGCGGAAGTCGTGGCTCTGGACTTGTCGGTCGAAATACTGGATGTCTGCCGTAGACAGTGTGGGACGGATCGGGTCAGTTATTTGCAACAGGACTTTAACAGCCTCGATCTTCCTGAATCTGAGTATGATTTGGTTGTTTCATCAATTGCCATTCATCATGTAGATGACCCGGCCAAGCAACTTCTTTTTCAGGATGTATATAACTGTCTGAAACCGGGCGGTATTTTTACTTATGTAGACCAGTTCCGTGGCGAAACTCCGGGAATCTATCAACAACACATGAAAATCTGGAAACAGTTTGCTGACTGCAAAGGAATTCCTCCTCAAGAATGGCAAATGTGGATGGAACACCAGCAGCAACACGACTATCACGCTACGGTTGGCCAGCAGATGGAGTGGCTACGGCAGTCAGGGTTTCAACAGGTCGATTGTTTGTGGAAACATATTTTATGGACATTGCTAACCGCTCGTAAAATATAGGAATGAAAAAAGTGTATACCGAATCCAAAACTCCCTGGTGGTCTTATTTAATGTTAATTACGCCGGTGATTCTTATTCCGGTTGGTATCAAGATGTTAAACAGGGCTGAAAGGCCGCCCGCGGAAAAGCGGTTGGTAGAGGAGCGCGCGTTGGATGAAAATGCTGAGCAGCGTCAGGAAGATGAAATTGCCGGTAGGGAACTCGTTATTGTTTTAACTTTCATAGCAGTTATGACTGTAGTGATGTCGTGGATTTTTTTAGCCACCAGTAAATACTCAGTAGAAGCAAGTGATTTGGGTATTCGATTTGGTTATCGTAGTGGAGTTTGGAGTAATAGATTTTCTCGTCAGGATATTCTGCAGGTTTATCCATCCGAGTGCAAGTTTAAGGAATTTGGAGGATTCGGTATTCGCTATGGTTTTAAAACGAAAAGATGGGGTTACATTTGTTGGTCAGGCAGCGGGGTTCATATTGAAGCCATGAAGGGGTCAAAACAGAAGAGATATGTATTTTCTTGTAGTGATCCAGAAGCTTGTATTGCCGCATTAAATTTATCGCCGGAACAAATCGTAACACCGGAATTTGAATCAGAAGAATAGAGCCATGAAACTAGCATCCGTCTTAACTCCACTCTCAGAAGAAAATCTTGCACTGGCTGCTCAAACAGGAGTCGAGTGCGTTACGATTCGTTATCAGGGACCTTCTCTGGAAGACTGGCAACCGGCTGTCGAACAGATTCGTAGCTATGGAATGGATATCGCTGCGGTTGAAGATGCCATTGCGATGGAGAACATCATTCGTGGTAGCGAAGGTCGGGATGAAGAGATTGAAGGAATCATTTCACTTCTTCATATTATGAAACAACTTGATATTGCGGTGCTTTGTTACAACTTCATGGCGGGTACTGACTGGGTACGTACCAGGACGGATGTGTTAGATCGAGCCGGTGCAAAAGTAACTCAGTTCAATTTGGATGAAATCGATCTGGCAGTCTCACTGGATGATGCATCCAAGCCACTGGAGCATGAAGAACTGGCTGCCGAAGTACTTTGGGATAACTTAAAGTATTTTTTGGAGCGGATATTACCGGTGGCTGAAGCATTGGAAATCGATCTGGCAATGCATCCGGATGACCCGCCTCTTGAAGTGTTTATGGGACGAGCCCGGATTATGAATTGTGTGGATGGATTTCGCCGGTTGGTGGAATTGGTTCCCAGCCCGCGAAACGGTATTTGTTTTTGTCAGGGTTCCTTTGTGGAAATGGGGGCCCCTATTCCTGACACGATTTATGAGTTAGGGCCACATATTCGTTATGTACACTTTCGTGATATCAGGGGCACGAAAGAGAATTTCACTGAGACGTTTCATGACAACGGCCCGACCGATATGGCAGCCGCAGTCAAAGCCTACTATGAAGTTGGTTTTAAGGGCCCGATTCGGCCTGATCATGTCCCTCAACTTTTCGCTGAAGATGATGGTGAGCCTGGCTACACTCAGCTTGGGCGTTTATTTGCCTACGGTTATATGCGCGGGCTAATGCATGCGGTTCAACAGTAATAAAGGAAGAATGAATGTCTGAAACTCAGAAAATTACCATCGAAATGATGCGTGCGAAGTTGTATGCAGCAGTCGTATCAGATGCTTTAGATGCATTAGGTTACAAGAATCAGTCTCCTCGTCTACCTTTAACTCCGCAGACAAGCGAAGGAGTACTTGTTGGTCGTTGTAAGACCACGCAGTGGGAAGATATCGATTTTGAGGATCCGTCTCCATATGAGTTGGAATTGAAAGCTATTGACGCCTGTCAGCCGGACGATGTACTGATCTGTGCAGCGAATGGTTCCATGAATTCGGGTGTCTGGGGAGAATTACTTTCGACAGCCTCTAAGAACAGGGGCTGTGTCGGAGCGATTATTCATGGTGCTGTACGCGATATTTCAAAGATTAAGGCACTCGGATTTGCTGTCTATGCATCGGGGCGCTGTGTTTATGACAGCATGAATCGTCAGCGGGTTATTTCGATTGATGAACCTGTTCAAATCGACGGCGTGACGTTCTGTAGTGGTGATCTGGTCATCGCTGATGAAGACGGTGTTGTTGTCGTACCACAGGAAATTGAAGAGCAGGCTGTCCAAAATGCATGGAAGAAAGTACACGATGAAAATGTGACGCGTGAGGCTATTCTTAACGGTATGCTGGCAACAGAGGCCTATAAGAAATACGGTGTTTTATAAGTAGCTGTTCAGGTTATGCCGAGGGAGCAAAACAAAATGGCTGAACGTAAACGTATCGGTGTGATCGGATTTCTGCATGAATCAAATACCTTTATTTCGATGCCAACGACTTACGAGTCCTTTCAGAATGACTGGCTTCTTGAGGGTGATAAATTTCGTCAGGGAATGTCCGGAGCTCATCACGAAACAACAGGATTCTTTGCTGCCCTGGATGACAACATAGACGAATTTGAAGCGGTCCCGATCATGTTAGCTCGGGCAGTTCCTTATGGTACGATCACCGCTGATGCCTATTCCCGGATTGTTGATCACATCCTCCTCCGGTTAAAACATGCCGGGCCACTCGATGGACTACTGGCTGCACCGCATGGTGCGACGGTATCCGCACAACAACCGGATGCTGATGGTTATTGGCTGTCTGAAGTTCGAAAAATTATCGGGCCGGATGTGCCAATGATTGCGACGCTCGATCCTCATGGCAATCTGTCACAAAAAATGGCTAACGCCTGTGATGGCATGATTTCCTATCGAAGTAATCCTCATCTGGATCAGTTACAGGTTGGCCGGCAGGCTGCCGAACTTTTGTTTGAAACATTGAGAGGTAAAGTCACACCGGTAATGGCCGTGGCAACACCTCCGATTGCCATCAATATCCAGAAGCAGGAAACATCTCATGAACCCTGTTTGTCACTTTATCAACTGGCCAACCAACAACTGACTGATAAGTCGGTGCTGACCAATAGCATTATGCTTGGATTCCCTTACTCCGATGTGGAGGAAATGGGCGCGGCGTTTATCGTTGTCACCGATAATGATCAAGCGAAGGCAAAAACACTTGTTGCTCAGTTGGAGGCTTATTTATTTGAACATCGACAGGCGTTCCAGGCAGATCTTGAAAGTGTCGAACAAACGGTGGCTAAATGTGGTCAGCTTGAAGGACCGATTTGCCTGCTGGATATGGGTGATAATACGGGTGGTGGATCACCTGCTGATAGCACGATTCTGTTACACGAATGTCAGCGGCAGGAACTTACAAACACTTTTGTTTGTCTCTATGATCCGGCGGTTGTTCAGGATTTGCAGACAAACGATGTTGGAGACGTTGTTCAGATCAGCGTAGGTGCCAAGACTGATCGCTTGCACGGTACATCCTGGAAAGGCGAAGTCGAATTACTAGGTAAATACGATGGTAAATTCTTTGAACCTCAGCCACGCCATGGTGGAGCGACTGATTGTGATCAGGGTGATACGGTTGTCGTCAGGCATGCTTCAGGTCTAACAATCATGGTGACATCTAAACGTCAACCTCCATTCAGTTTGCAGCAATTGACCAGCTTTAACGTTGATCCGATAGCTTTCCATATTTTGATTACCAAGGGCGTCAACGCACCGATTGCTGCTTATCAGCCTGTATGTCGTGAGATCATTCGGGCCAATACTGCAGGGGTGACAACTGCCGATATGTCTCAGCTGGACTATAAACATCGACGTCGCCCATTGTATCCCTTTGAGGAAATTTACCAGGAGTAACCTAGTGGTTCTATTTACCAAAGAAGTCATCGACAGCAGTACAGCCGGCCCGCATTTGGTGATTACAGCCGGTGTGCATGGAGATGAGTTTGAGCCGATGCAGTGTGTGCACGCACTGATGGATCGGCTCACAGGTAAATTAAAAAGTGGTAAGTTGACGCTTGTCCCCTGTGTAAATGTTGAGGCCTTCTTATTAGGTGATCGCACAGCATCAGATAATCTTGACCTGGCGCGAATTTGCCCCGGCAATCCGGATGGTTCGATTACGATGCAGGTCGGACATGCATTGACGAAATTAATTAAGTCAGCTGATTATTACATTGATTTACATACGGGTGGAACCAGATTCTCTGTATATCCGTTGACCGGATATCCACTCAATCCGAATCAGCAGGCTCTGGAGGGCTCGAGGAAGATGGCTCAGGCGTTTAATCTCCCGTTCATTTGGGGTACGGACTGGCGGCTTCAGGGGCGTAGTATGTCGATTGCCTGTGAAAACAACATTCCCGCGATCTATGCAGAATATGAGGGAGCCGCAGTTTGTTCTTTAGAGGGAGTCAGAGATTATATTGACGGCTGTCTTAATGTGCTTGGAATGTTAGGGATGATCGATAGAGAGCAGCCCCCATCTTGCGTGAAAACGGTTGTCGAAGATCCCAGCGAAGGTTCCGGTCATATGCAGATTTGCCACCCTGCTCCGTTTGATGGTTTGCTTACACCCCATTATGAATTGGGTGACAGAGTAAATCAGGGTGACATTTTAGGGATTGTTCGCGCGATTGATGGAAAACAAACGGCCAGACTAATCGCTGGGCAAAGAGGTACTATTATCGTGTTACACACTTTTTCTATGGTACGTGAAGGGGATGCCACTTTTGTTATTGCTTAAGCAATGATGTCATGGATAACTTCACCGTGAACATCGGTTAGTCTCATATCGCGACCACTGAAGCGGAATGTGAGTTGTTCATGATCCATTCCAAGCATTGCCAACATAGTAGCGTGTAGGTCATGAATCACAACTTTATTTTCCACAGCTTTGTATCCAAATTCGTCAGTGGCTCCATAGGTGGTCCCCCCTTTCGTTCCGCCGCCACACATCCAGATAGTAAATCCGTATGGATTGTGGTCACGCCCGTTTGATCCCTGAGCAAATGGGGTGCGTCCAAATTCTCCACTACACACGATGAGTGTCTCTTTCAGTAATCCCAGTCGATCCAGGTCTGTGATTAGTCCGGCGATGGGGATATCAATACAATCAGCATTTTCTTTGTGACCGTTTTGTAGATTGACGTGTTGATCCCAACGGTCGTGACCCACATTGGGACATGTGACTTCAATGAAACGGACACCTTCCTGAATCAGTTTGCGTGCTAAAAGTAACTGTCGTGCATAAGTCGCAGTCCCTTTTGTTTTGCGGTCAAGGCCATATAGTTTAAGAGTTTCCTCGGTTTCAGAATCAAAGTTAGTGATACGAGGTACAAAATCCTGCATACGGTAAGCCAGTTCGTAGTTAGCAATGGCGGATTCAATCTGATCTTCCTGATGAACCCGATCCGCTTCACGACGATCTAGTTTTTGCAGTAAGGCAAGTTTATTCCGTTGAAGTATGTCTGAAGCTTCCTTTCTTTTGACATAAGCTACAGGTTCATTAGATGCGCCGAATACACTACCCTGATAACTGGCTGGGAGAAAACCACTGCCAAAGTTGTCCAGTCCTCCCGGAGGAGTAAGACCGCCATTCAGGACGACATAGGCCGGTAGATTCTCGCATTCACTTCCCAGTCCGTATCCAATCCAGGCCCCCATGCTGGGTCGCCCCTGAACACCAATACCGGTATGCAGGAAATAGTTTGCGTTGGTGTGTTCAGAAAAATTGGACGTCATGGAGCGAATGAACGCCATTTTATCGACGTGTTGTGCAATGTTTTTAAACAGGTCGCTGCAGGGAATACCACTTTCACCGTAGTTGTTAAACTTCCAAGGACTAGCCAGTGTTTTACCGATGTTATTGAACTGAGTTGGTTCAATATTCATTGCAAAAGGTTTACCGTTTTCCTCGGCCAAACGTGGCTTGGGATCCCAGGTATCCACGTGAGATGGTCCACCATCAAGATAGAGGTAGATGACGTGTTTTGCTTTGGCGGGGAAGTGAGACTCACGAGGTAAAAACGGTTTTTTACTGTCCCGACGTCCTTCTTCTACGGCCTTTCCATCTTTAGTCAGCATATGTGTTAATGCCAGGGAACCAAAACCCATTGCGCTTTGACGCAACATATCACGACGTGAAACTGGTGGAGTGCGAAAATTTCTACAGTGAGCCATAAGACTATTTCAGTTCATTAGTTGATGTAGAGAAATGGTTTGGTGTTGATCAGTACATGCCCCAGGTCTGCCCATAAGCGTTCATCTGTCTCCAGATTCTCAGCAGGAATTTTGTACTCCTGCCCCTGAAGTTGTATGAACTCCACAGCATCGGCGATTTCTTCTTTCGAAGGGACACGCGCAAGTGCCTCGATGTACATTTGAAGAATCTTATCTTCCATGCTTTTGTCCGCTAGTCCAGCAATGCGTTTTCCCCAGAGTTTCGACTGTTCAATCACAAAGGGGTCATTCATTAGAATCAGAGCCTGACTTGGGACGTTCGATACATTTCGACGACCCACCGAGTTAAACGGAATTGGCATATCGAAGGCGAGCATCATTGGGCTCAAAAAGTTTCTTCGGATTCCTATATAGATACTTCGACGCCCTGCTCCGTCGAGAGGGCCTGAACCCGGCCGGCCTCGTCCTGTCATAAATGGAGTTACAAAGACCGGGACACTCGGGCCAAATTGTTTTCGATCCAGCCTTCCCGAGATTGCCAGAATGCTATCACGAATTGCCTCGCCTTCCAATCTTCGGATATTTTGCCGATAGAACAGATTGTTATCGGGATCGATGTCGTTGTAATCAGGGTTAGGAGTACTATCCATTTGATAGGTACTGCTAAGCATTATTTCTTTCAACATGGCTTTGATGGACCAGTGGTGCTCGTTAGCAAATCTTAATGCAAGGTGATCGAGTAGTTCAGGGTGGGAAGGTCTCGCTCCCAGAACACCAAAGTTATTCGTCGACGCTACAATGCCTCGGCCAAACAGATGGTGCCACATGCGATTTACCATGACTCGGCTCGTAAGTGGATTCGAAGGTTTGATCAGATCTTCAGCGAGTTTCATTCGGCCACTTCCGTGAGTCTCGACGGGCGAATTCCCGACAATTGCTGATAACAATTGGCGAGGTGCTTCCTCACCAAGAGCTTTATGATTACCGCGAATAAAGATATTTTCGTTTTCCCCAGACCCGTCGGCCATGACTAGGACTTGCTCTGCTGCGGGGATTGAACTCTCAAGTTTGCGATAATCTTCCCATTGTTGCATTACAGATTCTTTGACGGCAGCAGGGACGTCCACCAGTTGATGGCGGAAAGCCCAGTTGATCAAGCCGACTTGCTCGGCACTAAGTTGTGCTTCATGCCAAGCTTGTAATGTAATTTCCCATTGTTCACCAAAACTTGTTGCGAAGGTCTGATGGTCGCTGACACCATCGTGAACGATATCAATGATGAGGGTGTTCGGGATGTCGCGTGGGCTACCGTCGCTGGTTTGTCGGAGATCTTCAATACCGACGCTGCCATTTCCGGTGTCCAGAAATTCAATGAATGCCTTATGCCCTTTGTAACGATGAACATCGCCCTGCAGGCGATGCCATTTTGAGGTGGGCTCGGCGTTCACGTTGGTTGAAAAACCACTAAATAGCAAGCCGTTGTAGCGGTACATGAAAAAACCATCAAGGATCATCCTGGCAGTGACGTCTTTCCCCTGCAATTTCATTTGAATGGCACTGTGATTTAATTCGAACGTGGGACTCCGAAACGAACCTGTCAGTCGATTGGAAAGTTGTCCGGAGTTGATGGTTCCGGTCTTGAATAACCGGAGTGTGTCATGCCTTAGGTCGAGCGTCCCAGAGGGTGTTGGTTTAATGGGAAAGGCTTCGCCTTCGGCAAACCATTCGGTGGTCCATTGGGTCAATCCGTCCAGTTGGGGGCTGCGAGCCAGTAAATCAGCCGTTTGTGTTAGTGCATCAGAACTGCGTTTTGCTTCCGCAGTTACTTTCCCTTTGACAGCCTCCGCTGGTAGATTCATGATGTTACGCCACACATGCAAAGGGTGCTTCACGTCCTTCGTTTCATCAGCAGTTAGTGCGACAACCCAGTGAGCAAGTAAACCGGCATCAACGTTTAATTCTTTAGCTACAGTCTCTGAGGACCGTCCCTGTCCCTGTTGTGTGGTAGTCGGGTAATTACTAAATTCGATATGATCTAATCCGATGTTCCCCCAACTTCCTTGTTGATCATCAACAGCAATGATCTGAGCCATTTTGCCTTGATGTTCAGTGACATCCCAACGTATTGGGCGAAATACATTCGTAGCAAATCCGGGTTGAGAGAAGACGACCTTACCGTCAATGACAAGATTGATACACGTTTTGCCAGCATGATTTCCGCCACAGATCATGAAATGAATAAATCGATGGTCGAGCTTAAAAGGCTGACTGATTAATTTGCCTTTATGAGCGTCTCCTTTACCCGTATCACCCCCTTCCCGAATGTTATGTGAATTAGCCCAGCCTTTACCGATGGCTTTTTGATCCCCCTGATAGTCTCCCTGGGTTTCTTTGGTGATTGGTTCTTTGCCGAATGCTGTTCCTTCCACCGTCCAGCCTTCAAAATTACCATCTTCGAAGTCTTCAAACAGAACATTTTTGTCCGGGGTCTGCCCTGCTTTAGGCTTTCCATAGATTACCTCTCTGGTAGCCATTAGATACTTAGCAAAATCTTTTCCGGAAAGAACTGACTGAGGTGAGATGCTGGTAGCAACAGCAGATGAGATTTTAGCCTGGGCTTCCGCCATTTGTTGGATTAATGGCTTAATTACGTTTTCTGGATAGACAGCTCGAATATCCCGCCGCGAACTCTGCATAAATCCTGTCAGAGCATAATAGTCCTTTGTACTAATCGCATCAAATTTATGATCGTGACAACGTGCACAACCAATGGTCATCCCCAGAAAGGCTTTGCCCATGACGTCGATCTGATTGTCGATGCGGTCCGCTTCGTCCTGTCTAACATCAACAGGCGCATGGACAGCTTCCCCCAGCCACCAGAATCCTGTACCTCGTACTGAATCATTGAATCCTTTTGCATTCAATCGTGGTTCGGTAAGTAAGTCTCCTGCGATGTGTTCCCGTATGAATTGATCGTATGGAACATCGGCGTTATAAGCCCGGATCAGATAGTCACGATATTGGTGCGCGTGGGGGACGCCATAATCAAATTCATGGCCGTATGATTCTCCGTAACGGACGACGTCCATCCAGTGCCGTGCCCATCGTTCACCAAAGTGCCGCGATTCTAGTAATTCGTCGATTACTTGTTCGAATGCTGTCTGGGTTTCAGCAGGATTATTGATAAAGTCAAACACCTCATCCGGCGTTGGAGGTAATCCGACTAAATCAAAATAAGCTCGACGAATTAGGGCCGCCCGCCCGGTCGTACGATTGGGAGATAGATTGGACTCCTCAAGTTTTTGCAGGATAAAATTGTCCAGACTGCGGCGAGTCCAGCTTTGGTCATTTACTTTTGGGATTTTCTGATTGAGTGGACCCTGCCATACCCAGTGGTCTTTCATGCGTTGTGCCAGATCAAATTCGTCGCCTGTTTTCACTTTGGCCACTGTCTCATCAGGCCAGGCCGCACCTTCAGTAATCCATTTTGTAAATTTCGCTACGTCTTGCTTCGCAAGACGGTATTTGGGAGGCATTTGATAAAGGTCACTATAATTGACCGCTTCTAAAAATAGACTTTCTTCGTTCCCTGGTTCAATGGCAGGACCAGTATCTCCTCCTTTTAGCAACAACGATCTGGCATCCACCCGCAACCCGCCCTTGATTTCCTCGGCTTTGCTGCTGTGGCATTCATAGCAATGCTTTACCAGCAACGGCCGAATCTGAGTTTCAAAGTATTCCAACTTTTCTGCGGAGAATTTTACTTTCTCCTGCTGCGCATTGAGCCAACCGGATGGAATCAGCAATAAAAGAGCGATGAAGAATTGTACGTATTTCATAAGGCCTTAAGAGACGTTAAGTTGCCTATTGGGACTGCATCTATCTGCTAAACAGTTACTCTAATTATATCAGACTGCTTTGATATAAGAATCTCCAATAGGAAACTGCTACACTACACGTCGGCGACGTCTGCGAACTACTCGTCTGCAAAATATCAATAGTTTCCCGGAGCGTAAAATGGTAATTCGGTTCAGTTTTATAGTTCTTACTTTGTTAATGATGCATTCATATTTATCGGCTGCCGAACAGCCGGAACATGTGTTTTTGATGATTGGCCAATCGAATATGGCTGGCCGGGCAAAAATGCTGGAAGAAGATAAGCAGCCAATTGAAGGAGTTCAATTGCTTAATGCTAATTCTAAATGGGAACGGGCGGTGAATCCACTGAATCGGTTTTCGACACTACGAAAAGATATTTCCATGCAGCGAATTGGTCCCAGTGCCGGATTTGGACCTGCCATGGCAGCGCACTTCAAAGATAAATCGGTTGGACTTATTGTTAATGCGCGTGGCGGTACTTCGGTAAAACAGTGGCAACCTGACCAGCCTTTGTTTTTGACATCGATTCAACGGTGGAAACAATCCGGCAGTCCAAAATTGTCAGCCGTGATCTGGCATCAGGGAGAAGCTGATGCAACGGATCCGGACTATCTCGACAGATTGTCCATTGTTGTCAATGCACTACGAGCGAAAACCGGACAGCCCGATTTGTTATTTATTGCCGGCGAAGTTTATGGTGAAAAACCAGTTAATCAAAAGATTCGCAGGATCAGTAAGCACATCCCGAATACAGACTCTGTGTCGGCTAAAGATCTTACTGTTTTTGACGGAGTTCACTTTGATCGGGAGAGTATTCTTGAATTAGGTCGTCGCTACGCTGAGAAATACGTTGAGTTAACTAAAAAAACTAAGTTTCCAGTTAAGCGATGATTTGGTTGACCAGGTGTCCGCCCACGTCCGTTAATCGAAAATCACGACCCTGGAAACGATAAGTTAATTTCTCGTGATCCAGTCCCAGCAGATGCAGAATGGTTGCCTGAAGGTCATGCACGTGCACCTGATCTTCAACACCGTAGTAACCAAGATCATCGGTTTTACCAACGGTAACACCACCTTTGATTCCACCGCCACATAACCACATCGAATATGCTTCGATGTGATGGTCGCGACCAAGCATATCACGAGGTTCACCTTGTGGAGTTCGGCCAAACTCCCCACCCCAAACGACGATTGTATCTTCTAATAATCCCCGTTCTTCCAGATCCTTGACCAGAGCAGCAGCGGGTTGATCCACCTCATCGCATCGGGCATCCAAAGCTTCGTTGAGGTTTGTCCCGGCGTTGCCATGATGATCCCAGTCGGTGTGATATAGTTGAACAAACCGTGTTCCCCGTTCGACCAGACGTCTGGCAAGCAGGCAGTTACGACCAAAGGATGGTTTGCCCGGATCCTTAATCCCGTACAGATTCAGTGTATCCGGAGTTTCTTTGGATAGATCCATTAATTCCGGGGCACTGGACTGCATTCGGTATGCCATTTCGTAGGTCGCAATTCGGGTGGCAATTTCGGGGTCACCGATTTGTTGCAGACGAGCGGAATTCAGATCCTTGAGCGTATCTACAAAATCGCCCTGTCCTTGCCGACTAATTCCCTTTGGGGTGGCAAGGTTAAGGATCGGATCGGCTCCATTTAAGAATGGAACGCCCTGATAGGTTGTTGGCAGGAAACCGCTACCCCATAAAGGTGTGCCTCCTCGAGGACCCCGGGGCCCGGAATGCATTACCACAAAACCAGGTAGATCATTTGATTCGCTGCCGATCCCGTAGGTTACCCAGGCACCCATACTTGGCCGCCCAAATCGTTGGAATCCGGTGTTCATGAATAACTTGGCAGGACCATGATTGAAGACATCCGTCTTCATCGAACGAATGATTGCGATTTTGTCTGCCAGTTCACCCAGATGCGGAAGCAGTTCGGACATCTCCTGACCGCTGTCGCCCCACTTCTGAAATTTTCGTTTAGTTCCTAATAACTGAGCGTCTTTCTTTAGGAAGGCGAAGTTTTTACCTTCCACATAAGACTCAGGAATGACTTTTCCATCCATTTCCTGAAGTTTTGGTTTGTAGTCAAACAGTTCAAGCTGACTGGGGCCACCCGCCATAAACAAGTAAATCACTCTTTTCGCTTTGGCGTTAAAGTGTGGATTTTGTGGGGCAAGTGGATTTGTTTTACGGTCAGAATGTTCCGCGGCGCGCAAATCTCCACCCGCCATTAGCGAAGCAAGACCAAGCGTTCCAATGCTTAATCCGGCATTGGAAAAGAAGTGGCGACGTGTTTGTTCGCGAACGATAAGTTGTTCAAGTGACATGTCTTAATCCCTGGTAATGAACTCATCGAGGTTTAATAAAACGCGAGATAATGCAGTCCATGCAGCAGCATCGCTAATTGCCAGATTAGCGGGGAGATGTCCGGGGGCTGCAGCTTCCGCATCTGCCGGATTGTCGGCGTACCATTGTTTCTGAAGATCCAGAAACTGCTGAAGTCGAACCTGTTCAAACTCGGTTGGTGCCCGAGTAAGCACTCGCTCAAAAGCCAGATTGATTTTCTCAGATTCGCTGACAGCTTCCGATTTAAGAATCTGTTCGGCAAGCATTTGAGCGAACTCAAAGAAGGCCCGGTCATTGGCCAGGGTGAGTGCCTGGAGTGGTGTGTTACTTCGCGAACGGCGAGTGCAGGTGGTATTTGCTTCAGGTGCATCGAATGTCGGCATCAGTGGATATGGGCTGCTACGCCAGAAATACGTGTACATCGCCCGGCGGAAACGATCATCGCCTTTACTTTCCGGCCAGGCCTTTTTCTGCTGTGTGAGAATATAAATTCCTTCGGGTTGCGGAGGGTAGACACCCTTACCACCAAGTTTAGTAGATAGGATTCCAGCTGCTTGAATACTGCAGTCCCGAATGGCTTCTGCTTCCAGTCGAATCCGTGATTGACGGGCGATGAGTCGGTTGTCCGGGTCTCGCTCAAGTAATTCAGCCGTCATATGAGATGATTGTTTATAGGTCGCTGATGTCAGTACCAGGCGATGGAATGCTTTGATACTCCAGCCGGAATTTATAAACTCAGATGCCAGCCAATCCAGTAATTCAGGATGCTCCGGTAATTCTCCCTGTAAACCAAAGTCATTTTCTGTGCGCACGATTCCCAAACCAAATAAGCGTTGCCAAAAACGATTTACGGTAACTCTGGCTGTGAGAGGATTTTCATCACTCATCAACCAGTGTGAGAAATCTAACCGAGTAACATACTGGTTAGCAGTCGAAATAGGTGGAAGTACTTCGGGCACATCCGTCTTCACTTCGGCACCCTTTCGAAGGAAGTCTCCGCGAATTTGAATATGCGTTGTTCTGGGAGTTGCCAGTTCTTCCAAAACCATCGTGGTAGCAATGGACTTCTCTAATGCCGAGAGTTGTGATTTTAGTGAGTCCACTTTAGAGACAAGTTCTTTTCGCGTAATATCTGTCTGCTTGTAGGCTTCGACGACCTGCGTTTCTTCTTCTTTGGTTCGCTCTTCTTTTTTCAGGAGTGCAATGATGCTTGCAGGAGTATCCAGCAGTGCTGGATCTTCGTTCGTCACCGAAAGGCTAAAACACCCGACCAGATAATTAGGAGCGGTGTTGTTGTGAAACATGGAGATCGTTAAACGGGCCTTGCCGCTAATCCGGATGGGTTGGGTCGGAAGGAAAATGGCCTGTCGATCAACATTCAGAGAACCAGACTTAACATTGATAGCCCAGCCCGTCTTATCTTTTCCATCAATCGAATGGTAGACCGGATAGCCATCCTGCGAGTGGTCTGCGATTGCTCGACCTAACTCAATTTCCACTTTATCCCCACCTTCCGGTGTGATGAAAGCATTAAATTCACTCAAAACGAAGTTGCCATTACCGGCCCGTCCGGGGCCTGATTCAGGAAGACTAGCGTGAGTATTGGCTTCCAGACGAATGGCGGTGACTTTGTCGAGATTGATTTCATAATGAACAATATAAGTGTCATTGGCGGGAACACTAAAGTCGACGAGTAACTGATCGTCTTCGATTTTATTGAGCACTGCCCCTTTGTCGGTGGTCCAGTCGGCCGGATTTTGACGTATCCAGTTAACCTCTTCCGCTGCCATCAATTTGGTTTTCCAATCGTCGAAACCAGCCATGAAGGCTTTGTCATGTTCCGCTAGTGGTCGTTCGGCGGCATCCAGATCTGACTGCAGTTGTTCTCGTTCTGTGATTTGTTTGTCCGAAGGAACACTTATTTTTGGTCCTGAACCGGCGGCATCATTGTTGTCAGAAGTATTGTTGAAGATTGCATAGAGTTGATAGAAGTCACGCTGTGAAATCGGATCATACTTGTGTTGGTGACATTGTGCGCATCCAACCGTCAGGCCCAGATAAATGGCTCCGGTTGTGTTAACACGATCCACAACAGATTCAACACGGAATTGCTCGTCGCTGGTTCCCCCCTCCTGATTAATGAGGGTATTACGGTGGAAACCTGTTGCGATTAACTGAGATGTTGTATGGTCTGTTATTAAGTCACCAGCCATCTGCTCATGGGTAAACTGGTCAAACGACATATCAGCATTCAAAGCATTGATAACCCAGTCCCGATATTTCCATATTTCACGTGGGCCGTCGATTGTAAATCCGTTTGAATCAGCGTAGCGTGCCAAATCCAACCAGTGACGACCCCAACGTTCGCCATATCTGGGCGACGATAAAATCTGGTCAACCAATTGATCATAGGCATCCGGAGAGTCATTATTCCGGAAATTACTTATTTGCTCGGGAGTCGGGGGGATGCCCAGCATGTCGAGATAAACGCGACGTATTAATGTCGTCTTAGCAGCCTGCTGAGAAGGAGTCAGACCTTCTTTAGTAAGCCGCTTTAGGATGAAGGCATCGATTCCATTATTTATCCAACGAGCATTTTCAGTGATTGGTACGTCCGGGTGAGCGATAGGCTGAAAGGCCCAATGATCACTTTTTCGACGCGCGATCACAGTCGATGCTTCTTCTTTGGATAATCGGGCACCCTGAGCAATCCAGTCGCTGATCAGTTTAATCTGCTCTTCGGTAAGAGGATCTGACTCCAGCGGCATTTGAGGGATGTCACCCCTGCCCTTGAGCACGTTGAGAAGGAGGCTTTGCTCAGGTTGGCTTGCTATGACAGACATTCCGCGGTCTCCGCCACGTACAACCAGTCCGCCGCTATCAACGCGAAAACCGCCTTCCTGAAGATCGGTACCATGACAATCTGCACAATGCTGGATTAACAGTGGCTTGATTTGACGGGTGTAGTCAATTTCCGGATCCTCTGCATAGGTAGGGGCAACGCTCGCCATCAATGCCAGAAAAAGCAATGAATATCGCAACATATACAGTCAATCTCCCGTTAAGTTTCAATCTCTAGTATAGCTGAAAAGAGTAGCGGTATCCCCTCCAATACTGAACTGGCCTTACCCGGAATTATTCTTATCTCTTACAATTTTCGGGACAATTGCCAGCCTGTCTGATCTCTTGCAGGTGCCGCGGTTTCTTAAGTCTCCGAAAGCTTCAATCAATGAATAAAATAAATATTCCCCTTTTTCTGTTACTAACGCTGGTTTTAACAGGTTGTTCTGTGGAACGGGCGATGCAGGCACCCGAGAGGAAAAATCTTAATGTTTTCCAGTCCGGGACGGCACGCCTGCAATTAATTGCCGAAGTAGGGACTCCTGTGACAACTGAATATCGAAATGGTCGGCGAGTGGATATTTTTGTCTTCAAACAAGGAATGCATAAAGAGCTGAATTACTTAAGGGCTGCTGGATATGGTGCAGCGTTTGTACTTACCGGAGGAATCTCCGAAGTGCTGACCTATCCTATTGAGTCGGAAGCTAATTTCCCGACAATCACTGCTCAGGTTGCTTATGACGACTATGATTCTGTTGTCTCACTTGAAGTACTCAAGGACGGAATGCTGATTAAAGCCGACGGACCAAAAAGGCCTGATGTACCCGGAGCAGCAGCGGCCAAGAATGCGTCTGCTGCCCAATCGTTGAATAGCCGGATTGAGTAGAAATATCGTACTGGTCGACTGGATGTTTCTACGGCTAGTCACATTCCAGATAATCTAGTCCAACATTGCTTCAACCGAGATACTATAGATGTCCTTCTTTCCTTTGACATCACCGACATAAAGAATACGTTTTCCATCGGGGTGCCAGCAGGCGAAATCATCTTTTCCGGGATTATTTGTGACCTGTTTTTGATTAGCCCCGTCCGCATTCATGATGAATATTTCATAGTTGCCCTGACGAAGGCTTGTATAGACGATTTTGGATCCGTCAGGGGAGAAGGATGGTCGGGTATCAATACCCGGGTGATCAGTTAGCTGGAAAATCCCTGTTCCTGCCGCCGACATCCGGAAGATGTCAAAGTTTCCACTACGTGTAGAAGTAAAAGTAAGTACATTTCCTGTGGGCGAATATCTGGGATAGGCGTCGATAAAGTCAGACTTGGTGAGTTCTTTTTTATTTTGCAGCTTGTTATCTGTCTGCCAAAGTTGCTGAGAGCCGTTGGTTTCAGGAAATGAGTAAACGACATTCTGTCCGTCAGGACTGATCGTCAGAGCACGAACACAGGCAAAACCGCCGCCAGGATTGAGACTGTGCAGTTCCCCGTTTTCAACGTCCTGAACCTGAATGACAGTATGTAGATTACCGTCATTTCGGATATACGCGTAATGCTTCATGTCTTTCGCAAAATCAATATAGATTTCACTTGTGTTGGCACTGGTATGAAAGTCTCCAACTTCACCTGACTCTAAATTCAAACGTTGCAGTTTGATGAGTTGAGGGGTTTGTAGTACTGAATAAATTAGTTCCTTAGTGTCATGAGTGAAACAGAGATCCTGTTTCATCTTGCCATCGGTCGTCAAACGTACCGGTTCAGCAGCTGTTGCGAATTGAGTTAATCCGCTGAGCACCAGCATTACCAATAGCAGAGATAAGTAGTAAACGAACTTACTCTTAGAAGAGTTCATGAATGAATTCTCCTTCCGGAAGTACATTCAGTTCAGCTCGGGCAATACTGTCGATTCCCATACAGTCAAGCATCGTAACCCCAACGCCCGTCGGTTCGATTCCTCTGGTAACAGGACGTTCACCTTTGGCATCACTGGCACCAATGACCTGGCCCGTTTTAACACCGGCCCCGGCCCAGATCGAGAAGTAGTTATGTTGCCAATGGTCACGAGCAGCCCGGTTATTGATACGTGGTGTCCTTCCGAATTCACCCATGCAAACTACCAGCGTCGAATTCATCAAACCACGGTCATACATATCATCCAAAAAAGCTGAAAAGGCGTTATCGAGAACCGGGCAATGGCGATTAGGAAGCAAGTCAAAGTTTTTCACATGCGTATCCCATCCGAAATCTGTATTTGGGCTAAATGCTTCGACGAATTCACTCCAGCTTACATTTACAAACGGCACTTCTGCTTCGACTAAACGACGGGCAAGTAATAAACTCTGGCCAAAGGATGTTTGACCGTAGTTTTCGCGAAGATCAGTTGTTTCCTTTGTCAGATCCAGTGATTCGAGAGCCTGTTTATTTGTTAACAGAGTGAAAGCCTGTTTCGATTTACTGTCCCATGCGTCAAACGTGTCTGCAGTTACATTACGTTTGATTTTGTCGAGTTGCCCCTGCAGATTACGACGATGGGCAATACGATCAGGAGTGACACCGTCGACAAGTTTTAGAGCCGGGATGTTGATCGAGCCTAATTCATCGCACTGAATAAGAAATGGGTCGTATGCCTTACCCCAGTCACCGCCGCCATAGCCATCAATTGTTTTAACAACATCGCGAGGGATACCCCGGGAAAGCATGACATAGGGTGGTAACCCTTCACCAGCTCCGTGATGACGCGAAACAATGGACCCCCAACTTGGCTGAATTGTAATCCCCCGACCTTCTCGATGACCGGTATAACCAAATGTTCCGGCGCCGGGGTGACCGCCATCGTGAGTGATATTACTTCGAATTAATGCAAATTTGTCCGTCCGGGCTGCTAGTTTTGGAACTAGTTCCGTAAATCGAACCCCCGGTAGTGTCGTGGGAATCGTTCCAAATGGCCCGCGGTAATTAAGCGGAGCATCTGGTTTAGGATCAAAAGTGTCGAGATGACTGGGAGCTCCCCATAACCACACAAATACAACAGTCTTGGCCCGTGCCTGAGCAGCAGCCTGAGCGATCTGATTTTCCGAGAGCATTGCTGTCAATGGTAACGCTGCTCCCGCCTGCACAAATGCCCGTCGGGAAATCCCATCACAGCTACGACTTTTAAAATCGCCTATTCTTAACATCTCAGTTTAAATTCCATTTCTGAATCCGTTAGTTTCGTTCATTCAATTATAAAACGCAATTCAAGTCAGTGTATAGATTAAGTAACAATCTGTTGATGACTTAAATTGGCAGGAAGAATAATTTCATCACCCAGACTAATGTTACCGCCTGCGCAGTCCTCAGCCAGCTTGGTATTGGTTGCCAGTCGATAATAGTGATTGAATGATCCGGGATGACTCCATTCGGGAAGGGATTTTTTCCGGTTCTGAGCAACGATATCAGCAAAACGTGGTGTTACAACTCCTGTTTGAGGACAACGAGTGGGAACGACACATCGTTGACATGGATGTGTGCCTATGAAGCGGACAGTGCCAATAGAAAACGGAATATTGTTATCAAACAAACGGTCTTCCCAAAATGCGGGAACCCCTGAAATTTCAATGTTTGGTCGCAGCCGCTGTCGAATATTATGTATCGAGAGGCCTTCAAACCAGGAAGCAACAAGCTCAAGTGTTGCCTCGCTGATAATCGTGGGGCCATTTGCTTCACGATCATCCGGTAGTCCGGTCAGTATGTTTTCTTCGTAGGACGTTACATTTGGGTGAAAATTTCGAATCCAATCAACCAGCCTTTGGTGGTCGGAGCGCAGGTCGAAGAATTCCATAGCCGAATCTGCCGGACGGGTGATCACCATACTGTACCAGTCTTTATGAAACTGGCTTTCGTATTGATGAATATCAGGGTAGTTCTTGGCGTTGAAGTATTTCCCGTTAGTGTCGAGCAGAGCGAGTTGTCGGTCATGTTTTAAGGATCCGCTCGTTAATATGTCACTAAATTCCAGATCAACACCATCAAAAGACTTTAGTGGGTATACCGTGATTTTACTGACTAGCGGAATCATCGACCTGTATGTTCCTTTTCGATAATCTGACGCAGTCGGGAAAGATCATCCTGTAATTGTCTTTCAGCTTCGCCGGTCAAAAACGGAGCTATCAATCGTCCGACTCCGCCGTAAAAATAAATAACTTCCTGATTAACAATACAGTGATCAGCAAACGTTTCTAAATCCCAGATTGTTTGTGCTTTAAACACCTCTGTTGCAGAAGATGTAATGAGATGCCTGTCAGGCACGATTTTATCAATAGTGATAGTAATTCGATGCTCCTTTTCTTGACCATCGAGAACTAAAGTTGCCGTATCACCTGAACGATTGAATTGATTATTTCCAAGGGAAAGGGATTTAACACCATTTTGCCAAACAACAACTTTGTCTGGAGTATGTAAATAGGGGAAGATGATTTCAGCAGGCGAATTGATTTTGACTGTAGCGTGATAGACGTACCGTTGGCTACCAATAAACATCAGAATTGTAAATGGTAACGCAATGAACACAAACGACCAGAATATGATTTTGAACAGTTTGCGTTTGAAAAGGTCCAGCATCAGTTATTTACCTGCGCCGCCATTGAGGCTTACCAATACCACCGCGAATCTTTCCTTCCTGATGTTCTTCTGCTGTCTGCCCGAGAACGACATTGAATTCCGCTTCGAGTTCTTTGAGCGGTGAACTTTTAATAGGGGTGAAAGCAGCTAGTAAGCTGTCACGTGCTTTGTCATCTTGGAGATTGCGCCAAACTCCGTCACGTTGGTTCAGCGGATCCCCCTTGATCAGTATCTGAGAGGTAAACACTCGATGACCATTAAGGCTAACGGCGATGTGGATATGAGGTGTACGTCCGGGATAAGCCACAGGTTTGATTGTTCGGAAATAGTAGTTCCCTTTGGAGTCTGTAAGAAAACGGCCGTAGCCCTGAAAATTAGAGTCACGTTTTTCCGCGTTTCCGCTTTCTGCGTGTAAATAGGCTCCGTTATTATCACACTGCCAGATTTCAACAAAGGCGTTTCGAATCGGACGTCCAAGTGGACAAAGGATTTTACCGGTTAAGTGGGTGATCTGGCCGACTCCCGGAGTGATCGATTCATTGATGATCAAAAGGTCATTGTCAGTATCCAGAGGCAGTTTGTCCGGATAAAACGGGCCTTCAGTAGATTCAGCTGTTCGTACTAATTCTTTTGCAAACAAACCTGGAGTGGTCATCATGGCTGCCATCGATGCAGATCCATGAATAAGTTTACGGCGATTGATCATTGCAAAATTCCTTTGTAAAAGGTCTTTATTACTTACATGCAAATTGTAGTAAGCAGGTAGTGCGCGTGACTACCACAGATTTTAAATAATCATCGTTTAAAGTATCGGCTAACAGACACGTTCCCCGACAAGTCTTCGCCCTGCCTGACAAAAATCGTCGGAAGAAAGTCATCATCCTGATTGTGATATTATGATGTGGGATAATTGAATCGCCGCACATCTGGTGAGGTGTTTTATGCTCTAAATGGAGATGGACGATGTTTATTAGATTGATTTGCGGCGTTTGTATGTTGTCAGTGACATTTGAACTTTTTGCACAGGATGATGCAGGTTTTCCGACCAGTAAGGATTTATCCACGCTGAAGAAGGTACCAACACCTTACGAGTCCATTCCATTGGAAAAATTGAAAACAATGGCAGCCCGGAATGCCTCCGCAGAATTTGATCCAAATCGGTTTATTACCCCTCATATGCCGATCGCAATTCGGCAGGAGAATCCAATGGGCCCGGTCTATCAGGAAGGGATTAGTTATACATTTCTGGTGCACTCGATGAAATTTGCATCGATCTGTCGATTGGGTGACGGACGTATTGCAATGATAGGTACCGGCTGGTTGGAAGGAACAGATAAAGAACAACGTGGGTCGTTTCTGTCATATTCCGCGGACGAAGGAAGAAAATGGAGTCAACCGGTTGAGTTTCACCGCGGATTGGAGCGTCCGCAACTGGTAAGTCTGGGTGGTGATCATTTAATGATTATTCCCAGTGACGATGATGGATTTTATTGTCTCAGTGAAGATGCCGGAAAGACGTGGAATGAAAAGAAACCGTTTCCAAGACTGAGTGATGGAAGAATTACATACCATAAAGGTAGTGTGCTTGTTGAAGATGACGTTGTATCCGCAGTCTTTATGGCAAATGTTGAACCACACGGTCCTGTCAAATGGACAGCGCAGTCACTATTGCGGCGAAGCCGTGATGGTGGAAAGACATGGCCGGAAGGGATTTGGCTGCCAAGACAATGGCAGACTTCTGAGGGGTCTGTTACCAGAGCCGCAGATGGAGCATTGGTTGTTTCGTTGAGAACTGCCCAATCTGCAGACTACCCCTCGTTTAGCGATCACTGGCGACGTATTACGACCGCCCGCTCGACCGATGACGGGAAAACCTGGACAGATCATCAAGTGCACTTTAAATATGGAAAGGTGCATACCGATCTGATCACCCTTCAGGACGGACGTCTGCTGATGACTTATGCAACACGTATGGGTGAACTCGAAAATAAGGTCTACCACGGAATTGAGGCAGTTATCAGTCGAGATCATGGCAGAACCTGGGACTGGGATCAGCGTTTCACGCTGTTTCGCTGGGCTATGCACCAGACCATGCATAGCCCTTGTTCACTGGAATTGAAAGATGGACGGATTCTGACATTGTTTCTCTACCATTATGGTGCTCAGTGGGGTAACACGGTTGTCGGAGGACCTTCACGCACACTCGGTATCACCTCGGCAGTTATTTGGTCACCGACTGACAGGAGTAGCAAATGATGAAACCTACCAGCAGGCTAAATTCCTTTGAAGGATTTCGGCGTATGGCCCCGGGCTTACAGGAAAGCGTGATCTATTCCTTAATTAAAACGCGCATCAACGAGAGTTTTGCCGTGAAAATTTTCTTTGCGATGCTGATCGCCGGTTTATTAACGATGATGTTTATATTTTTATAGTGTTACTTCCGAGAACGTAGTCTTTAACTAAAGACCGATATTATTTACTTGACCATTTATTATTGGGTCGTTTAAAAAATAATAGAGATACGTTTTTATTATGGAATACTAATTCAGTAAATAAATAACAAGGTGGGATCAAATAATGGCACTTACATTAGCTCAGGCTAAAAAACTAGCAGCGAAAGCTCAGAAAGAAAAACAACTGGCGGAAAAAAAAGCATTAGAAGCAGAAGCGGCTGTTACTCAAGCTATTTCAGATGCTAGTAGAGACGCGATTCTTGACTCGCTTAATAAAATGAATGAGTTTGCTGATCAGATCACTACATTTGATAATCAACTTCAAAAAGAAATAAAAACAAAGCTTCGATCTATTATTAAAAAAACATTCGGTCCAAAGTTTAGAGTAACTAAAGTCGTCAAGGTTGGTAATAAGCAGTCAATTAACTTTACCACGGATGAAATCGTTAACATTCTAAAAAAAGAGAAGGCGGTTGATGAAGGTAGTGCACTACTAAAGAAACAAATTGAATCTATTCATGGTACTAATACCATTAATAAGAAAGATTGTATTTTTGATGCGAATGCGTGGGCGAAACGTGATAGGAAAAAGATCAAAGATAATGGTAATAAGAAAAAGATGTTGTATTGGGTTGGGAAGTAGACTGCCAGCACACTAAAAAAGCCTCTGCTGTCCTGTGGATGATGTGGGGGGCGAGAAATCAGCACAATTAAGAGTTGGAAAGCGATCCAGATAGCCTAGTTGTTTCCGAAACATGTTAAATGTCTGGTTGATATGATTGCCGATGATTCCTGTCCCGGACATGCGTTCACCAAAGACAACCGAATTAAGTTCGCCTCCGCGCACCTGGCGGATTCTGGCAAGCACACGTTCTTCCTGTAAGGGAAAATGATGATGTAGCCAGTCGAGAAAAACGGGTTCCACAGACAGCGGCAGTCGTAATACATTTCGTGAGGCATAGGTTGCTCCGGCGTCGCGTGCTGCCTTCAAAGTACTGGGGATCCCACTGTCGGTGAGTCCGGGAATGATTGGAGCAATTAAAACGCCGGTGGGAATACCTGCGGAGGTTAATTTTTCAATAGCTCTTAATCTTGCCTGTGGAGTACTTGTACGCGGTTCCATTTTTCGGGCGATTTTTTTGTCAATGGTGGCCAGAGAAATGACCGGAAGTATCAGACGGTTTTTGGCCATCTCGCTAAGAATGTCAAGATCACGGTTGATAAGAGCGTTCTTAGTGATGATTCGTATGGGCTGTTGAGCCTCAAGTGCGATCTCAAGTAATCTCCGGGTAAGTTTTAGTTTTTTTTCGATGGGTTGGTAACAATCGGTGACACCGCTGAGCATGACTGGTTCACATTTATAGTTGCGTTGGTTGAGCCAGTCACGAAAAAGGTCTGGAGCGTTTCGTTTAACAATAATTTTTGATTCGAAGTCTAAACCGGCGTCCATCCCCAGATATTCATGACTAGGTCTGGCGTAGCAATAACTACACCCGTGTACACAACCACGGTAAGGATTCAGGCTGAACCGAAAGGGGATGTCTGGACTTTTATTTTCAGAAACAACGGATTTGGAGGCATCTTCGTAATATTCGGTTTTTAGTTTCGCCTGCTGATCATCATCATTTGTCAGCTGTTCTGTATCGTGAATTACTCTGAGCGATACAAAACGATTATCCGGACGAATGCCGGATCCACGTCCGTGATGACGTTCTATAAAATGTTCATCCTGAGCATTATTCATTGAATGATGGCCGTATGAGAGCAACTTAAGGTAAAGATTGTTTACCGATCAACCTCCACCATCGTATGCAAATTCGGAAATTTACACACCTGATATCAAGGTCAGTCTGCGAAGTTTATCGGATACTATAAAAATGACGTTAGTTTCGTATAATGAAATTCTAAAATTCGGCTGGGTTAAGGTTGGACCGTCCGGCAGACCGATTTAAGGAGAAATCAAGTGACCGAAGCCAATGAACCGCTTGTAGGTATCGTCATGGGAAGTAAATCTGACTTGCCCACGATGGAGAATGCCCGCCAAATCCTCGAACAATTCGGTGTGGCTCACGAATGTCGAGTGGTATCCGCACACAGAACACCGGAATGGCTTGTTGAGTATGCCAAGACAGCTGAAGCTCGTGGTCTAAAGGTTATTATTGCAGGTGCCGGGGGGGCTGCTCATTTGCCGGGAATGGTTTCTTCATTAACAACGCTTCCGGTCTTTGGTGTGCCGGTAAAATCCCGGGCATTATCTGGTTTGGACTCTCTTCTGTCGATTGTTCAAATGCCGGGGGGCGTACCTGTCGGTACGTTGGCGATCGGAGAATCCGGAGCGAAGAATGCAGCTTTGTTAGCCGTTCGCGTGCTGGCAAATGAGTGTTCAGAATTGCGTGCTAAGTTGCATCAATTCGCGGATGAACAAACGCAGAAAGTTATGGAGGATTCCGAACTATGAGCCGAGCTATTTTGCCTGGCGCAACGATCGGTATGTTAGGCAGTGGGCAATTGGGGCGGATGTTTGCTATTGCCGCCAGAAGATTAGGATATCGAATCCACGTTTTTTCTCCGGAAAACCAATCGCCAACAGGTCAGGTTGCCGACCTCGAGATACAAGCCAATTACGATGATTTAGATGCAGTGGCAGAGTTTGCACAAAACGTTGACGTTGTCAGTTTTGAATTTGAAAATGTGCATGCCGAGACAATTGATGCCGTAGAACGATATGCTCCGGTGCACCCAGCTGGTCGAGTCCTTTATACCGCTCAGCAACGTATTCGCGAAAAGACATTTTTGCGTAATTCCGGTATTCCGGTGACACCTTTTCGGGAAATCTATTCGCAAGCTGATATCGATCAGGTAACGCAAGAGGATGTCCCGGCAGTTCTTAAAACAGCAGCCTGGGGATACGATGGTAAAGGTCAGGTGAAAGTTGAGTCAGGCAGCGATTTGCAAGCGGCCTGGAATGAAATCAACAATGCAGAAGCAGTGCTGGAACGATTTGTGAACTTTGACTGCGAGTTATCAGTCGTTGCTGCCCGGGGTCGCGATGGAGAGATGGCCTTCTATGGTCCGATGGAAAACCGCCATCATAATCACATTCTGGATATTTCTATTACACCCTTTGATGTGTCTCCCGGAATTGTAGAAGAAGCCAAAGAGATCGCTCGGACAATCCTGACAGAATTAGATGTGATTGGTGTTCTTTGCGTTGAGTTCTTTCTGACGACCGATGGAAAATTACTAGTGAATGAATTGGCTCCACGACCGCATAATTCAGGTCACCTGACGGTGGACGCTCATCTGTCCTGTCAGTTTGAACAGCAAGTGCGAACGGTATGTGGACTACCGTTGGGTTCAGCGGAACAAAAGCGTCCGGCAGCCATGGTTAATTTGCTGGGAGACCTGTGGCAGGATGGAGAGCCAAATTGGAGCAACGCTTTGGCCGAACCGAATCTTAAGATGCATTTGTATGGGAAACGGGAAGCTCGCGTTGGCCGAAAAATGGGACACATGACGGTGCTGGCAGATACACCACAGGAAGCGGTCGAACGAGCGCTGGCCGCTCGGAAATCATTAGCCGATCGTGGTTAAAAGTTAGTGTTGATGATTACCACGACTGTTATTTTGAGAGTCACTTCTTGAATTGGAATTGTAGGATACTGATAAGACTCTTCTTGCTGTTGATTGTTGTTCTTGGCGTTGATACGTTTGTTTGCCGAAAAGGTTAGATCGAAAAAATCGGAATGGTTTACTGAGAACCCGAAATAACTACAGATTGCGTTTTCAATCAACGATTGAATTATCTCAGAGGTTTACAATTTTGTCCGATTCTCTATTGAGAAGGATATCGAGTGCATTGCGTACACTGTTTCGACGAAGTTCAATCAAAGATTCCACCGAGACAAATGCTGCATGAGGCGTGACAATGACACGTGGGTCGTTATAGGGAGCCGTATTGAGATCGGGTGGTTCCGGATCCTGGACATCGAGTGCAGCACCGGCAAGTTCACCAGCCTTTAACGCAGTTGCCAGCGCACTATGGTCTACCAGTCCGCCCCGGGCTGTGTTGATCAGATAGGCCGTGGACTTCATTCTCTTAAATTCCTCAGCACCAATCATGTGATGGTTGGTATCTGTAAGTGGTAGATGCAGCGTGATAAAGTCGCTCCGGGAAATCAAATCCTCGAATGGTACTAATTCGACACCCTGAACCGTTTTCGTCATATCCTGACGAAATCCAAGAACACGAAAGCCCAGAGCATTAACTAACTCAACCACCCGTTTGCCAATATTTCCAAGACCAATAATACCAATGGTCTGTCCTTTGAGACGACGCAGTGGAGGTGTCACGTTGCGCTCATATTTCCCGGATTTACTTTCCAGATTGTATGTGTTGATATGACGGCCAAGTGAGTAGATCGAGGCAAGCGTATGTTCGGCAACCTCCTGAAGACAGTAGTCCGGAACATTGGTTACCGGGATACCTTGATTAGTACAATAATCAACGTCGATGTTATCGAGTCCGATACCCATACGGCTGACAACTTTACAGTGTTTGCCCGAGGCTGAAATAACAGCTTCGGTAATATCTGCCCAGCAGGTGATAATGCCATCACAACCGGCTGCCAGGCCAATCAAAGTTTCTTCCGATGAGTCAGAAGCGATGACTAGCTCCACTCCGGCTTCATCACATAGCTGCTGTTCAATGGTAGTATCGGGCCAGGCGACATCAGAAAGTAACAGTCTAAGGTTGCTCATACTACGACTCCGTTGTGATTCCCATTGTTTTCATAATGATCATGCCAATCGCGATAATGGATCCAACACCAAATAATACACCGACGATAAGAATCCATGGTATGCCTGCATTACCGCGACGACTTCGGGCGCGACGCGTTACCGATTTGGCATCAGGGTGAGCGATACCCGGGAGGTAATCGGTGGGATTATCCACCTGAACTGGAATGGCTATCTCCGCCGGACGAACCGGTTGTGCCTGCGGCTGAGTCGGGGCGACAGGAATGGCAGGCGGACTGGCCATCGGAGCGATGCCGGGGTGTGCTGAGCCGACAGGTGAAACTGGAATTGCCTGTTCCCCGGTGGGCGAGGTTAAAGGTGTTTGAGCACGTAACTTCGCTTCGTATGCTGCTCGGCTGGATGGTTTTAACAGGCAGAGTTTAGCCTGAGTGATTTCATTGAGAATGCGTTGAGAATCATCACTATGAGAACCCGATTGATATGTTCTGACATGAGTCATCTGACGGTCCGCTGCATTTTCAATGACATCAGGATCTGCTTCGAATTGTCCAATTCCTAAAAGTTGATAGTGATTGGGAGGTTGTTGTTGAGGAGGAATACCCAGCCAGACTCGATATGCGTCGAATTGCTCACTCATCTTAAAGATCTCGCTGGCTGGAATGTCTGGATCGTCTGGCAGTGCCGAATCCGACTGGAACGTCTAAACTCAAACCCAAAAAAAGGTCGACTTACTTTATTATATCGGTTGAATTGGAATTGGAAGAATCAATCTGCCGATTCGCTAGCTACTTGGCAATCCAGTAGCCTGTAATCATCATAATTATATAAACCTTTGCTTGTTTGTAGCAGATTGGTGACCCTGGGGAGCACATTCGTGAAGATCGGTAATACCGAAATAGAAGATACTTTTGCCGAAGCATTCGGTATGAAATACGTGCGGTTGATTATTACAGCTGCCGATGAGTATTGGCTGGAAGCCGGATTGAAGGAGTTAACAGGCTACAGTTCTTCTGTGATTGCCTGTGATGCTGAAACAGGTGTTGAGTACTATTTAACAGCGAAGGAAACTCCGGATGGTCGTATTGGTGCTGCGGTTTTAATTTTTGGATTTTCTACTGATGGCTTACAGAAAGCTGTTCCAAATCGTATCGGACAATGTGTCATGACCTGTCCTTCTACGGCGGTCTATGACGGGTTACCCGATGGTGATAAACAGGTTGCTTTAGGCAAACAGATTAGATTCTTTGGCGATGGATTTCAGAAGGCAAAGATTTTGGGGGATGAACGTCACTGGAGAATCCCGGTCATGGATGGTGAATTTCTGGTGCAGGATATGCTTAATGTAAGAGCTGGTGTTGCCGGCGGAAATGTCATTCTTCAGGGGACATGTAAAACAGCAGCGTTGGCAGCTGCCCGTCGCGGTGCCGAAGCCGTTGCTGAGACGACAGGTGCCATTGCGCCTTTTCCCGGCGGTGTAGCTCGCAGTGGAAGTAAAGTGGGATCGATCTACAAAGCTCTACCCGCGTCGACTTCAGATCCATATTGTCCAACCTTACGTGGACGCGTGGAATCCAAACTTCATGCGGACACAGTTGCTGCTTATGAAATCGTAGTAGATGGAGTTTCAGAACAAGCCGTGGCTGATGCCATGAAAGCAGTGATCGAAGCTGCTGCCGGTGAAAGCATCGTTCGTATTGGTGCCGGTAATTATGGTGGGAAACTGGGCAAGTTCCATATTCAATTACATGAGATATTGAAGTAAATTCAATTCGCTAAATTTGTACCAAAGAGCGTTGTTGGATAATCAACAACGCTCTTGTTATGCGCGCAGATGAAAACCACCTTCAAATCTTGTGAATTCGAAGGTGGTTTTCATTCGTCTGTCAGCTATCTCGATTGGAGGGGGGGATTTCGAGATAGATGATGTGACTTGTTAGTTACTTCCGGTATCACGCTGAGCCTTATATTCCTGCATGACTGCCGCTTCGCGTTGAAGCTTCATTTCTCCGGTTGGAGCGAAATATTGCACGTCGTCTGTTAAATAGTGAGGACTCGGTAGCGTTTGCCCACCAATTTGACTCTGGCAACCGGTCAGAACACTCAGACCAACAAAGGCCAGAACAGTAAAGGTTTTCAATCGTAATTGTTTTGATTTGTTGGACATGTTTCAAACTCGATGCCCTTGCTGATCGAAGGGACTGGGCTTTGAATTAAAGTTTGTCTTTTGACTTGTTTGCGAATCGTCGGCGGGGATGGAATTCTTTGGCCTAATTGTCTGAAAACTCAGAAATTATTTGAAATCTGAATCAGCCTCTTTAGCGGTGTTGATAATTAATGAGATAGGACAAATAGATAAATTGGGAAAACGTCGTTTTGATAAGCTACGCAATTTACTGGAATTAATGCCGTTGCACTTCATATGATTGGTAGATGTCGCTTAGTCATTGAACAAGCAATCTCCGATAATAGGAGTGGTGTGAAGTGCCTGAAACGAGTCTTTTGCCTTGTTGATTTGTCAGGTGCGAACAGTTATTTGCAGGGGATTAAAACCTATGGCTTCCATAAATTCCATCAATTTTAATATGCATGGATTAGGCGGTCAGCGTATGCGAATTTGGAATGGATTTGCTGCTGTTTGTTTGCTTCTGATATTAATTTTATGCAACAACGCGATCGTCTATGCTCAGGGATCCTCCGGCTATCCACGAGCTGACTACTGGATTGCAATGGCTGAGTTCCATGAAGGTGAATTCCGCTCAGCAGCGACCGGTTTTAATCGAACGTCGCGTATCAAGTCTCCTGAAGGTGAATGGATCGATAGTATTTGCCATCGCGCCATGTTGGGTGAATGTTTCTATCAGATGGGACAGTCCCGTCAGGCATTACAGCAGTATGATATAGCACTAACTCTATTGGTCAACAATCCTCAGTGGATGCTGCGTTTGTACATGCCCAATGTGCTTCCGCAAAGTTTCCGTTCCACTCGTAAGGTTACCTGGGGACCTTCTTCCCGACAAATGGTGATGGGCAAGACTCCCGAGTCATTAAATATTTTTCGCGGGCGATTGGATAATTTTCGGGTGCTGCAACAGGGTGGGACAGTGCAACCAGCAATGCTGACACCGATTAATGCCAGAGAAATTGTTCGATGTATTACACTCGCAATCCGAAGGCGAACTGAATTGTTAGGCGTAACCTGTCGTCTTTCTTCGCTGACAAACCGAGTCATGGAAGTGTTAGAGTTACGACCAACGGCTCCTAATCACTGGACTCAGGGTTGGATCAGTTTGATGCTGGGTGTAGCCAAGCACTCGGTCGGAGATTCACAGGTTGCTGTTGCTGAGTTACAGTCATCCATTTCGTTTGGCCGTATGGACCATGAGTTGTCCGGATTAGCCTTGTTGGAGTTAGGCAAACTTGCTTTTGAGCAGAAACAGTATCCACAGGCTGCTAACTACTTTAAAGAATCGACGATCAGTGCGGCTCTCTACAACAGTTACGATGTTGTCGAGGAAGCAGTTCGTTGGGGAGTAAAGAATCAATCGGCCGGGGATCTTCCAGGAGCATTTCCGGGACTTGCTGAGATTGCGAATTATGCTCGCCTTGAATCTGAGTGGCTGGAGGCATCGACTTATACGTCAGCCGCAGAGAGTGCTGTGGCAGCAGCGCAGCATCAGCAAGCTGACGCATTGGTAAAGAAAGCTCAAACAGTAATCAATCGGGCAGAGATGGGAGCTGGGGAGATTGGCGCCCGGTTGCTATTTGTAAATGCACTGGCATCATTTCAGAAACGCGAATTGGCAGCAGGCCAGCAGATTATGAGCAGATTGCTGACATTCCAGACGGATGCTTCCCCCTGGTTACTGCAAATTGCTCACGCAGATGCGTTATTCAAAAATGGTTCTATCACAGAACGAACTGCTGATCTTGTTTATGAACGGGTTTTAAGAGATCCGGGTCCAATCGACTGGATTTATAGCCCACGCGATACATTGAAGTATCTGCTTTCAGACCATGAGCAGACGATGGAACGTTGGTTTGAGTTAGCCATGAATCGAAAGGAAATTGAGCGAGCAGTTGAAATCACGGACAGAATTCGTAGACATCGATTCTATAAGACGTTGCCGATGGGAGGCCGTGTACTTAGTTTGCGATGGATCCTTGAAGGTCCGGAAGAATTGCTCTCAAAACAGGCTTTGCAACAACGTCAGGCTTTGCTCAATAAGTATCCCAACTATCAACATAACCGCCAGGTGTTGCAGCAGTTTCTGACAAAGGTTCAAGATCTGCCATTGGCACCGCAGCAGGCGGATGATATTGGTGTTCAGCAGCAGACCTTCCCAACACTGAAACAGGGTACAGTGGCTCAGGAAACTTATCTGCAACGTATGGCATTAGAACCTAATCCAACAGAGTTTTCCTTTCCTCCGTTGTACAACATGAAAGAGCTTAAAGCTCAACTGCCTGCCAATCAGGTGGTCATTTCATTCTTTGCAACGAAACGAGCATTCTATGGATTCATGCTATCCAACGAAAAATACCAGAGTTGGAAGGTTGGTTCGCCAGCAACAATTCTTGCTTCTCTAAGAACAATGTATCGCCAGATGGGTCATTTTGACACCAATACACAAGTTACGCCGAAGATACTTGCCAATGAGGAATGGAAGCAAAGTCTGGCAACGGTTGAAAATGCTATTTTTGGCTCCGTGCAGGAGAATCCGTTTGATGCAGGTCGTCAGATCGTTATCGTCCCGGATGGATTTCTGTGGTATGTACCGTTTGAATTACTACCGCTTGGTGAAAACCCTTTAATTGCCACGCATAGGGTTCGCTACAGTCCCACCGTATCACTGGTTTTGGGTGACGGGAGAAATCAGCGTCCGATTACCAGAACCAGTGTTGTGGATGGCCCATTTGCTTTAGAAGATGATGAAAAACTGCGTGCGGATTTATTGAAGGGCTTCACCGAAAAGATTAATACAGCTGAAGTGTTGCCGGTTGAATTCCCGGGGACTGGTGCTCAGCTCGGACCAATCAGTAATCAACTTATCGTTTTGCAGGATATGACAGGTACTCAGATGGCCAGCTATGACTGGGATGTTATACCGGGTCGCAGGGGTAGTTCTTTGAACCAATGGATGAAGATTCCCTGGAGCAATTGCGATATTATTTGCTTACCCGGTTATCGAACGGGGATTGATTCCGGACTTAAGCAACACGCTGCCGGAAACGAAATTTTTCTGACAACTGTTGGTATGTTGGCCAGCGGTTCACGGACAGTCGCTCTTAGTCGCTGGCGAGTGGGAGGCGAATCCACTTACAAGCTGATGGGAGAATTTTTGGAGAAATCTCGCGATTTACCAGTCGATCAGGCCTGGCAGGTTTCGATCAATGCGCTTCGCTCCGGTCAGTCGAATCCGGAGAAAGAACCGCGTGCCCGTGATTTTGATGCTCCGATTGACACATCTCATCCATTCTTCTGGTCCGGTTACATGTTAGTGGATATTTCTTCAGCATCTAATGGTGCTGTTCCGATTGAACAGTTAAAGATTGAAAAAGAGGCTGAAGTAGATGCTGCACTAAATCAAAAAGGAGCTGCTGCTGTGAATCCCAATGGTGGTCAGGGCGATGGTAGAGTCATACTTGGGAATCCTAAACCTGGCGCGTTCAATTTGAATCCAAACGGGAATGGAAAGAAAGATGATGATCCGGTTGAATTCAAACCACCGAATTTCCTCAAGGGTAATAAGTAAGCTGCAGGATTATTTGACTTCGAATTTGCGGAAAATTGGCAAATGCCTGTAGTAGACTTCCAGACAACAGACAGCCATCGCCGTTGCGTATAAACGTCCGCCCTGTTTATCATGGTTTTCCGTCGGAGTCCAACTGCCACGACGATGTCCGTCGGTATTTTGAGTATTAATCAGCAGTTCTCGCATCTGATCATTCCATAGATCCCATTCAGGACCACCGTAGTGATGCATTACCTGTGTACCGTAATACAGATAATAAATATTCATCCCACCTTTACTGGGTAGATGGTTATCGATGAGGTAATTGATGCCGGTGTCGATTGTTGATGCATTTCTACCGTGTCCCAAATAGTAACGGCAAAGAATGGCTTCAGCTGTCATGACATGCGTTGGAGAGACCCGGGGCTGATAAGCATAGAGCTGGTTAGGAGCCTGAACACTGTTGAGGAATTCATTGGCCTTTTGCAAAACCAGATTTGGTACTTGCAGCCCCGCTGCTCTTGCTGATTGCAATGCCATAATTTGCCATCCTACAACACTAGTATCCCCGGCCTGTCCGGGATTGTATCGCCAGCCTCCCTGCTGGTGCTGAGACGAGAGAACAAAGTTAATAGCATTCTGGGCAGGCTGTTTTAGACGTCGGTCACCTGACATCATGTAAGCTTCGCAGAGTACGATAGTGGCCTGACCATGGGTATACATACGAGTGTTCCCACGTGCTTCAGCACTAAGGTCACCGTCTGGAGCCTGATTATCCAGTAGGTAGTCTAGTCCGGCTCTTACCTGATCTTTATACATACCAGCAATATGAGTCTGCCCTGCACCGAGGAATGGTAGCAGAGCCAGTGATGTTGCACCTGCATCGGTGATTGCTCGTCCCAGATCCTGACATGTACAGCCTGCCTGAGTGTTGAATTTATGGAGACTCCAGTGGCCTCCCGGTTCCTGATGACGGGCCAGCCATTCCAGTCCGCGAGCGACCGCAGCCTCGGTCGCTGAGGTTCCACCCTCACGGGATACGACCTGTTTGCGAACTCGGGGGTCGCGTGCAAGAATGGTCTTGTTCGTGCCCGTTGCTTCATTGATACGCCGTTTAACAGAATCAACGTCCGGAAGATTAGGATTATCAGTATCGAAGTCTTTTTGTAGTTGTTCGGCGACTTCGCGATCCTGATTAACCTTTTCCATTTCTTCAGGATTATTAGGATCAATATTGTCGGGTGGAGGAAGCTCATAGTTTTCCTCCGCATCAGGTGTCAGATTGGTGATATTTCCTCCTTCCTGATCGGCGTCTCCTACGACCACTGATAAAGTTATATATTCGCCTTCGTCTGGCTCATTCTCGTATAGCAGGCCCATTAAAATGAGCACAAAGATATGTGCTAACAAGCTAATAATCCAGGCCGGTGTTTGATTGAATGCACGGCGAGTCCAGTGCAGGTTATCTTCATAGACCAGCATCGTTCGCAGGCGAGACGCTGCTTTGCTAGGTTCGGCAGCCGGGTAATATGGCAGAGCAACTGAATCAGAGCGATCCATGCGTTTTGTTTTTAGTAAGACTTCAGGTTCCTGTTCGGAAGTCTTTTTCATCAGCTGTTTGACAGCCTGTTCCTGTTCGGCACTGAGCAGGACAGCCGTGCCACAGTTCCAGCAATCCGCGACCATCAGCCAGTGGCGGATGGTTATAGGCGCCAGGCACTCAGGGCATGAGCACATAAGACTTTCGCCGTCGAGCCAAATGGAACCGATACGCATCGGAACATTTGGATTGGTGCCGACTGTTTCAGGAGTCACGCCCTCGTCAGGCACTTCTTCAGCAGCATCGGTCAGAGTAACATCCGGTAATTCGGAGACGTCCGGCAGGGGCAACTTAGATTGAAGCGAAAACGCGACCATCTCCGGGCGATCGGTATGCGCAGCAGGGCCCGTCATGGGGACTAAATCAAATTGACTGCCGGAATCAGAAGACACCACAGAACTCCAAAGAGTCTACAAAACGAACGCTTCCGCTATTATCTGTGACATGGCCTAATTGTTCAACGATCAAACAGCTAGGTTGATCCTTGGAGCTTGTCCGGCAGCGTCTCACAGTTTAGTCAATGTAACGACGTAAGATGACAGTTTTGTCGACGTTATGATTTTCACCAGGCTCAAAAGCGGCCGGAATACTACGGTCGATCATGTAAAATGCCCGATGACGACGTACTTCTCCTCGATCGTTACCGATCTCCTGCCCCAATTGATATCCGTCTGGATTCACAGGTGTTGGCGGGGCTGCGGTAACTTCAAAGTACCCCATCGTAATCCACACCGCATAGACGTTTGATCGTCCCGTCACCAGATTATCGAGTCGCTGCACACTTTGATATTTGAAGGATGAGTTTCGTCGGGCGTTTCGTGCCTGCTCGGTATAGCCTGTGTTGTTTAGTAGTTGGTTACCTGCCTGATTATTCCGAAGAATGGAAAGTTCCACGTCTGTTCTCTCCAGTCCCGTCAGGGGTACGATGTCTCCACTACCAGCGGGGCGAACTGGGTTAGTAAACAATGATGGCATGTTAGCATTGAACGAAAGTAAATTACCCCCGGCTCTGGGATATCCACGCCGTGAGTCAAACCAATTCGCATAAGAAGGGCCCGGATGCCCATTCATTAATCCCGCATAAACGGCTGGGTCAAAGATTGTATTAATATTAATTTTTCCGGGATCTCTGAAATTAGAGACTTTATTGAACGGTGGGTGTAGTTCATCGGTACCAAAACCAGAACCAAACATAAGTGGATTGAGATAGGTGTAGGCCCCGGCAAATGGGCTCGGTGTATGTAAGTAATCAAAGATTCGTTGGAAGTTAGAGGCGTTACCTCCCGACTCAAAGAAATTTAGAAGGTGATTGTATTCTGTATTCGGACTACCCTCTCGCTGAGGTAATATTCCAACTCCTCGATCTACGTCTGTTAAATCATATGGGTTTTCAATAGCTGGCGTATTGTGTCGATCTAGCGAATAGTCAAACAATAATCTTGATGACTTACTGTAGGGGACCTGCATCAATTCAAGGCTGGAAACAAATGGTCGATTGTTCCACTGAAGTGAGGGAAAGCTGTTATCGGGAGTTGGTGTTCCATTATTCCTAGGAAGTCCATAAGTTCTATTGAGATAGCCTAAAGTAGTCCGCAGACTATATTGGAAAATGTGATTGTTATCATTTCCTGGTACTCCGTCTGGAACGTCAGCGTTGACTGGTTCAGATTGCCAGAGATTACGTCTAGGTTGTCCCATCATTCCCGCGGCAGCCACATCAGCATCGCCC
>PAPJ01000046.1 GCA_002709045.1 Planctomycetaceae bacterium | reverse complement strand
TACTTCGCATGAGAAAAAGAAGCGCAAAACAGGTGTCCATAGCTGGTCCTGAAACCTGACTTTGTGCTGGTCCATTAAAGGAACCATCCTCCCGCATTTTTTGCTGGGCTTCCAGGAACGCCAAGCCCTGTGAGTACCAACCCGGCTCAACCATCAGTGATTGTTCATTAGCAAGAGCTCGGAACGTTTCGTAACGCTCATAGATATAAAGCGAGTAATATAGCCAGCGAGCGGGTTCTTCATCTCTCAGACCAATGGCAATGGCTCGATTCTTGAAGATATTTCCATAAAACTGCCTACGGCCGGATTTTATACTAAAACGGAAGTGTGTTGAGAACCATCTATCGGTCAGGGTCAAAGACTCCATCAGATAGTTCCGGTCAACCTGCTCGGTCAGTGGGTCTGCTGCAAATTTCTCGTCGTCTCTCTTCAGCTTAATAGCGCTGCTTACATTAGCTTTCTTCTTAGGTTCCGTTTTCGGCTTCTGATTGATGAACTGGAGGGTTCCCGCCAAAATATAAAGACTGGAAGCACCACAAGCGGCATCCGATTGATGTCCCCATGAATTGTCACCACCAGTTTCACCTTTAACCTCCTGAGAAACGCGTCGAAAAACTCCAGGATCATTACCATGATAGCCCCAGGCTCCGTCAGGTGCCTGCGTTCTCAAAAACCAGTTGGTGGCGGCAGCCAATGTCGGAATCTGCACATCAAAACCACGATTCTTAGCCATCCATAATGCCAATGCGACGAACTGGGTTACAGAATTGTCTCCTTCTTTGGGATTCGAGCCGGGGTATCCCCAGGATCCGTTCTTCTTTTGACCATCCTGAATGATGTCAATTAACTTAGAAATCTCTGTACGATGTGCGTCCGGATCCGTATCAAGAAAAAAAATGGCGGCAAGAGCAGCAGTGTAGTACTTCTTTTCCTGCGAATAGTTCGGACTGGTAACATCCTCAACGGCCTGCAAAGCTCGTTCCCGACCGGCAACTACTTTCGGGTGATTCTTACCGCCCGCTATTTGGTAGATATCGTGATACTTATATACCGTATAGCCAACTAGAATCTGACCGTAGGCTGACGGAGACATTTGAGGAGCTCCGGTAAGGTCGCTTTCAAGGAACGCAATACCTTTATCAACAATGCTGCGAACGCGCTGAGATTTCACGAAATCCTGAGCCTGAATCACTGGCAGGCTAACGGTAAGCAACAATAGAGTCCAAACGACAGTTCGTCGCTTATTCATAATTCCGCAGTTCCGTAATAGATAAGATTTTGTAATGAAGAATATATCGGCAATGGCTCTACATCAAAGGTACAAAATGCCTATTTTCCTCAACGAATATTAGACAATAGTATGGGGGGGTCAAGCAAGCTACAGAGCCCTTATACGACTCTATTTGACTGGAGTTTTTTAGAAATCAAAGTATTCTATGGGGTTGTCGACAGAGATTAATTGCTTTAACCTAATTTTTCATCGATTCTTTGCTGAAAGTGCAAGAGTATTGTGATATTTCAACAACGGTCGGGTAGCTCAGTTGGTAGAGCATCGGATTGAAAATCCGAGTGTCGGCGGTTCGAGCCCGCCCCCGACCACTTCTAAAACCTCCGATATTTCTGCAGATTTTTCATGTCTGTTATCTATCCAGATGGTCACTTGGCAGCAAAGTGGTGTCGGTAGAGATATTCGGCCAATAAGCGATTGACCATTTCGTTTGCATGACCGTCAAGAGAATTGACCGTGATCTCTTCCGCCGAATACTCCGACAATAAATCAGCCATATTTACCACGGAGACCCCCTGACTCTGAAAAAACCTGGCAACTTTATCGGACATCCGGCGCGTTACAGCAATATCCCTGAGATTAGGGTAGATAATGACAATTAATTTTCGATTGGGAAGAGTCCCGCCCTTGGTTTTCAATTCGTTGCGATGTTGCAGATCAACCACCTGCTGTAATCTTTCCCGATGGTGCTCCCAAACCTGCTCATTGGAATAGCACTCCTGAAAGTAAGCTAAATACTGCTGCCCAAGTTCCTCAGCATAAGCAGTACGAAAAACTCCCCAATAAAGAAAATTGGCGAAGTGAAAATTATCAACGATTGGCTTTAAATATTGGGGGGCGCCTAAATAAATCGAGGGACGACTGATTCCAATTGCTTCTCCAGACTCTTCGATATCATTGATGTAGTACTGCCAAATCAATACACCATCTTGCTCGTCTCGTCGATTGGATATTTCTGAGTAGATCTCAAGCTGCTTACTGGTTGCCCAACCTCCTTTTGCCAGCAGAATCAGATCCCACTGCTGTTGAAGAAGAGTCTCCAATACATTGGCATAACGATCTTGAAAATTATTAATGCCATGGCCTGCGGTAAAACTGTCGCCCACTACATATAAAGCCGGCTTACCAGACAGAACAGGTTCCTCATCTCGCAAACCAAGCGAGTTACTCGGCACAGATCCGTACTTCACTCGCCAGTTATTGTGCATTTTGGTTTGCCCGAAAGCATCTGAGAATGCCACATGATTGTAGAAGTAATATTCAAACCCGCCGAAAAGGAACAAAAGCGAGGCTAACGACAGGCTTAACTTTAAAAGCAGGCCTCGAATACGACCATCGGAAACCCAAACCTGCCTGAATAGTCCCCAAACTAAGATTGGGTAGATAAACAGGACAAGTATGAGTATTAAGTGGGCAGACATAAGCGTCATCTTAACAGCAGATATAGTGGTCAGCTTGCTAGATAGAACAATCAACATTGTGATTACATAAAAAAAGCGACGTTCTTTCGAGGAACGTCGCTTTTAAATGTACTAAACCTAAGCTTAGAATCCAGGACTCGCTGGAGGTTCAGGTGCTGCCGGAGGCTCAGGTGCTGCCGGAGCAGCAGTTCCAGGCTGGCCAGCCATGTCTTTCAGCCCCTTAAGCGGTCTTACCTTTACCACTCGACGAGCTGGCTTTGCAGCTACATCCATTGTTTCACCTGGACGGAATGGGTTAGGTACACCAAATCGAGCTGGTTGAGCTTCTTTGTTCTGCACCACGATTTTGCACAAACCTGGAATTGTGAATGGAGTTTCACCATCGCTGATTGTGTCACCAATCATACCTGCAAGTGCATCTAACACGTCAGTTACTTCTTTTTTGCTGAGACCAGACTTTTCAGCAACGGTATTCAGAACAGCTGTTTTTGTTGGCGCCTTAGCCATGTATCTATCCTCCTTGATAAGGAAATACGATGATGTTGAGTCGTTCTACGACATTAATTATCAGTTTGTTGAATTGTTCAACCTGTCGGTAATTAGGCCTTTTTTATACAAGAATTGCAATAGTAAAGAGCATAAAACCTTAAAAAACAATGCTTTGCAAAGACCATCCCTGTTAGCAGCACGCCAAAGTCTTGATACCAAGTATCCTGAGTCACTACCTGATTTTCACAACAAATTGTCTAAACCAATTGGAAAGAAAGGGGTTTTGGTGTCTAACTCATCAATTCGATGTCTTGCGTTATAAGCAAGCTGCTCCGCAACTAAAAACAGGAACGGTCTTTCCAATTAGGTCGAAAAGAAACGTTTAAGACTATAATAATAGAGTTTTAATTCTTTCTTTCAGCATCTGATAGGGCAATAACCTTGCCATCCTAATGAAATCGAGATTTGGAAATACACTTTATAAATCATCAAGCCGAGATTTTTAGAGCGAAAATGCTTACAATTGGCTTATACCAATATTGATAGGTAAAAATAGTCCTACTCATCTTCTTCTGGTCGAAACACGAATCACAAGCCAAGTCACAATGAGTATTTCATATTTTCACAAAAAACTTCTATTCTCAGGGGTTTCGGGATGAAACGACCTTTGCAGGCACCTAAATCGAACCAACAGCAGTCAAGGACAAGGGAGGATTCTTTTGCTAGGAAGGCATTCCTGCTACTTATCGGGGCTATCTTGATATTCCCTGAGATTTTAGATGCACAGGAGCCGACGGCAAACGTGTTCCTACCAGCTCCTCGAGTCGTAAAACAGCACTTGAGTCGGGCGCGGAAGGCTATAGAAGAAGAACAATTTAGTGATGCCGTTTCACACTTAGGAACGATCCTCACTGAAGAATTCGACGAAGACACTCTTCCGGGAGCCGAGCCGGCTGTGGCTCCAGCAAATGCCAACGATAATCAGGACTATTTTGTGGAATTGGAAGATTCGCCCGGCACTTTCGTAAGTCTTAAAGGGGAAGCTCAGCGTTTACTAGGCACACTTCCTAACAATGCTCTGGAAATCTATGAATTACAGTATGGCACCGAAGCCACTCAAATACTTAATTCCGCATTAGCATCGGGCGAGCTCTCTCAACTAACAGAGGTAACTCGTAAATACTTCCACACACAGGCTGGTTATGAATCTGCAATTTTGCTGGCATATCGTGATCTGGACAGTGGAAGACCATTAGCCGCAGCCTTGAACTTTCAGCGCGTGCATAATACTCCAGGAGCCCGAAAAAAATATGACCCGGAGCTGTCGCTTGTATTGGCGACCTGCTGGCTGCACGCCCAACTGCCTAACAAGGCTTCAGAAACACTACTTGAATTGAAGAGCGGTCTTCCGGAAGCTTCGTTCGAAATCGGTGGTGAGCGACAGCAGATTTTCACCACGGATGAGAACCCTATCGACTGGTTAAACGCTTTAGCCGGTAAGGGGCAGGTCATTTCGATCAACGACAACATTGAATGGGTGCTTTTTCGGGGGTCTCCTGACCGTAATGCGATCAGTCAGGGCGGCGTTCCATTGCCATCGATTCGTTGGCGAGTTCCAACGGGTGCAGACCGACTGGATGAAGGACATCTTCAGTCGCTTATTCAATCTCAGCAACTCCAGAAGCAACATGCTATTTCCTCGGTCCAACCTCTGGTAATTGGGAAAACCGTAATCACACGTAGTCCTTCGCGAGTCATTGCAATTGATTTCGAATCAGGAAAACGACTTTGGGAATTCCCCTGGTTTGATTCGGAGGACGAAGAAAGCCTGCTGGAAACATCAACTCAAAATGCAGGTTCAGCAGATATCAGTCGCAAGAACGAACTTCAACAGCGTTTGATGCAGGATCATGCGTTCGGTCAGGTGTGCAGTGACGGAAAGCAAGTCTTTGCATTATGGGATCTTGAGATTGTTAAAAAGACCAATAGCCGCAGTTTTGTTTTCAATCCCCGTGCTTCCAATGCAGGTGGCCCCAGTTCTACCAATAAGCTGGTCTCACTGGACCTGGAAACAGAAGGGTCACTTAATTGGATTGTTGGTGGCGAAACCGGTGAAGATGACCCTGATTTAGCTGGTATCTTTTTCCTCGGTCCACCCTTACCGCTGTATAACGATCTCTATGCGATTGGCGAGAAGAACGGTGAGATCCGTCTACTGGTGCTTGATGCCGAAACCGGCAGTCTCAAGTGGCAACAACAGCTGGCTCATGTCGACAATCGAAAAATCACCTTAGATTCAAATCGCCGATTAGCCAGTGCTTCACCATCGTTTGCTGATGGTGTACTGGTTTGCCCGACCTCTGCAGGAGCAATTGTCGCTGTTGACATTTCTTCGCGCACCCTTTTGTGGGGCTACACCTACGCTAATCGCAATCTGGGTCAGACGCGGCAATTAAACGGGATACGCTATAACAGCAATGAACTCAAAAAGCAGCAATGGATCGATTCCACAATCACTATTTCCGATGGTTCTGTTGTCGCGACTCCACCTGAAAACAGTAATTTAATTTGTCTTAACCTGTTAACCGGCAAGCCGCACTGGAGACCTGTGACGCGAACAGGAGATCTCTACATTGGCTGCGTTGTTGACAATATCGCTCTGATAATTGGAAAGACAAAGATATCTTCCATCTCGCTGGAAACGGGTGAATCGGTCTGGCAAAACGAGGTATTGATAGAGCAGGGGGTAGTTAACGGACGTGGTTTTCGTTCCGACGACACGTACTTCATTCCTATCTCGAATAAACAACTGCTTCAACTGGATATCAAAACCGGTGAAAAACTAAAGACAATTGAAGTCAACGAACCTTTAGGAAATCTTGTTTGCTTCAATGATCAGGTCATCTCTCAAACACCCGATGCTATCTCAGTTTACTACCAGCTGGAGCCTTTGCGTGAAGAAGTCACCCAACGTTTAGCAGCAAATGACAAAGACATCTGGGCACTTTCGCGACAATCGGAACTGCATTTACAGGAAGGCAACTATGATGCTGCATTAACAACTTTACGAAAGTCGATGCAGCTTGCACCTGACAATCTACCTATCGAGCAACTGTTGATCCGAACAATGCTGCGTCTACTTCAACAGGATTACGCAACCTACAAAACATTGCTGGCGGAATTGGAAATATTGCCGCTGACCAGTCAGCAGATAGACGAACTGTTACAGACCAAGGCAGCGGGCCAGCTTGTAACAGGTGAGATCATTGCTGCATTTGATACCTACCTGCAACTGATTGATCATGCACGGCAGTCAGAGGATGCCGGAGCCAATGTCAATGAAGTTCTTAAATTAACCGAACAGGGTGTTCACGTCCGCACAGACCGCTGGGTTCAGGGACAAATGCGGGCACTGTTAGCTGCCAGTAACGATCAGCAACGCACTGAAATAGAATCTCGCATTTCGCAGTATCTGGAAGAAGCCGTAACGCAAAAAGACACACTCCGCCTGCGAGATTTCACTCGATTCTTTGGCACACATACTCTGGCTGATACGGCGAGAATTGAGTTAGCCTCAGCACTGGTCAATTCTGATTCGAGTTACATTCAGGAGACCATTGAATCTGAACTGTTGCTAGTAACATTACAGCTAAACTCAGCAGACGAGCAGATCCAACGGCGTTGCCACGTGGAATTGGCAAAGCTTTACGAAAAGGTCGGTCGTCATCAGGATGCCTACACGACTTATGTCACGATCAAGCAACGCTGGCCTGCCAAAATAGTGGAGGGTGAATTGACCGGACAGCAGTATGTCGAACAACGATTAAATACGCCACACTTCGAACAGCTTGTAAGTAGCAGAAACGGCTGGCCTCTGGGTTTCACCAGCGTTGAGAAAACCACGGACAAAGAGGGACGTTTTCCTAGTTACCAACGGATCTACAATATCCCCATTAAGGAAGTACGGGGACCTTGGCCGGCAGGAAATACTGTCGGCTATGACCAGCAGAAAAATGCGATTGCGATCCGTTCTGCCAGCGGGAAAATCGTTCAGCAAGTATCCCTCAATACAGGCCGGCAGGTCTTTGGTACGCAGTACACGGTTGCTTATGCCAAAATCTACGGCCATTACATGTTCACCTTTATTGGCAGAGAAGTTTTAGCCATTGACCTGCTCAATGCAAGCAATGACCCCAGTGAAGCGATCCTTTGGCGCAAACCAATTCTGCCGGCAAACGCCAGCGGTTCAGTTTCAATCCCTCTCAGATCACGTGTCACCACAACTCCATGGGGCACCCGACGTTATAACGCTGTCGATGCTGCCGGTAACAAACTTGGCATCTCAGGTGCTATCAGTCTCAATGGGATTGTTTATCAGCAACAGGGTGACCTTTACTGTATCGATCCTATTACCGGAAATATCATCTGGATCCGAAACGGGGTAAAATCCGGCAGCGAAATCTACACGGAAGGTAATCGCATTATCGTCATCCCGCCTAATTCTGTTGTCGCAACAGAATACAGTCTTACAGACGGGGCGGAGGTTCAGCAGGTCGAAGGGATTAACCGCTCAGAGCGATGGCCGATCGAAGGTTTTAAGTCTCTGATTTACCAACTAACCGGCACGGACATCATGATTGGCTTGCAAGACGTTTCCAACGGCGAGATGGTTTGGCAACAAACCTACGCAACCGGACTGCGGGGACAAATGATGGGAACGCATCTAGCACTCATGCAGCCAACCGGGAAATTTGAAATTCGGGACTTACTAACAGGACAACCGGTTATCGAAAAAACCCTCCCTGAAGAACCTCAAATGACCAATCTGTATGTCATCGAATATGATGACCAGTATCTGGTCATTCCGAATCGTAGCGCAACATTGCGTGGAATCACGATTCCTTCGATCGGCATGCAAACTCGTCTGATCAATGGGAGCATTTATGCACTCGATGCGACCTCGGGCGAATTCCTCTGGCAAACGCCGGCCTCGGTCGAGGGTTGGGCATTACCTTTGGCCCAATCAACCGATTCCCCGGTGATGGCATTTATCCGTCAACTCAATCCAACCTCCACTCAAAACAGAACAAGTGGCAGCATCCGCTCGGAAGTCTTCTGCATGGACAAACGAGATGGGAGGATGCTGATGCCTCCGCGTGAATTACCCGGATACATTCGCGTCTTCAACGTAATTTCTGATCTTGAAAATCAAAAAGTAACCGTCGTCGCGGACAAGAATCATATCTTTGAATTCAGCATCACCGGGGAACCAACCTGGCCAGCAGCACCTTTGCAAATGCATTCTCAAGTATCTGGCGCAAACAAAGGGGCTGCCAATGCATTTGCCAAGGGATTCTTTGAAGCGTTTCGGCAAGTTGATAAGGCCGTTGAACAGCGTAACCAGCAGAAACAAATACAACCTGTACCGGCAAAACAGGCTCCGAAAGTCATTCCTGTTAAACCAGCGCAAGAAAAGGTTCCTCCAAAGAATCCTCCACCGGGTATAAAACCTCCCAAATAGCTCCGTCTATCCAGTTCAAACCGATCTGCAAATACCGACCTCAGGCTAAGAATCGGTAGTCTAAGTTAATACGGTAGAAATCTTTCGATTCTGTTTCGCATTAATCCAAAGTTAGTCGCTTGGAATTATTATTTATGCCTCTCGGCCTAGCGCATTTATTGGCTAAAAAGATTATGTTTAATAATCTCTTCACACTACATTTTTAACAGTCTGGGGGGGAACCGAAGCACTGTTCGGCAGTTCCACTGTCAAACATCAACTTATCAACTGGAAGGAAAGCGGAAACCATGGCCAGCGATGGAACCGATTTACCCACACATGTGGACTCAAACGCTGTAAAACAACTGGCGGATGCTCGAGAGAAAATCACAAAGCAGCTATCTCGAATCATTGTTGGACAGCAGGATGTCATTGAAGAAATCTTAATCTCAATCTTTAGTAAAGGACACTGTTTACTGGAAGGTGTTCCTGGTCTCGCCAAGACTTTACTCGTTAGCACTTTGGCAGAAACGCTTAATCTGTCTTTTAACCGAATCCAGTTCACGCCAGACCTGATGCCTGCGGACATCACTGGAACGGAGATTATTGAAGAGAACAAAACGACCGGAGCCCGTGAACGTCGGTTTATGGAAGGACCGATCTTTAGCAATATGATTCTTGCTGACGAAATCAACCGTACCCCTCCCAAGACTCAGGCAGCCTTGCTCGAAGCGATGCAGGAAAAACAAGTCACCGTTGGTCGCGTGCGGCATCCACTGTCTGACCCGTTTTTCGTGCTCGCCACGCAAAATCCAATCGAACAGGAAGGTACTTACCCGCTACCCGAAGCTCAGCAAGACCGTTTCATGTTCAAGATTTTTGTTGACTATCCAAGCTTTGATGAAGAATTTGAAGTTGCTCGTCAAACCACGACTGCGATAACAAACGAAGTGGAAACTGTTTTGACTGCCGAAGAAATCGTTGCTTTGCAACAGGTTGTTCGTGAAGTACCGGTCAGCGACCATGTCATTCGCTTTGCACTTTCACTTGTTCGCCAAACACGTATCGGAGCTCCCGGGATCCCTGAGTTTGTTACCGAAAACATTGCCTGGGGTGCCGGCCCTCGGGCTGTTCAGTTCCTGATTCTGGGAGGTAAAGCGAGAGCCTTACTACATGGGCGAACCCATGTATCAACCGAAGATATTCAGGCTTTAGCCCGGCCAGTATTACGACACCGAATCGTTGTAAACTTTGCCGCTGAAAGCGACGGAATTACATCAGACGATGTGATTCAACAATTGATTGATGCTACTCCTAGCAAGGAAGATGAACTGACAAACGATGCCCGATTCCAAAAGATTTTTGCATCCTGAGGCAATCAAACGCATTGCCAGGCTGGATCTTCGGGCACGACATATCGTCGAGGGATTTCTTTCCGGAATGCATCGAAGCCCTTACTTCGGCCAATCAGTTGAATTCTTACAGCACCGCGAATATGTGGTCGGGGATGACCTGCGCCACGTCGACTGGAAAGTCTGGGCGCGTCAGGACAGACTTTACGTCAAGCAGTTTGAAGAAGACACCAACTTACGCTGCACCATGGTTGTTGATGTTTCCAAAAGTATGCAGTATGGGAACGGAGCATTCAACAAATACGAATATGCTGCCACGGTCGCATCGAGTCTTTCCTATCTAGTTCTCCAACAGCAGGACGCGGTGGGCTGCATTACATTTGACGAAAAAGTGCGGATGCGGATTCCTATCCGAAGTAAACGCAATCACATCCATTCGATCATTGAAAGTCTGAACATTGAAACACCTCGTGACAAAACCGATGTCTTTGACGTCTTGAGAACGATTACTGAGACCGTTCCTCGCCGAGGCATGATCATCCTTGTTTCCGATCTTCTCGGCGACGTCGATGGAATCATGAAAGGTCTGAAACTGCTCCGTCAGCGTGGGCATGACGTATTGGTCTTCCATATCATGGATGACGATGAACTGGACTTTGAATTTAGCGGTCCTATGCGATTTGACGGACTCGAATCGGATGACTTCCTTAACTGTAATCCTCGTTCGCTGCGGGAAGGATACATGGAAGCCCTAAACGGATTTCTGGATTCTGTGCGACGCCAATGTGCTCGCAACGTTGTTGACTATGCATTAATTCGAACCAGTGATCCACTCGACGCTGTCCTTGCAAAATACCTTTCCAACAGAATGAGTGTTCACCATTAACCCTCGATTAAACTAACTGATGAATTTTACCTATCAAGCACTGACCTGGGGCTTTCTATTAGCCCTACTGCCTTTGTTGATCCACCTGATCAATATGATGCGCCATAAACGCGTCGAATGGGCGGCCATGGAGTTTCTGCTTGCCAGCTACAAAAAACATCGACGCTGGGTCTGGCTTAAACAACTACTACTGTTGCTGCTTCGAGTATTTATTATTGGCCTACTGGTTGCCATGTTGGCCCAATGGGACCCCGGCAAAAGCTGGCTTACGCGATTTGGTGGCAAAGAAACACACCATTTCATCTTACTGGACGACAGTTTTTCAATGGGAGAACTTGCCAACGGCAATACGGCCTTTGAACGTGCTCTCTCGATTGTGGGCCGCATTGGAACTCAGGCCAGCGAACGCAGTAATCAAAGATTTACACTATTGCGATTTTCCAAAGCCGGAGAGTTAACAAATTCTTCTCCGGAAGATGATTCTGAAGCCGCAGTAGCCGCCATTGCGGACTTTTCCGGAGCGTTTGTGGATAGCGATTTCCCAGGAAGACTTTCCGAACGTCAAAAAGATATGGTCATGACACAGACCGACTCCGGTCCGCTCGAAGCGTTGCAACTTCTCCAGAAAATGGTGTCTAAAAACTCCAATCAGCATCGCAACATCTATCTTATTTCCGACTTCCGTATACAGGACTGGGAAAATCCGGCTGAGATCAAAGAGACGCTTGCTGGCTTAGACGCTGAAAGTGAAGAGATTCATCTGGTGGATTGTGTCGAAACCGGCAACACGAATCTGGCAATTACCGACTTAGTTCCAGCCGACGACACACGCGCAGCCGGCGTCCCGTTGTTTATGGATCTGCGAGTCAAAAACTATGGCACAGAACCCGCCACAAACGTACAGGTTAAAATGCGGTCAATATTCCATGCCAAAGGTACCGTACAGGCCGCTGAATCCGGTGAGGTCACCGGGCAGATCGAAGAATTGCCGGTAGTTGTTTTTGAGAATATCGAAGCGGGAGCAACGGCTACCAAACGAGTGCAGGTATTCTTTCCGGAAGCCGGACAGCACGTGGTCGATGCGCAACTTCCGGAAGACTCTATCCTGACAGACAATTCACGATTCATCGTATTGGACTTCCCCGAAGGGGATAACGTATTGCTTGTTGACGGAACCTCTGATCAACGAAATCAATATTTTATCACCAGTGTTTTTCGGCCTAGCCAGTTAACCAACACAGGCATTATCCCGGATGTTCAACCGGTTGAGTTCCTGCGTGATACTCCCGCAGAGTCGCTTTCCAAATATAGTGCCATTTACCTAATGGACGTTGGACGCCTCGATGGAAATGCGATCGAAAACATTGAAGAATATGTGCTTCGCGGCGGTGGGCTTGCCTGGTTTGCAGGTGACCAAATCGATATCAACTTTTTCAATGAGAATCTATACCGCAACGGCAAAGGACTGATGCCTGTGGAATTTGCCGGACCGGCCATTCTGGTTCCGCCGTTAGATGAAGCGACACCACATCTTGAAATCATCGATCATCCAGTTTTCGATTTCTTTCTCAATGAGCGAAATCCCCTGATTCGTCGCGTCAACATCGACCAATACATACAGGTCTCCCCACAATGGAAGCCAACAGAAAACTCAACCGCCAGAATTATCTGTAAATTGCATAACCAACAGCCTTTCGCTGTAGAACAGCAGTATGGTAATGGAAGAGTTGCCTGTTTTACGACGACGCTGAATCCGGAATGGAACAATTGGGGGCAGGATCCAAGTTTTGTGGTGGTGATTCTTAAACTACATGCCCATTTAACTTCCAGCCAACGCATTCTTGATCGCTGGCCAATTGGTGCCCAACTGAATATTGCTCTGGATCTGCAGCAGTATAATGAAGATGTCACTATCATCACCCCCGGCTCCGAACCAACCACACGACCGATTGAAACCATTCAGGCCATCAATTCCGATCCGCAATCGCCGGTTATGAATGCCATCTTCGGAGGAACCAAACCATCAGCAACAACCACGGGCACATCGACCAGCGGCATCTATGACGTCATTACTCAACGTAATGACGGGGCATTCGAAGACTCGCGGTATGCTCTGAATGTCAATGCAAGTGAAGGGGATACCGCTCGAATTGACAAAGAACAATTAATCGCATCGCTTGAACCAATCGCAATCCAACTTTCAGATCTGGATGCGTTTCGGGGAAGCGCCGCCTCAAACGTCGGAGGAACAGCCAGCATCTGGCTCATGATCATCCTGCTCGCCAGTCTGGTCGGCGAACAGTTCCTCGCTTATCTCCTGAGTTACCATACTCCCAAAGGAGGTACAGCGCTATGATGCAATTTTGGGCACAAGCAAAACAAACACACTTCCAATTCACTCGCGTCAATGCGCTGACAGAAGCATGGCACTGGCTGCTATTAGTGCTTATCTGTCTGGCTTTTGGTGTTTATGTCGTACGGGTTTATAAACGCGATGCGCAAGAATTACGGAAATCAACAGCTCTGACATTAATCGTTCTGCGTTGCTGTGCACTGCTGGGTATTCTGTTCTATTTTTTCAACTTAGAGCGGATAACGGAAGAGTCAATCATCAAGAATTCCCGTGTACACGTTCTTGTCGATACGAGCCAAAGCATGGGACTAACTGACGACTCAGATGAACAACGTCTGGCACGTATCAATCATGTAGTCAATGAATTTACCGAAGGAACAACCTTAGAGGAACTTCGTCAGGCACATGACGTCATCGTCCATCGCTTTAGCGAATCGAGCAGGCCGGTCGAAATTGCCACGTTCCCGCGAGTTGCAAGACTTGATTCAAGCAACGAGTCCGAGTTATCGGATCAGGCAATTCAGTCCGTACGCAACTTGGTGAAGATTGGTTTAGGCCTGATCTCTGTAGCAATCCTCGCGCTGATATTTTACCTTGCGAAGGGACGCCACAAAACTCAACCCGAAGCGTCCTCCTGGTCGCTCTTGGTAAGTATGGTCTGTGTGATTGCCGGAGTCATCGTGATTGCAGTTGGCAATCTACGCCACCCTCAACTTTCCTTCACGGCCACTCTGGGACTAACGACACCTGAGTTCTCCAGCGAACAGGACGCAACAGACAACTCGATTGAGCTACCGGAAATTGACTGGCAGACAACATTGCTACCACGTGGTGCCAAAACTCGAATGGGAGATGCCGTACAGTATTTAGTCAATAAAGAACGGGGCGGCCCAATCGCAGGTATTGTCGTATACACCGACGGTCGCAGTAATTCCGGAGAAGATATGGATATTGCCGTGCGGGCCGCCCGCACTTACAACATTCCGCTTTACCCTATTGGCATCGGCAGTGACGAACAGGCAAAAAACATACGCGTCGTTGACATCGAAGCTCCTGAACGAGTGTATCCGGGCGACAGTTTTAAAATTACCGGCTATATTCAGGCATATGGAGCTGAAAATCGGTCTGTCTCTGTCGATCTGGTCAGTCGGCCGGTGAATACCGCCGACGACGATAAATCACAGGACAAAATCGAAGAACAATTACAGCTGAATTTAGGTAGTGATGGAGAAACCCGTCCGGTCGAATTCGAGTTAGATCCGGATGAAGACATTCAGGGAAAACGTGATTACGTTATTCGTGTTCAGGCCCCGGCAGAAGACCGGAATCAACGCGACAATCAACGCAGTGCCACCGTTGAAATCATTGACCGGCGAACCAAAGTGCTGCTTCTGGCCGGTGGCCCAACCCGGGAATACCGTTTCCTGCGGAACATGCTTTTCCGTGATGATGAAGTTGAGGTTCATGTCCATCTGCAAACAGCCGAGGACACGATCAGTCAGGAAGCTGATGAAGTAATCTACGACTTCCCACAACTGGATGAAGAGCTCTATGATTACGATGCCATTGTGACCTTTGACCCGGACTGGGAAGCCTTGGATGATAATCAAATAGAATTAGTGGAACGCTGGGTATCCGAAGAAGCCGGCGGATTATTTGTCGTGGCAGGACCGGTATTCACTCCCGAATGGTCGCGTATGCGGCGAGGTCGTCGCCGGGGAATTGATCTGGTAAAGAATCTTTATCCTGTCGCATTTTACAATCAGGGTGAAGTAACACTCAGTCTCGGTCGTTTTGGCGGAGACACCGCTTGGCCAATCCAGTTCTCCGATGAAGGGCTAAGTGCCGAGTTCTTATGGCTGGACAACAGCCAACTCGGAAGTGAACAGGCCTGGGCTTCGTTCGAGGGGATCTATGGTTACTACAAAGCCAAAGACCCTAAACCGGGGGCTAAAGTCTATAGCCGATTCTCCGATCCGGATACGGCGATCGACGATGAATTACCCATTTATATGGCCGGTCATTTTTACGGAGCAGGGAGGGTTTTCTTTCAGGCCAGTGGAGAAATGTGGCGTCTGAGAAGTATCGAAGAAGCCTATTTTGAAAAATACTATACCAAGTTAATTCGCTGGGTCTCACAGGGCAGGCTGCTGCGTGACTCGGCACGCGGTGTCTTATTAGTCGATAAAGATCGTACGTTCCTTGGTGAACATATTACGATCCAGGCCATCCTGACTGATGCACAACACGATCCGCTTTCGGCTGATAATGCAGATGCCGTTTTGGTACAACCTGACGGAACACGCGATCCAATCCAACTAAAGTTGCTGACTGACGGTTCGCGTGAAGGCATGTATACAGGCCAATTTGTAGCGACTCAGGAAGGTGACTATCGAGTCGAAGTACCGCTACCGGGTTCGGCTGATCTGTTAACACGCGACGTCCGGGTACGGGTACCTCAACTAGAGATAGAAAATCCCCGACGAAATGATGCTCTCTTATCACATGCGGCAGAACAAACCAGTGGCAGCTATTTTGTGGGAATTTCCAGTACCACCACTGCGTCCAATAATGAAGAACTGGTCTCATTAAGTCAAAAGATCGTTGCCCGAAATCAGACGACTGAACTTCCCGGCACCCCGGACAAAAATTTTGAAGAGATGCTGATGGGCTGGCTGATCGCCATCATCAGTGGAATTCTGTGCGTCGAATGGGTGATCAGACGCCTTTGCAAACTGGCCTGAAAATCGAATAAACCATGGATGACAAACCTCAAAAAATTGATCCGCGTATACGCACAACGCTCCAGCGTCTGCGATCACGAATTCGTTTGTACGTCTGGGTGGACGGACTTAGTCTTGCAATCGTCTGGCTGGCGAGCATGTTTTGGATCGGGTTAGCTATAGATTATTTACCGGTCCTGGCAGGAGCCAATGAACTAACTCAGGGGATCCGCGGAGCATTATTAATTTTGGTCGGCGGTGTACTTGCCTACATCCTCTACCGCTTTGTAGGACAACGCGCATTTGTCCAATTCAACGATCGTTCTTTAGCTTTACTGCTGGAACGACGATTTGAAGAACTGCAAGATGCGCTCGTTACCACTGTTACATTGAACACACGCCGCGAAGATGAAATCCAGGACGAATATAGTTTGGAGATGCTCTCTGAAACATCCCAACTGGCACTTACGTCGATCGATTCAATCAATGTCAACGAAGTGTTTAACACGCGACTCTTACTAAAACGTGTAGTCATGGCGGGTATCCTGACTCTCTCAGTAACCCTGTTCGGATTCAGTAATGCCGCAATGACGCAGTTGGCAATCAAACGTCTCTACCTGCTGTCTCCTGAAAAATGGGAGCGAAACACACAAATTGAATTGGCCGGAATCACCGTCATCCGGGAAAACTTTAAAGGATTTACCTTTGGAACCGACGAACAAAAGATATTCAAGAATGGCCGAGTTAAAGTTGCTGCGGGTGCCACGCTAAGATTGCTTATAAATGCCAGTGGTAAAAAAGAAATACCTAATTCCTGTGTGCTTTACTATGAAACCGAAGAAGGTGTTTCCGGCAGGCGAAATTTGAATAAGGAGGGAATTGTCCTCGGCGGGGATCAAATGTTCGTCCTCGATGATAATCCGCTCAGTGGTATCACTGGCAGTCTGGAATTTGAAGTCGTGGGCAACGACCACCGCATCGGACCGTTTTTCATTGACGTGGTTGATAGCCCTCAAATACAGGATGTCACTCTGGATTACGAATATCCTGAGTACACCGAAAAATTGCCCTTTAGTGACCAACCATGGATTGCCGGTCGCACATCATTACCCTTTGGAACTAATTTACGAATTAATCTGGAGTCCAATAAACCCTTACAGCAATTGCATATCAGTGACCCGTTAACCGCACAATATCGAGCAGGCTATCTGATATATCCGGACAGCCGAAGTGAACAAAACATGAAACTCGCTGTGATGGTTGCTTCCCCTGCTCCCGAAACAGAACCTCCCAAATTAACTAACGATTTACTTACCAATATTACGGACATCGATGGTAAACAGCTTCACTTTTCTGTTCAGGACGATGTGCTATGTACTTTCGGGGACGATGATGAACTACTACAGACAGGACCTGTCGTTGAAGGCTTCACAAACACTGGCACGCGGGTACTGGCCAGCCTGGCAACCTCCGACAAACAGCTCACGTTTCCTGTTACACCGTTATTCAATGACGTCGCTTTGACCGTATCTCTTTTCGATCAGGATCAGATCATTTCAACAGAACCATACGTTGTCTCGATCGGATCGATCACCGATCAACCACCAAATCTGGATATCAGCCTGGAAGGCATCGGCTCTGCCATCACTCCAAATGCCATCATCCCAATTAAAGGCAAGGTCACTGATGACTATGGTGTTTCTTCGAGTTGGTTTGATATCAAGCCACAACAAGGTGATTCCATGAAATTCCCTCTGCCTATTGAAAATGGTGAAGAGTTACAAACACCACTGGACCTGAGAGCCCGAAGGGCTGAGGATGAATCAACAGAATTAAAACCCGAATCAACCATTACTTTATCCATTCAGGCAAATGACAAATATGACCTCGAAGGTGACCCTAATATTGGAAGTAGTAGCCAGTTTTCACTGGATATTGTTACCGACCAGCAGCTACTAGCTATTCTGGAGAGGCAAGAGCTTTCCCTGCGTCAACGTTACGAACTAATCCTGGCTGAAGTCCAGGGGATGCGGGATTCACTGGCGCAGGTACTGGAAAGTTCGCAAGGTACGAACAATCCGGACGCAGGAAGTGAACCTGAAGATGATGATGATAGTGAACAGGAATTGACCACCCAAGAGAAGCAACAACGTGAGGAAAGTTTACGTTTATTGCGAGTGCAGCGAGCAATTGTCCAAAGCCAGAAATCGAATCAAGAAACGTTAGGAGTTGCCGTTTCATTCGAAGACATTCGCCTGCAATTAATCAACAACCGCGTGGATACTCAGGAACGTAAAGACCGTTTAAAAGAGCTTATTTCAGATCCGCTTAAACACGTCAGCGATGCCGAATTCCCGGTCCTAGATGAGAAACTGCTGGCTTATGAAAGGTTACTGGAAAATGGTAACAACAGTGTCGATAACGCGGCTCAAGTATTAACGCAAGCAGATGTAATTCTTGTTCAAATGAATGCCGTTTTGGACAATATGCTCGAATTGGAAACCTATAACGAACTAATCGATTTAATACGTGATTTGATCAGCGATCAGAAAGAAATAAGCGAAAAGACAAAAGACGAACGGAAGAAGCAGGTACTTGATCTGCTAAAATAAATTATCGGTGTGTATGCAGCCAAATCCTTTCAACAAGGGGGGTAACAATCGGAAGTCAAATGGACTCATTACTACGGTTTTCGTATTGTTATAGGTATAAAATTAACGTTGTTGAACAGGCTCTCTAACGAGCATGAGCAGCCACAGTGAAGTACCCCACTAGATTTTTTTGGGGGGCTTCATTCAAACCACAATTAAGTCTTTATCGTGAGACAAAAACTATGAGCAGTAGATTTCAAAGATCTGTGACGAGCTTATTGTCGTTACTAGTGTTCGCTGCATTTAGTACCCCATTGATTTCCTGCGCTCAGGAAGTCACCGAAGCAGATCCGGCTCCTGCCGCCGAGCGGGAAACAACGGCCTCCGGGACTACCGATTTAGCCCTGCAACAAAGCAAGATTGCTGAAAAATACAAACGTATCGAAGAACTCATTCTTCGCATGGCTGAATTCGAATCCGCTAATAATCCAAAGCGTGCTGCCTTGCTTCGTGATGCCTACAAACAATCCAAAGACGATCTGACTGCTTCACAGCTCCAATCGATCGTACGTCTTCTTAATCAGGATCAATTAAAAAGAGCTGTCGACGAACAAACGGATGTTCAAACGCAACTGGCAAAAATCCTTGAATTGCTGATTACGGAAGATGATGGAGACCGACTGAAGACGGAAAAAGCACGATATCGTGAATACATTCGCGATGTAGAACGCTTATTACGACAACAACGAGCCATTCAAGGCCAGAATGAAGGTGGTGCGGATACAGAACGAATTGCTAAAGAACAGGATCGACTGTCCAACGAAACCGGCGATCTGGCTGAAAAAATCCGGGAAAATGAAGAAGGGGGAAACCCAAAGGAGCAGCAACAAGGACAACCCGGAGAAAACTCGGGGGACAATTCCGAAAACCAGTCGGAAGATAACAATGAAAATAATTCCGAGGACGGTCAGGACACTCAAGAGAGTGAAGACGGTGAAGCAAACGAAGACAATGAATCGTCCGATGATTCAGGCAAGCCGATGGAAGATGGCAAGCCGATGGAAAGTGGCAAACCGATGGAAGGTGGTGAGCCGATGGAAGGTGGCAAGCCGATGGAAGGTGGTGAGCCGATGGAAGGTGGCCAGTCACAACCGGGTCAGCAAAGTCAGGATCAGCAGCAACAAGATGAAAACCCCGCCCGAAAAAAATTACAGGAAGCTCAGGAGCAAATGAAAAAGGCTCAGCTCGAACTTGAACAGGCCCGTCGTGAAGAGTCGGTTGAAGCACAGGAAGCGGCCAAACAAAAGCTGGTTGAAGCTAAAGCGCAACTCGAAGAGATTCTACGTCAGTTGCGCGAGGAAGAATTGGAACGAATGCTGGCATTACTTGAAGGTCGCTTCCGTAAAATGCTGGAAATGGAGCTTCGCGTATATGAAGGAACTCTTCAGCTATCTAAAATTCCCGAAGAAGACCGAAGACGGGAAGTTCAGATTGAATCCAACAAGCTCGGATTCCAACAACGAAAAATCAGTCTCGAAGCGGATAAAGTCTTAACTTTATTGCTTGAAGAAGGATCCTCAATCGCATTTCCAGAAACGGTAAAAATCATGATTATGGATATGGAACAGGTCGCTGCACGCTTAGGCGAGACCAAAGTTGACCGTCTGACAGTCAGTATCGAAGAGGACATTATTCAATCTATTGAGGAAATGATTGAAGCGTTGCAGGCTGCGCAACAGGAACTTGCAGACCAGCAACAACAGCAGCAACAACAACAGCAGCAGCAACAGGATCAGGAAAAGCCGTTAGTTGACCAACTGTCCGAACTACGTATGATCCGCTCATTGCAGCTTCGTATTAACAAGCGAACACAACGTTATTCCCGCCTACTAGACGACATTGACGATCCTACGGGACAGGCCAGCGACACGGACCTTGTTGAAGCACTACAAAAACTTGGTCAAACTCAACGTGATCTGCAACGCATTACACGCGATATAGTTCTAGGCAAGAATCAGTAAACACCGGAGTTTCTCACAATCATGAAGAAAACATTAAAAGCTCTTAGTCTATTGCTGATTTTAACGTCGTCAGTGATCGCAGCAGATGATCTGGAAAAGCGGGCATCCTGGCAAATCCCGAATGCTCAGCAAATTCGCTCAAAACTTAACCAGTATCTTGAGAAACAAAATACGGATGAGAACATCAAGTTGCAGATCGGAGTTTTATGGGACGTACCATTGGTTTCCGGCGATCAGTCTCTAATGCTTGATCAACTGATTAACAGCCTGATTCTAACCAATGCGGACGTCGCCCAACTGATCAGCCGTCTGGAATCAACTCCGGCAACCGAGGCCCATGTTACTCCGGAGTTATTCAGCCGGAATGAACTGGATCCCTTTCTTCTTAACAATACTCGACTCTACTACGCTCGTTGGTTGGCACAAAGTGAATTGCAGGATGAATGCCTGCAGGTTCTAGAAGGCATCCGACCTGAGGATGTGGTTGACCCGGCAACACTGTTGTTTTATCAGGCAACGGGATACCACCGCATTCTGGCTAAAGATAAGTGTCTGACTACGATCAACCTATTACAGGAAAATGAAGAATTAATTCCGCGACGCTACGCAACACTGGCTAATTTAATGAAAGCCGATATCAAACCGCTCAAAAAGGATTCTCTCGACGAAGTAGCTCGTCTTATGTCAGACATTCAACGTCGACTCAAGTTAGGAAGAGCTGGAACACGTGTTCGCAAAGAAGAGGATGACGTGATCGCCAAGCTGGACAAAATGATTGAAGAGCTTGAACAACAACAACAGCAGCAG
>PAPJ01000045.1 GCA_002709045.1 Planctomycetaceae bacterium | reverse complement strand
TGGCAACGTCATGCGAGTCCTCGATGATAGCCAGCGCTAATAAATGTAAATCGCCGGAATTCTGGCTGCGTGAGGATCTGCTGAGAATCCATCGATGCATTATCAAATAATTAGTTGCTAAGCATTATCATATAGACATCCCGACGGAAACTGGTCAATCCATTACCGTAATTGATCACAAATACGATTAGCGATATTGCCCCACTTAAGAAAATGGAGCCAACCAACAGAACTGATAAACCAGTCGGCCAACCAGAGTACCGATCTAGGGTTGCCATCAAAATAAATCCTAAAAAAAACAGTAAGAGAGTACAGCAAAAGGCGGTGCGAGCTCTCCTCATCCTCTTGCTAACATCATAGGACTTGATAAAGAGCCCAAGTCTACGCCAGGCAGTTAGGAATAGAATCAGACAAAAGAGGGGTAATGCCGCTAAAATTAATGTTGTTATTATTGAAGTTGTGATTGGCACATCCATAACACTCAATATGCTTGGCCCGACACCACTAATGATTCCCAAAGCAAATGAAAACATGAATAGCTCCTTTGCTCCACTACGCAGAGGGCTCTTCATTAACATAATAGTCCCGATAAAAGAGCTAATTCCCCCGACGGCACCGAGTCCAAAAAGGATAAACCGAAAGCCCCCCAGCTCTTGAATATTCCCGACAGATGCAGACATGAAGATTCCGGCAATGAATAATACCAGATTTAGGTAAAGCCCGGCCAAAAGAAAGGTTGTAGCCTGTCGGCAGCGGTAAAGCTCAGAGATTTCAATTGTTGAGTAGGTGTCGGAGGTATTAGGTTGATTTAAGCTTTGCTCAGTTTCTAAAGGTGCTTGATATGGATTGCTCATACCGCCTCCCAAAAAAGTATCTTAGGGTAAGTCATGGTTGTTGTGATTACGTTAACAGGTGCGGAAAAGCATATTTGAAGGCGAGATTTTTGAGAGATTAAAGAAATTAGCCTTCCAGCGTTCTCGAGATAGGAGCCTGCCTAAGGTTCGTGCTAAACAGTGCCTTAAGCAGTTTGAACTGCTCAGCGATAACCGCTCCGTGATGTCCTGTCTGGTCACAGTTGACCAGCAGACTTAGCCCCAGAACTTTTCTAGTCTTTCGCCGGCAGGTATATCAAGTGGAAATTTCATACTAAAAGAGTGTTTTGATATTCCGGCAAACTCTCGCAGTGCTGCATGGATGTGTTCCGGTCGCACTCGAACCCCTTGTTGCTGATCGATAGCGAGTGATTTGGGATTGATAGGGACCAGAAACTGCTTGTCGTCCGTTGCGCCGATAACACGATTCCCTTTGATACCGGCTCCCATAAACATGATGGAACCCACCGACCAATGATCCTTGCCATTCCCCTTGTTGTAGGTTGGCGTACGTCCCATCTCGCTCTGAATCACAATCACAAGTTTGTCACGAAGGTTGAGCTCTTCCGCTTTACGGGCAAGATAATCAACTCCGGCCAGCAACTCCGGAATGAGTTTCATTTGATCGACGTCGTTATTGGCATGACTGTCAAATTGTCCAATGGAAAGGTTCGCCGACACGCAGACCCCGGCCTTAAATGATGCCAGGGCGATATCAACCTGTGAAGGCAACCTGCCCTTACCCTGTGACTTGGGAATGTAGGGAGTAATTCGATTGAGGGCCTTGGAATTAAATTGTGCAGCATACAGCATGCTTTGCGCCCGTTGGAGTCGTGGCAAACGCGGTTCGGATACCTGAGCCGCTCGCTGCGCCATGAGGGCAGTCTCGATCCTGTCGCGGACGAAATCATCACTGTAGAACGTGTGCGGACTGCCATCTACGCCATCGGCATTGGCCAGTCGTTTCAATGAACTTAGGTAAGGTACTCGCGATAGGGGCACGAGATTTCCCGTCGCCGAGTATTGTCCAAAGGTCAAAAATGCGAGAGGCGTGTCGGAGCCATTGCAGGCTGCTATCAGGGCAGCAAAGGTTGGGTACTCCAGGGAATCGAGCTTGCCCGTCGCCATGTATCGCGAACAGGGAGAGTGATTGTTAACTGAATAATCGAGACCATTGAAGACCAACAGTTCATTAGTGTATTTGCTGAAGAAATCTTCGTTACTCAATCCTGCCGTAATTTGTTTTGCATTGGGTGCAAATCGGATGTTGCCCTGCGTGAGAATGTCTCCTTGCTGGTAGAGACGGTTGATGTTATTCACGCCCTTGGGATCCATCAGATACGTCGTATCCCAACCGCCGGAAGCATTGAAGACGATATAGTACGGGCCCTCATAGGGGGGCGACTCGGTTCTGTTTTCTTCCGCCTTCACCAGATATCGCTCACCAACCGGTGAAGCAAAACCAAGTCCAGCCGCTGTACAAAGCTTTAGTAAGTTACGACGTTTCATGAATACCCTTTTATTACTCGTAAAGAAAATCAAGTTGTCGGAGCAAATAGGTCACGACTCCACGCCACGCTCGGATTGTATATTCAGGATCGGGATCACGAGGCGTTTTCTCACGCAGCGTTTGGCACGCATAACTCTCTCGCGGGTCAAATTCACCCTGTGATCGGGCATCACTAATAATTCCGGCAAACAGCTCGAAAGTCCTCTGCACCTCCTGGTCATTGACCGAGTCCTCTCGCCCTAATATTAAGTCGTGAAGATGAACAATTGCCTCTTTTATCTTATGATCTGATTCCGCATCCAGACCTGGGAGAACATCTGGTTCAATCATGGGAAACAATCGCCGCTCGTTCGCCGGAAGTGAAAAGTCGGCCGCCACGTTCCTGCAGGCAACATCATTAGCCATGATCCGTTGTATCGCTCCCATTGCCCCGGAAGGATCGGCAATCCGCCTAGTGACCGTCTTCGAATCAATACCACCATAAAGGATTTTGAAATTGCTATCCCGGTTTGTCAAAAGCCCCCATTGCTTACCAAAGATCGCTGTTAGTTTTCGCTCCAACTGTTCCGGCGAGAGCATGTGTATTAGGCCCAGGTCATCAAGTTCGGCTAAGCGATTTGGGGTCTTTGCAGATACGTTTAACCTTTCCACTTGATAAAACTTCGACCCGACCAATTCGCGAAAGATGACCTTGAGGTTGAAACTTTCCCTGGCGAACCGGGACGCAATCTGCTCTATCTCATTCCGCTGAGCCTGATACGCCCTCCGTTTTGCCGAAAACAACGGATCGTCGATATCCTCAGGTGGCAGCAGCGGTTTGCGACCGTAGAGGGTGTACCAAACATGCTTGACCATCGCCACGGCAAATCGTGGATCATGGGCCGTCCGTTCTCCAAGCCACTGAAGCGATCGCCAGCGTTGTTCGTCCGGCAAGTCTTCACCGTACAGTCCGGAACCGAACATATCCTGATACCAGCCTTCCTTCCGGGGACCGTAAACCCCTTTACCATCAAGTGCGTAATAATCCTGAAACAAACCTGCGACTGGGTCGATGACCTTATGACACACAACGCAGTCGGTTGCTTCCATGGTTGGGATTTCGTATTCCGATGTTATCTTTGCTGCATCGTTCACTCGCGGTGCGAGTGCCATAATATCTACCCCCAGGAAATGTTCAAAATACATTCGCACCCTCAGGCGGTTTCGGTTAGTTTCCGTCGTGGGATATCTCTTCAGATATTGGAATGTGCTTAGCAAACCCGCATGGGGGTAGAATCCTGTGGGAGACTCCTGATGGGACCGGCCATCGCGATGTTTCAGTGAAGGTAACCGGGCAGGAATGTATTCAAAGGGGTCGTCAGGATCTTTGAACTTGTCTTTGAGATTCTCGTAGATTCCGTACCCTCGCGACGTATAAGGTGTCACCATGATGTAGTCTGCGGTCAGGATTTCTGTAAAGGGACGCTCATTGCGAACAATGTATTTGATTAATTCCAGGGGTTCTCTCAGCATGGCTTCACGGTATTCACGGGCCAGTTTATAACGAGCCTCTCTTTGCGCGTCTTCATTACCGATCAAGGACAGGTCATGCTTCTGATACCAATTTCGGTATTTGAAATGTTCATAAGAAAGTGCGTTCTCGGCAACCCCGTCGTATCCGCGGATTAGCAGGATGTCATTGAATGCTTCCTGCAGGCGTTCGTAAAAAGCATCTTCCTGCATTATTCGGTCGACGATTTGGTTCAACGCCTCGAGTCCGTTCTTTTGAACTGCGGCTTGTTCCACTGCAGTCGGTAGCCTCGCGCCGAGTGAAAGGGTAATGCGACGCAGCAAGCGGCGCGGTGTCAGCATTTGAATTCCGTCGAAAAACGGCCTGAAATCTAATTCTGCAGATAAAGGCTTGGGCGTTCCAGCATTTTGCCCTGTAAACCGGCTAAGAATCTTGTAGCCTGTGGAATTGGTTTCGAGTACCTCTCCGCCGCCATGTTCGAGTTTGCCGGAAACTTTCAAAAGGAGGCGTGATTGTCCATTTTCCTGTGCTTTGGCCATGCGTAGGAAGGCCTGACGGTTTTTTTCCAGAGCTGTACGGTCCTGCAGGGTCGCTTGGAGTACAAATTCACTCTCTGCCGCATCCCCCTTTGCATTGTGGCACTTCAGGCAGGTACGTTCGCCCACCTTGCCCCACACTTCCTCGGCAAAAAAGGAGTCGATGCCTATACAATCCGGCTCATGATAGCTCACTGGTTGCAATCCATCATCCGTAACTCGAACTATAGGGCTTCGAGTCGTGGAGTGACCGGATTGTTTATCTTCGATGCCGTAATAAAAAACGACGGTCATCATCAGGGCCACGGCCAGCCAGAGATGTTTCATTTTATTTTCGCACTTATGAGCTGTCACATCGACGATTACAAGTGTGCCCCTGTCGGAGCCACCTTCGACCAACTTACCAGCCCTATCCTACCGCATTAGTGTGTCCGAGGGCAAAAGATGGAGGCCGGGAGGGGGCCTGCTTTCTGGCAGCGTATGGATCAGTAGGTCACCAGGGTATGAGAAAATGTTTTTCTTCAAAAATGGAAGTTTGGAAATTTGTCGTGGGGTGAGAAGAGGTCAAGCGTCAATCTGATTGTGACTGCGCTGAACCCACTTCGTAGATCGGCACTAAAACTACCGTTTCCTTCGAAGTCTTGGTGGCCCAAACAACTTTAAGCCCATTGGAGTCATATAAATGTCGTTGAAATAGACCGTGAATAGGAGTCCATTTTTATCGCCAATATTAGCCACAAGATCACCTTTGTCAGGCACTGATAAAACAAAGAACCTTAAAGTCGAGGTGTCAAAATTACTGTCTTTTAAGATGTCCTTCGCTTCATCAAGTTCTTTTACCATTTGAAGAGCCCGACCGGGCTCGGTCTTTCCTCCTGAAAGCCATACCCGACGTATCTTTGGATTATTTCCTGCGGCCTTAAGTGTTGCTGCTGTCTCTTGTGGCCCTAATCCTAAATAAGTGAATTCAGCGATTACGTCCATGTTTCCACCATCAAGTGCCAGCATGAATCTATGAAACATCTCATGCGGTTCTTTTATATGATTCCCGTTTCCCCCCTTGTGGGCATTAGTGTGGCGTACAAATTCTTCAGGCGTCAAATATTCGAAAGTCCTGCCGACTAACGTTTTTCCAAAATCGTAATTTGAATCCAGTAATTTTAAGTCATCGTTTATAAAGACTCCTTCAATAACCTGATCGTCTTTTGGAAATAGCGTTATGTTATTTTCGCGGATCTTGAAAGTCCCTTTTGCAACTGAACCTGTAACATTGCCTCTCTCATCCACTTTGATATCCATCGTTAGCCCCAGAGGGAAGAGTAAATAACTTCCATCCTCCTGCAGGCTAATTACAAAATTAGCATTACTGAACTCCGCAACATATCTCCGGTCTTGATTGAGAAACAACGAGATATGGTTTTCAAGATCACCAGATCTCATACCTTCAATAACTTTCTGGTGGCGATTGGCCTGTTCAGAATTTCCTAGTTTCTCAAACGCATAGGCGCGCATCTCCAGTATCTCAATAATTCGCTGTTGATCACTCATATCAGGGTGGTTCACTGCTATCCCCAAATCGTCAATTGCTTTTTCCCATTCTCCCAGTCGCCCGTAATTCACACCACGTTCATAGGTGAAAGCTGTCGTTTCTGAATCTTTTTCCATTAGCCTGGTATAAGCATCAATCGCTTTCTTAGCATAATCCCGTTGAATACTGCCGGTATTTTTCTCTGCTAGTCCATCAAACGCTCTTGCCTGAAATTCAAAGCCTACAAAAAATTCAGCATCAATTAGAGTTTGAGCTCTCGGTATGACCTCTTCAAACTTGCCTTCACGCAATAGTGCCATCGTGCCAAACACGAATTTCCCGGATTGCTCCTGATCCGATAAATCAGGAGCAGAAGGTGATCGTGTGGCATCGGGCTTAACCGGTGGATTTATAGCAACGGACTGTTTGTCGTCTGATTTGTTATTTGGCTCCGAATCTAATGGTGGTTCCTGATTGATAGTCGTGCTTTTGGAGTTGTTCGATACCACCGCAGGGTTTGGTTTCAATATGTCGGATTTTGACTTGGCCTGTCGGTTCCCGTCGGTATTTGCGGGTGACTTGTCCTTTATGACTTCAGGCGAGTCGCTGGCAACCTCAGGAAACGTCCCGGTACCTTCTTCTCTTAATAAAAATGTTGCGATAACCGATGCTACGATAAGTATCGCTGCCGAAAGGCTGCCAATAATTATCCAATTCTTAATGGGTTTAGAGTTTATCGGTTGAGAAGGCTGATTTGCCCATACTGGAATATTACTGTGGGCAGTGGTCCTGTTGGTTGGTGTATGCAGACCGCCGTTATTTCCTAAAGAAGGGGTGGGAGTTGGAAGCCCGGACAGCCCGTTGTCATCTGGCAGAGCTGTTTTTGAAGGAGCCTGTCCAGTAAGGGGAAGCGGTTTAACTAAGTTGTTAGGTGACGATTGCGTGGGAATCGTAAACTGGTGGCCACAACCACATCGTGACCTTTTCCCGGCCAGACTTAAGGAGACATTATATAACTTTTGGCAAGACGGACATTTAAATGTGATTGTCATTTTGTGCAGTCGCGTTAAATCTACGGAATAGTTCTGATTGAACGACTAACGCTATTATCGAGTTTGTGGATAATTGCTCGATAGTGTTACTTTGGCTACAACAGCGTATGTTCGTAGCGTCTATACCACGTTGCCAGGCCAGCGATCCTTTGTGGGGTAACATAAACGGACTGTACGACATTGAAAAAGCGCAAGTAGTTCCTAATGTCTCTGAAGGTCGTTACGTCAAAATAGTTATAACGACCAATTTTAGTGCCCTTGCCCTTGTTTCTGATGCATCTTGTTAGTAGTAAACGAAGTTGTTTTTTACTTCTAACTCTTTTGAAATAATATTGTCCTCCCCCACCAAAAAAAATAATTGTTAGGTTTTACGATGAGTAAAGCACAGATGGAAAACGACGAGATAGCTCAAACCGGATGAGATGGCGAAAGGCGTTCAGAGCATAATTCTAAGTACGATCTAAATGTGTACTGCCCGGTTGCAGTGTATGTTATTTGTTTAATTTTACACCTCATTTCTGTGTGGGCGTACTACCATTACGCGTGGCGGAGACCTTAAGGGTTCAACTGTCGAACGCCGTGTTTTTTCTTTTTAAACGCAAACAAACTTCCTTAAACCATGCTAAAATCAGCGCCGTTGTGCCTGAACGCTTCGTATGACACAGGCACGTGTGAGAAACCCGTAGCTCCAGGAATATGGGGTTCTGGACAACGATCCAAACTGGCCATAGGGAAACATTTCAATGAGACGCAAGCATTTTCCATATTGCTTTCAGGTAATCGTACTGTTTCTGATCAGTATTATTGTTGCATCGCAGGCTCAGGCGCAGAATCCCGTTGCGTCGGATGAAAAAATCGCCGATCAACCTCTGGTCACTACCGGGGATTTGCTGCGTGGCTACAGCAACGCAGAACTAGCCAGGGTCCAGAAACTGATACCCCAGCGTCCTGAACCGCCGTTGGCCGAAGCAGTCCCCCGCATTGCCACCATTCGAGGTAACGTATTTCTTGACGCGAATGGAAATGGTAAGCAAGACGCCAAGGAGAATGGCCTGGCGAACATTACCGTCAGTGACTGCCAGCGTCTGAAACAGACCGATAGAAATGGCGAATTCACGTTTGTTCTTAAGTTTGATGACAAGCCGCACCATCGCTTCATTATGCTCACCCGACCCAATGGTTTTCGGCTGACGGGAAGTTTTTACGTTCGCATTCCCTATGATGAAAATCTCGCGGAATATTCAATCAGTTTCGGACTGCAGACTGATCCTAAATCATCCCGGAAGGAGTTTTGGTTTATCTCGGCCAGCGACAGCCAGTTTACGGCCCATCACCAAATGCTACCCACTGCTAAGGATTACGCTCAGATCACCTCGGCCCCTGGCGACCCGGCGTTCCTAGTAACGGCCGGCGATCTAACGATGAACGGCAGCCAGTTTGAATGGGACATGTACGATTACATTCGCCGCTCTTCCAAAATACCGGTATACGAGGGATTTGGAGGTCACGATGGCAATTGCCTCGATCCGCGTTGTACGGTCAGCTTTGAGCAACGTATAGGTCCCCCATATTATTCCTGGAACTACGGTGGAGTTCATTTTGTGCAGTTGGTGACTGAGACCGGATACCTGCAGTCCCCGGCAAGAATACGCCAGCAGGACTGGATCATAGCAGATCTCAAGTCACTGGCAATGGGAACCCCGGTCATTGCTGTTTCACACTACCCGCTTGAACCGGCCTGGTTCGACCAACGCAAGCAGGAAGGAATCAACGTGATTGCACAAATTGGAGCACATTATCACGTGGTCCATGCGGGCAGTCGTGAAGGGGTTCCGGTTATGAACAGCGCGCCGGCTCGTGGTAACGACTGGGGAGCCTACTCGAGGACGTATCGCTGGACATTCGTCGATGCGGACCATAACGTATCCTCTCAACTTCGTGTTGCCGGACAGTATAAGCGTTTAAAGCTACTGGCCCCCGGATCGCGAACCCATGCTGGCGGTCAACCGTTGGTCGTTCTGGCCTACGACTCTGCCCTGCTGGTTAAATCGGTGACGTGCACCTTGATCAGCCCTTCGGGGAAAGCCGTGCGGGAGCCGCTTGCTCAGCAAGGAGACTGGTCGTGGCATGGCTCCTTTGCACCGGGAGAGGCTGGTAAATGGCAATGCGTTCTGGAGGCAATTGACGTGACAGGTAATAGATGGGAGCGATCGCAGACCATTACGGTTGACAACATTGAAATTGCCAAGCCGGTAATCGAGGGAGAAGTCCCCTGGATTCTTGGCGGTAGTCCGGCACGCCGGCTCAAGAACGGTCCCAAACTTCCCTTGATGCCGCTCTGGGTTCGGCATACGGGCAGTCATCATGTACTGCACAATTCCCCCGTCACCGCCGGCGGCCGTGTCTACGTTTCGGTAGGCAATCCAAACGCGCATGCGCCCGGCGCAGGCATCTTGTGTCTGGACGCAAAGACGGGCGATGCTATCTGGAAAGCCCCCTCACCTCATGGTGATATTCGCGGGGCTGTGACCGTCTATAAGGGAGCCGTCTATACGATTACCGCCGAAGGCTGGGTGGCTGCTTATGATGCACAGAACGGTGAGCTTAAGTGGGTCACACAAATCAATCCTGATTACAAAAAGGGGCGTCCACTGGCCATCAATAATACACCGCCGGTCCCAACCACTGCCGGCCTTTTGGTTAGCGACTGGACCCGTATTCAGTACCTGCTCGACTACACGAACGGAAAGCAAATTCGTCCGCTTGATAGCAACGTCGGTTCCTATGCCGCTTTTGCCAACGTCAGTGATCACCATATGTTTACAGTCGCCCGGGGGATCGGCGCCTCGCTAAATCTATCTTCCGGTGAAACCATCTGGAAATACGTGGAAAACTCAAGATCAACCTCTGCCCCATTACTACACGGTGACAAGCTCTACTTCACATCATCGGAAGGCATTTGCGCACGTATGCAAGAGGATGGTGAGTTGGTCTGGCGAACGCCTTTTGCCAACGCAGGTTATCAGAATCCGATCCCCATCGTTTGGGATGATCAGTTATTGGTGAATGGCACCAATTTTAGATCACTCGACGTGGCCACTGGCAAGGTGCTCTGGCAAGTCAATTGTGGGCGAGAGGCGGATCGTTTCGTGCGTTCCCGGCGTCAGGTGATCGGTGGCAGTTCAACGCCCTTAATTGCTGGCGAGCACGCCTTTTTTGGTCACGACGACACATCTATTCGAGCGGTTGATCGTCAGGGTCAACTTCAATGGGAGTATCGGCTTGGCACTCCGGTCAAGACGGCTCCCACGGCCAGCGGGAATCTCCTTTTCGTCCACGATTTTGCAGGCAATCTCTGGTGTTTTGTGGGCAGCCAATAAGTCTTGCTCAGTATCAGATCAGGGGACATTTAAAATATCGCGTTGAGAATTCTATTTGACATATTTCAATGCTTCAAGAATGCTAAATGTCATTCCTGAGTTACCATTTTTTTACCGACTTGTCAGACCCGCTGTAATGCCTGCTTGCCCACACGGATTTTTTGTATCACACATTATCATAATGTATGTTGGGGAAACAAGATTTTAATAGTGTTACTAATGCGTAACATGTTGGTGGATCCGTCTCTGTTTAATTTCCGGGTAATAAAGCATTTTGAATGATTTTGAGTCTTTCTACGGGCAGATCGGGCTCGATGGGTTCCACAGCTATAAAATCACCGTCAGTACCGTATGGAGCATAATTCCGTCCTGGAATTCCAACCCAATCGTGTTCAAAGAGCTCTTCAGGAGCAGCTAACGCGTCGGATGTTTTATTATCAATGTTGACCTGATAGAATTTGTTGTCATAAATGTAAAATATTTTGCCTCCGTCACGTGACCATGTTGGGAAAAAGCCGCCGTCAATTGACACCTGGCGAGCATTTTGGACATCCAGAGGCATGGGAGCTACAAAAATCTCATATCTTCCAGTGCGATCAGATACGAATGCCACCCACTTATCATCGGGTGAGATCACCGGCCCCCAATTGACGTGCTTGTTTTCGACAGTCAAGTTTTCTAAATCGGGAACCCCCGAAGCATCTGCGATTCCATTGTTCCTTTCCAGCAACATAATGTCAGTGCTAGACCCGAAGGCCACCCTGATATACCAATCATCAAATTCAGCTAATTTTTCTTTATTACCCCCAAAAGCGCCCATCTTATATAAGCCCGTACGTTCCCCTACCCGGGAGCCAAAATAGATTGCTTTTCCGTCAGGTGTCCAGAGCGGCAGATGATTATTGCCCTGATTAGTAACTTTCCGAATCGTCTTTTCGAACAAATCATAAATCCAGATGTCGTCACTTTCTGAGGCGATTTCCAGAGCTAAGTAACGCTCATTAGGAGATAATTCAAAACGTCCAAAACTTCCAGCTGGAAAATTTTCCAGCCTCCTTTTTACCTTACCGTCAGGTCCCATAACCGATAAATAACCCTGTTCTATTCGGCGGCCTTCGAGAAACAAAATCGTGCCATTGTTTGAAACATCAAAATGAGCATTGCCTGTGATTCCATTACTTGCGACTTTAGAAGTGATCGCCAATTCATTTCCTGAAAGCGTCGTAGTCTTAACATCAAATGACCGGGCATAGAGGCCACCATCTCGGCAGTACACGAGGTATCCAAGTTCGCAATATTCGACATGCATGCCCAGGATTCCTAAAGAAACCACGGATTTGTCTTCGGGATTGAATACGATTGTCTCGGAATAGTCGTCATGAATGCTGTTTCGCTTCTTAGTGAAAACCAGACTGCCGTCGGGTAACGCGGTCGGGTTTTCACAGCCACCCCAAAAAGTTAGATATAGTTTTTCACGTACTCCTCCGGTTTCAGGAATTCTCCAAAGAGTCGATGCCTCTGTAGTTGGATAGTAGATGAACCCATCTGCTTGCCAGGCCCCCGCACTGCCTACTTCGGCATCAGCAAGTGTCTTTACGTTTCCTCCGTCAGTATGCACGACACATAGTTTTTCATTTTGTACGAAAGCTATCTGTTCACTGTCCGGTGAAAAAAACGGGCTGTGTGCCCCTTCCGTACCCTGAATAATAACATCCGCAAAGCTGTCCAACTTCCGAACTACGAGCGGGGCTGTGCGAATGCCTGAGGAATAAACAATGGTAAGTCCGTCGGGGGATATCGCGAAACACGTTTGCAGACAGGCTGTGGATTCCATGCCTAAAACGATCGGTTCTTTAAGTTGAAGTGAAGTGTAAAACGGCTTTGCAAAACTTACTGGTTCCGGAACGGCTTCGCTATCTAGCTGAGCACCTCGAATAAGCCAGCCTGTGAAAACTGAGACAGATAGGATAAAAACACAAAGAAATAAGAAGGATAATCGTTGTGAACGTGATTTCCCCAAAACAGTGGGGCGAATTGCCGAGGCATTAGACAACGCAGAATGACCACCAATCAATTCTTCAATTTCGATGCGAATCATACCTGCATCCGGAAGCCTTGCATCGACATGTTTCTGCAGGCAACGTTCAACTAGTTTGATCAGTCGTCCAGGCGTATCGACAGGTAATAATGTCCAGTCCGGCTCCCGTTCCAAGACTTGAACCAATGTGTCTGATATATTGTCGCCACCAAAAACGCGTTGGCCGGAGAGCATTTCAAATAGGATGCAGCCAAAGGCCCAAAGGTCAGTTCGTTTGTCAACTGTCCTGCCGCGTGCCTGTTCCGGGCTCATGTAGCACGGTGTTCCTAAAACCTGCCCCGCTGCGGTTTGGCCGGTTGGATCCTCCGCCGATCCCAACGATTCAAATCTTATATTTTTTGCTAATCCAAAATCCAGGACCTTGACCGTAAAATTGGAAGTTAGCCTGATATTTGCCGGTTTTAGGTCGCGGTGTACGATGCCGTGATTGTGTGCAGTCTCTAAGGCACCTGAAATTTGTAATCCTATTTGCAGGATTTCCTGTAGGGTTAATTGGGATTTCAGAATAACATCGTCTAGTCCCTGGCCTTCAATGTACTCCATCACCAAACAATGTTGCTGGTTGTACTGTTCGTGGCTAAAAACCGTGGCAATATTAGGGTGACTAAGAGATGCCAGAAGGGTGGCCTCTCGTTTGAATCGTGAGATTCGTGTTTCTTTACGGGCAAATTCGGTAGGTAGCGTTTTTATTGCTACCCTGCGATCTAGTTTGGAATCGATCGCTTCATATACGATTCCCATGGCTCCTTTGCCAAGGATGCGAATGACCCCGTAAGGTCCAATGGTCTCTCCCGACAGGTTGGGCGTCTGAGGGGATGGCGGTATGGTCTCAGAATTTATGTGATTGGAATCCGTATTAAATCCATCGTCATAATTCATGCTGGATGATCCTGGTGAATCGGAAAGAGTAAATCTTCGATTAAAGTATTTACCGTTTGTATCATCTTGATGCGACTGTGGCAAAAGTCCGAGTGCCCATGCAAACGATATGTCGGCAGTCCGTTGATTCAAATAACGATGCTAGTATCGCAAAACCTGCTGTCCCCAAAATTCTCGGGCATTCTTAACGTTGGTATGCGGCTGGATACTGCTAGTGCGGCGTCTTATTGCAATGTCCAGCTAATTAATCGCGAAAACGAATTGGGCCAATTCCCGGGTTAATAATTTTGCTTCATCCGGCATGAGTGGGAACCATCAGGAGGATTGAGCGATTTAGTAACTTCATTGTCAAGGTATTGAAAGCCCCGGCATCCTGTGCGTTTAATAATCGTATTCCAGTATTTTTCCCGAGGAAAATGTTCGCATGTTTATACGGCCAAAAGTGAGAATCGTAACGTGAGCAGGCATTTTGTTGGGATTATGGAATAAAGGAATGGTAGGCGAAGCCCAAGAAATAAACAGACCGGGCTTATTGCATTGATGCTCGTTGTGGATATTTGCAGTAGTGAACGCACCGGACGGCCTTCAACTCCTTTGCTGTTTTTACACCTGAAATAATTATTAGCGTTGGATGATTTGGTAATCTAAAGTATCGGTGAGTATAAAAATTTGATTTTGTAATATCCTTCGATAATGTAAACAGACAGGACAAAGCAGTATGTTAAGTAGAAATTATTGGTTGGCCAGTTTGGCAGTCTTGATCACTGCCTGTCCTGATACGTCTTCCCGGGCTCTATCAAATGAAGTTCAACGGCATGTGGTTGTTATCAGCATCGACGGATTTGCAGCCTATCTGGTAGACGACCCCAAAGTTCCTTTGCCAACCATACGTCGACTTGCCCAGGAAGGCTGTCTTGTTGAAGGCGGAATGACCGTCTCGGACCCCTCGGTTACCTGGCCCAATCACACGACTCTGGTGACAGGTATGAAACCTGGAAGGCATGGCGTGCTTGCCAATGGAGTTCTGGTTCGTGGCGGAATCGGAGTACCGGTAAAGATTGATTCCCATCGTGATCAGAGCGATCTCGTAAAAGTTCCCACTGTGGTGGATGTGGCGCATGCTGCGGGACTTAGGACTGCTGAAGTGAACTGGCCTTGCACTCGCAATTCAAAATCGTTTGATGACCAGTTTCCGGATGTTCCCAATGCACTGGATTACACAACACCGCGATTGTGAACCGAACTCATCGAAAAAGGGTTCTTGCGGGACGAAACACATGCGACATTTCGCAAGGCGAGTGTTGTCGGTCTTGATTATGTCTGGACGGAAGCAGCCTGTCACTTGATTCGGGAGCGCAAACCACACCTGACGCTCGTGCATCTGTTGAATAACGATGCGACACATCATCGACGGGGGGCGCAAACCCAAGACAGCTATACTGCTAATGCGTATGCCGATATGTGTGTGTCTCGAATTATCGAGGCAATCGATGAGGCTGGAATGCGTGAATCCACCACGATTATTTTGGTTGCCGATCACGGTTTTACTCTGACACCCAAAGCGATTCGACCCAATGTCCTGCTGCGAAAGGAAGGGTTACTGACGGTAGAAGGCGGAAAGCTAACGCAGGCACAAGTACACGTGATTCCGGAAGGTGGATTAGGTTTTGTGTACTGTACCAATCCGGCTAAAGCGCCACAGGAATCTGCCGAAGTCAGGAAGATCTTCATGGGACAGGAAGGTGTTGCTGACGTTCTGCTGCCAGATCGCTTTAATGAAGTTGGCTTTCCACACCCACGTGAATACGGTCAGGTGCCTGACGCCATCCTGGTTGCTAAAGATGGATATGGCGTCTCCGGATCCGTGAATGGAGAAACGCTTGTTGCGAGTTACCAAGAAGCACAAACGGCACTCGGTACTCATGGATTTCTAGCAAAACTCCAGAAGATGAATGCGATGTGTATACTCTCCGGTGCGGGTATACGATCAGGTGGTAAACTGCAAGGCGCAGATAATACCGCTGTCGCTCCGACAATCGCTAAACTACTTGGAATCAAATACCCGTATGCCGATGGTAAACCTCTTTCAGATGCATTAGATGCTTCAATTGATCAGTAAATTACTGATTTAGAATGTGCAACTGCCGGAAACGTTCAAGTATTAAGCTGATGGATGATTGGCAATATATTCTCTTCCCTCATAGCTCGCGATGATGCTAATTTAGTAACCTCGTGAGTAGTTATCTAGAGGGGGAAGGAACAGTTGTTGTGCCCGGTAAAATTCAGCAAAACCCTCACAATCGACATTACCTGCTGTTAAAAATTACAAATTGTGAGCGCTCTAATTTGAAGATCGCCTGCCCTAGAGAATAGAGTCGATAGACAAAAGGCCGACATGCTAGTGTGTAAAGAAGCGCACCCGGCCCTTCAGAGTTGTTTAATCATGGATTGGATAAAACAATGAGAATCTTTTGTGGACTTAGTATTCTTCTAATAATGAGTTCTGCGATCTTAGTGAACGCAGAGGAAACGGAAAAAACAGAGAATGTCACTGCATTGCAGAGTGATCGTTTCACGAACAATGAAGGCACTCCTGCAGAAAATATGTTTTCCAAATTGATGGCTAATACTCCCGCGGGATTTTCACTCGGTTCATGGATGTCCGTCGGCAACGGAGGTCTTGCGGATTCCAGTGTTTCGACTGGAGCATTAGATGACGGAACCGTTGGCGTTAATCAACTTGGCATCTCTATGAAGAAAGCTGGAGAAAGGGTTTCCTTTCAGATGGACGCTTTATATGGACGGGACGCGGGCTATTTTCAAGGTCACCACAATGATGGAAACAATTGGGACAACAGTGCTGGTTTCGATCGCGGTGGAGGATACGCTCTGGCATTACCTCAGTTTTACATGACGACAAACTACGGTGATACAACCTTAAAACTGGGGCATTTCTTAGCTGATAGCCATACAGGTCATTATTCCAGCGATAGGTTTTTCGCCACGCGTACGGTAGCAGAAGTTTCGCTCTCTCCCTACACATTAAACGGTGTAGTTGCTCATCGAACGATTGGCCAGGTTGATTATCATATCGGATGGTCGAGTGGTATCAACGTTGCATTCAATACCATGGCTGGCGTAATTATCGAAAATCCGAACGCCACAGCTGAAGATACGTTCGTATTTGGTGCGAAGACAAACCTCGGCGAAAACACGCGTCTTCGCTACAACGGATATGCGGGTGCACTTTCGGGTTTTAATGCACGCTCAGCTCAGATCATTAGTGAGGAATACAGCCATGACCTTAGTGTTTCTCATAAGGTAAACGACAAGCTGACAATGGAACTTTATTATGGTACGAAAGAGGGTTCATGGTTTAACATTCAGGCCTTTCGCCAAAGTGCGTTTTATCAATTAAATGATAAGTTGACTATCGGGCACCGTTTCGAAGATATAAGAGGTATCGATAAAGGTAGGACTCACACGGTAGGATTAAATATCCACTCGAGTAAAATCGAAAATCTAAAACTTCGGCCTGAGATCCGTTATAGCAAAGTCGGAACTGTGGATAACACATCGTTCTTTATGGACGCAGTACTTACGTACTAGAAGATGAAAGTTTTTAAGAGCATTCCAAAAGGGCACTTTTGATCAGAGTGCCCTTTTTTATTTGGATTGTTCCGCACCAATAATGTGGCTGTCAGAGCGAAGTATATAGACGGTCGGTTGAGACTTTAGGGGCGTTCTTTGCCAATACAATACAAACTTTCGGCCGATCGTATATAGAAGTTACCTTGCGAGACAGCCATTGAAGCGTAACAGGTTTCATTGATATCGTTGCGAGCGATTTCATCATATTTTGCACCGGGGCGTAGCACTAACGTCATCCCCTCGGCAGACAGAATGTAAATGCGTCCATCAGCATAAACGGGTGAAGCGGAGTAGGTGCCGGACAGACGCTGACGCCATACAATGTTGCCGGATGAGGCCTCTAGGCAATGAAGAATATTATCTCGTGAAATGGAGTAAAGGTAAGGCTTGATATATAACAATGACGAGAGCGCAGCGACACCACTCTTTTGCTCCCAGGCGATGTGCGACTTGGTCACATCCCCGTTACCGCCTAGTCGAATGGCCCTTAGTGTCGGGGCTTCAAAGCCGGATGAGGTGTAGATCAGTCCATTGCCAACAACGGGCGACGGAGTAACTCCTTCGCCCTGACTGTAGACTGACCAAATTCGTTTACCGGTGGTTGGATCGAATCCCTGTACACGGTCCCCCCCAGCGCTGATGAGTTGGCTGTCATTGTTGACCAGAATGGGTGTCACGTGCCCGACACGTGATTTACCGCGTTGCCCTTTCCAACGCAACGATCCATCTTCGGCATCAAGCGACAGTATCACGGCCTTTTCCCAGGGAATTTTCCATCCCAGTTGAGTTTCCTCGCGACTACTACCGTCGAACGGCATGATAACCTGCCCATTAGCCAGAATCGGTGATGCGCCGAGACCATGCAGACTAAAGAACTTTACTTCGCTGTTCTTCCAGACGATGTTTCCGGAGAAATCCACGGCAATGATCGTGCCGTCATAAAAGACGGAATAGACATGGTTTCCGTCGGTCACTGGGGTTGGCGTGGCATATGAGTTTTGCTTTCTCATCGGGCCCGGTTTCTGACGATGAACCTCGGTGCTCCAGTTGATGCTTCCATCCTTGCGGTTAATGCAGATCACCTGACAGGATACACCCTCTTCAGTGGATGCTGTGAGAAATAGATGATCGTTAAAGACAATCGGTGAAGACCATCCCTTACCCGGCAGGTCTGTCTTCCATTTAATGTTCTTCGTTGTGGACCATGTAACAGGCAGCTTTGTCTCGTTTGAAATACCCTGTCCCGAAGGGCCCCGAAAACGGGACCAATTTTCCGCACAGGCCGAATCACAAGTGGTCACCCAAAACATAAAACAAAGTGAAATTCCAATTATCGTTTTCATATGATTCCTGAGATGTCTGAATTTTTTTTACAGCCCCGTTAGTGCTGATACCTACTAATTCACAATTGTAACTCACTGCATGACGCAATGAAAATGCTAGCTAACAAGGGCGATAATCGAGCTGTTCGCCAATGATGTAATCAATCCGGAGATGAGATTTTATATGTGCTCTGCCGAGTCGTTCGCGAGGAGTATATACAGACCACTATTAGATAGTCCTTCCATGGAAAGAAGGGGGGATCATCCGGTAGCCCTTCTTTTACGGTTTTCAACTTAGCTATTAGGAGTACGATCTGCCAGAGAGCTTGTCTTGCGGCAAATCCAATAACCAAGGCGATTAATTGTATTTGGAAAAATAACAATTACGTCTCTAAGGGGAGTTATGAGAAAAATAGCCGAGTCGAATCCATTTTATTGTGGGTAAGAGTCCTTGCCTGATATGTAGCAGATTTAATAACTCAACACATGTTTTGTAGCGGTTTCAACACTAACTTTATGTTTTATGATTACCGATAATGCTTCAGACGTGAGGCACATTAAGAGGTGTTAAAAATAAAATTTCAATATAAGAATTGGAGCTCTACCGATGAAAAGAATAATTGTACTGCTACTGATTGGTGCTGTCTTGTTTGTTTCCGGATGTAACGAAGAGACTGGAGAAGTTAACTCAGACGCATCAAATTCAAATGATACAACCGTCGAAGCCACAGACTCACAATAGACTAGCGGCCATTGCATGGCATCGTTTTTATTGCTGTATACGACGTGGTGTGCATTATTCACGGCGATGGTAAACGCTGGCCGGGGCGGAAGTTTTAGGAAAGGCCTTGGTCTCGGCGTTGCTTTCGCCGTTTTATCTGTGCTCGCTGTATGGGGGTTTTTGCAGGGTCTGCCTTAACCTTGTGGGCACGTTTAAAGCTGCGTCTGCAGAGTTGGATGATTACCAAAGTTGTCAGACCTCGGCCTGCGCTCGCTTTTCGGCATAAATTTCATTGCGACGATTCCGGGTTCAGCAGACGGTACAGGGCCTGCTGATTTTAGATCATCACTGAATTACCAGGTTACCGGCATGTTTTACTTAATAGGTTTGGAGCGGTATCCGTTCCAAACCCATTCAATAGCGTGGGGCATGAATTGGGCTTTGGCATTGCGGATACCATGGCCCGAATTGCGACAGAACAAATACTGATACTCGTAACCTTTAGCCTCTAGTACTTTGGCCATCCGGTGATTAGCTTCCACCCAATCGTGCATGTCGTCGCGCATAACGTTTGGATTGAGTAAGTCACGATCGCCAACAGAAATAAACAGGCGAATCGGTTTTTTGGGACTGGCAGGTATGATTGTCTTGTGAAATCCCCAGGCGCCATCAGGATACTCGGGATCAAATGGCCAGGCCTGATTCACAAAGGTTCCTGAGGTAGTGAGTACACGTCGATAAAGATCGGTGCGAAACCATGCCATGATAAGCGAGGCGGAACCTCCGGAACTGGATCCCATCACTGCCCGACCGTCCGGGTTTTTTGTTAAATGTAGCTGGTAATTCTTCTCCACCCGCGGTAGCACTTCGGTCTCAATATATTCAGCAAATAATCCTGACATGTTGTCATACTCTTTCCCCCGTTGGTGTCCCTGAGCATCACCGCCTCCATTTGCGATCTGGATGAGAATGATTGGAGGAATTCTTTTTTGCTCAATCAGATTGTCCAGAATATGCGGTAGCGTCATGTTGGGTTTGCCCTTGGGGCCGTCGTGGCAAATCATAAAGGGTGCCCTGCTTCGCTTCTTATGCTGGGCAGGAATGTAGACAGTAATCTGCCGCTTATAGTCAATCTCATGCGTATCGACGATTAAGGTTTTGGGATTTGTGGGATCAACTGTCCCAAACGTTTCCCGGGCGATTCCCGGGTTGTAGATCCTGGTTTCCCTGGAATCGATCGTAAACTGTCGAACCGTTCCCTGCGGAACGCCTTCAACCACCTTCAGTTCAGGAGCCGGAATATATTCAGGGCCAATCACGTAATTCTCGTGGGTGTCAAGAGGCGGACTTTCACCCGGCGTCAGTACTTTAAATGACGGGGCTCCAGCGGCGTCGAATTTTCGAATAGGTGGTGCCGCTACCGATGGTATTGTGAGTAATGAAGCAAAAAGCAAAAATGTTGCCGATAATTTTGACATAAAAAGTCCTCGTAAAAAATGGGAGCAACTATGGTATGAGCCTGTGCATCCTCAACGGCTTTCAATTTGATGGTCTGGATGAAAGTCCTAAGAACACATCTTACCGTAAGTCTGTGTCTGTGGCCAAGCGATGCATTATCAATGGTTTACATGTTCTAGTTGTTCAGCATTTCAGCATGTGAGTTGGCCAGTTTCTCTTGCGCATTGTGAATACCACGGACCAATTTGATCGCTAACAGGCAAAGGGGGATATGAATGAGAACACTAAACATACTTGCTTTGGTACCAATAATCAGTTCGTCGATATTGCTTGGTGATAAAAACATTCGGCTGACTACAGTACTGTATATGCTGTTTACAACCCACAATAACCACCAGAGGTTGATAAGGTTTGCGGATGCAAATGAATCCCATTTAACGCCACCGTGACTGGCTTGCCAAAGTTCCTTCATCGCCTGAAAAGGACGAATGTAATTAAGGATAGGTACAAAAAACCAGCCTAAGGCCCATCCTGGCGTATAGCTCAGTCTTTGTAACTTAAAGGCGTAAAGGTTTTTATGTGCCCGGACGATCCAAATTCCAAATACAATCGCAGTCAGGATATAGATTGCTAAAGCTGCCAGACCAATTGCCATTTCTCTGGTATCATTTGCCATTGCCTCCCCCTGTGTATATTGCATTCCAGACCGCATTCGATTGAGTAGGTCTAATTGGTTGTAAGACGACCATGTTTCCACCCCAGCTGAAAAAATACCAAGTAATAACAAGGCGGTCGTAATAGCGGTTAGAGCACCTAGATTTTTATAGTTGTATAGATTGCTTACGGCAGAATTGACAGTGGAAAGGGGTTTCTGAGGAGCTTGGTAGGGATTGCTCATAGGACGAATGAATTCCTTTAAGGTGGGTGATGGCTAAATTGTCATTAACTGGTATTAATGTTTTTGCCAGGTACACATCTTTATACTCGAACCTAAAATTAAAGTAACTCCAATGGCCGATCGTGCCTAATTCCCCTTGCCGCAAATAAAGGACCTTCTGTTCGGATTTTCAGATGCTAATGATTCTCGTCAGAGCAGGAATTGTTAAGGGAAAATCAGTTCAGAATACCTCTGTTCAGAAACAGTATCGATGATGAATAAACGGAAGAGCGACGATCCGCGGAAATATCGGGAATATATAAAACAGGAGACTCATTGGGTTTGGGGTAAGCGATATCAGTTTTCAGTTGTCGAGCAAAAAGGCTCACCAGTTGTTGATCTTCAAACAAAGAAGCTAATTCTCAGGATCGGAGCAGATACGGATATTGCAACACGCAGTCATTTTTTGAAGCAATGGTATCGTAATCAATTGAGGGCAGCGGCGTATGAGTTAGTTGGTAAGTGGGAAACACGTCTACAAGTCAAGGCCGCATCCGTGTTTGTTCGTGCTATGGATGATGTTTGGGGGAGTTGTAACCCTCAAAAAAGAACGATAAGGCTTAATGCCGCCTTAGTACATAAGTCGCCGGACTGTCTGGAGTATATCATTGTTCATGAGCTTGCTCATTTAATTGAACAAGGGAATGATCATAGCCTTACAGCCGTTTTGCATAATGCACTTCCAAACTGGGAAGCAGTTCGGGACCACCTCAATCAATCAACGCTGACTTATTAAAGCAGACAGTAGAGTAGCTCAGCTTTTTGGAATTATTGGGTGTTAAACCGGTAAGTTGTCTCTTCCCATATTCGTCGCAGATTATTCCATTGATCAGTTCTATTAACCCACTTGTTTTACTTCCAGTGGTTATCGAAATCCCTTTGCTATTCTAAGCTATGGAGTTGGCAGTCAACCGTTCGCTTACTTTTCGCAGCCTACGATTTCGGGGGACAAGGTTAATTGGAAACAACCGGAGAATAGGGAATCCTAACCGGAGTGTCGGATTGATTACATCTTGTGGCAATACATGCGACAAACTCATCGATTTGTAGCAAATTTAATACTGGTTAGGAAACCCGATAATTGCATAAACTACGGCCAGATAAGGATAGTTGAAACTGAATCCATGATACCTGAATAGCCTGCTGATTGAGCGTTAGACGTCTTATATACGGCATGCGGTCCAAAATAAAACTCTGAATTACAAGACAATTAGGAGATCTGAATTATGTTGAAATTCTCAGCCAGCCTAGCGATTTGTTTATTCGCCTCGGTCATGATTTCTGGCTGTGCCGATTCGCAATCGAACCAAACACAGAACGGCGCACAACAGCCGAGTCCACCAACAACTGAAGCGTCCCTATCAACCAATCCACAATTAGCAGAACCGCCTCTTTATAAGGCAGCCGAACAGAATGATATTGCTCGTGTAAAACAGTTGCTTGCTGAGGGAGTAGAAATTGATCAGACCGCCGGTAGTGACGGGGAAACCGCTCTCCATCGAGCCATCACTCGGAGAAGTACAGAGGCTGCCAAAATACTGATTGAAGCGGGAGCAGATATCAACAAACCGCGTAGTGATGGTCAAACGCCCTTGGAAATGGCAAGAGTCAGAAACCGCACGGAAATTCTCAAATTATTAAATGAATAAGGTTGAGTGAGAGCTGTTATTTGATGGTGTCTGATCATGTTGCGGTGGCGCCGCATCCTGTTTGTGATTATGGATCGTTCGGATTGCTTCAGAAGTGTCTGGAACTAGTTGTGGCATAACAGTCATGAGAAATGTGTTAAGGGCAGGTATGGTTAAATTGAATGTGAGTCTTGGTAGTTGGAAATATTATGAAGAGAGATCGCTTGTAACACCTTTTTATATAAAAGGCTTTGTGCTGTAAATTTCGAGTTTGAAAATATTGTTTGGCTTAAGTAGCTATCCTGATTGAAAAAAATAATCAGCAATTAAGACCGAACTATATTAAGATTAGGTTGCTCGGGTAAAGCAAATTGGGAATTTAATATGCCTGAAAATCGTGAATCAGCGACTTTACCCTGGAAGCATTTAAAAGTTGTCCGTAGGGATGACATGCCAATACGAAACGGGTTGAATCTCGTGCTTGTTATCGCAGTTGGTGTTTCGGCGATTGTCATGCTTTGGGTTGCGTCTCAGTTGGCTCACTGGGGTTGGACTCTTGGGTTGGGTGTTATTTTCAGTTATTTAATGTTGACGAACTATGCTTTGATGCATGAAGCAATTCATTTAAATCTTCAGAGCGATTTAAGACACAATTATTTACTGGGAGTCGTTTCATCGATGTTTTTTCCTGTGAGTTTCACCTTGGTCCAGGTAACTCATCAGGGGCACCATTATCGCAATCGCACTGACGCGGAAATATTTGACCAGTATTACCCTGGGTTTTGGTCGCGATTCTTTAAGAGTTGTCAGTGGTATGGCACATTAGTGGGGCTATTTTATGTGCTTGTGGTGTTAGCTTCTATTGCGACGGCTATTATTCCGGGTACGGCTCAAAGCTCGTTGGTGACGGGCAAAGAGTTTGGCAACGGTAATATGAAGGACATCACCACACGTGATGTCTGGAGGATTCGGCTGGAAATGCTGTTGACGGCGATATTCTGGGGCGGTGTCTGCTGGGGGTTGTCTCTTGACTGGCAGGTTGTGCTGGCGATGTTTCTGATGGCTGGCTTCAACTGGTCAACGCGTCAATATATTGCGCATGCGTATTCCGAGAGAAGTATTGTTGATGGTGCTTTTAACCTGAAACATAACTGGTTAATGTCGGCCGTTTTGCTCAACGGTGAGTGGGATCTCAACCATCATCGATATCCGGATATCCCCTGGACAAGTCTTCCAGATGTACCCGCTGACGATAAACCACGTCCGTCGTACTGGAAGCATTATTTACGAATGTGGGGAGGCCCGGTTGAGGTGACCGAACCGGAACCCGATATGTGGAATACCGAGCAGATGATAAATCATTTAAAGCAACAAAAATTGCACTCAAATCAATCTGAATAGTTAAAGGAGAAAGAGATGTACCCATACAAAAAAAGTAAACTCTACCTGTTGTTTTCCCTGTTATTGATACCGTCGGGTATTAGTGCACAGGATGAATCTGAGAATCCTGTTTCCCCGGATTTAAAATCTATTGAAGAAAGACTCGAGCAGACGAAAGAGGAAATCTTCACTCTGTTTAATCAGGAGAAGTTTGCGGAGATTGCTGATAAGTATTGCCATGAAGAGATTACCTGTATTTGGCATGATGGTACGTCATCAACTGGTCGTCAGGGAGTGGTTGATTTTTTTGCCAACATCAAGTCATTTATCGATGTCATGACGGTAGCTCCCATTACGACCGACAGAGCTGTTTTTGAAAATGGGAAATTTGTTGTTTCGGTAGGAGATTTGGGTGATACGTATGTCATGGCCTCCGGACAGGAACTTGAATTGAAAAGTAAATGGATGGCAACGCTTACTTATGAGAACGACAGATGGCAGTTGATTAGTTTTGCGACGTTAACAAATGCCTTTGATAATCAGGTGATTGACGGATTTGTGCTAATGCGAACGATCTATGCTGGGGGTATCGGTCTGCTTGCTGGAATCCTCTTACCCATTGTTCTGCGTAGAAAAAAGAAGACTGATTAATTTGTCTCCGACAGCCGCTTGTAACTCTTTAGAGATGACTCGCCATAGAAGATCCAGTGGAAAATTTCGGTGGACATTGGTGAGATTAGGATAGAAATCAACATTCTGCCATAGCTTGATACGGAGTCAGGGTCGTTTATTGTGTTGATCAGACGTTGTAGTTCAAATCCATAAGCGATACCGAAACTGGCAAAGAAGATAGGAGCATATTGAAGCGATATATGGAATGCGGATTTTCCCAAACTGTACGATTTATTGAAAACAACAAGGACGCCGCGACTGATCGCGAACATGTCAAATATGAAATTAATCAGTCCAATTGTTATTCCTAGGATAATGGGGAACAACCAACTGGAGTCACTGAGTGGGATTTGCAGGTACAGTTTGTAGACAATCCAGCAAATGACGCTTGTTGCCGATCCGAACATAAATCCATGATGTGGACGAAAGCCCTTGTTGGAATGAGGGCTGCGAATTTCCCAGATATGTAGCAAACGAATACCAATATAGGGAATTAGAAAAGCAACAGCCACGGGCATACCGACAGCATAAAAAGTTACTGTAATGTCATTTTGGCTGGTGGACCACCAAAGTATAAGTGCGAGTGGGAACAGGATGATCGGCCCGACAACCTCATAAATCTTGTAGAACAGCATACGTATCCTGACGGTGTTAGTTATTTGTAGACAGATTAACGAACAATTAAGTGCAAGTGGACGAGATTGTAGCACATTGAACAATGAAGCGAAGAATTGCCTTTTGCTAATATTAGTTGAGGATGCTAGGCACACTATTGAAAATCATGTTTTAACCAGATAAATAATGAAGATCACTTTTATCCGACCGAATCTTTTTGATCATCGCAGTACAGATGCGATGACGCCGCTGTGCTTTGCCATCCTCAAAGGCCTAACTCCGGAACATCATGAAGTGGTATTCCATGACGAGCGTCTAGCTCCTCTGCCGACTGATGATCAGCCGGACCTGGTGGCGATGACCGTTGAAACTTATACAGCTCGCAGGTCCTATCAAATCGCCGCAGCTTATCGGCGTCGTGGAGTCAAGGTGGTAATGGGCGGGTACCATCCGACATTCCTTCCGGATGAAGCACTTCAATTTGCAGATTCGGTTGTTGTCGGAGATGCGGAAGGAGTGTGGCAAAGGATTCTTGACGACGTGGAAAGAGATTGCTTAGAGGCAATTTATCAGGGGGACGAGTTTCCCGGTCTTGACGGTATCAAGTTTGACCGTAGTATCTTTGCCGGAAAAAAATACGCTCCCGTAACACTTGTGCAATACGGAAGAGGGTGTAAGTATAGCTGTGACTTTTGCTCGATACGTGCATTTTATGGATCGAACCTGCGACAACGGCCCTTAGGACAGGTTATTGACGAGATTAAAAAGTATTCAGGCAAGTTTCTTTTTCTAGTGGATGACAATATTTTCACCAATGGTGATCAGACACGTGAGTTATTCGAAGCACTGATACCTTTGAAGAAGAAATGGTTTTGCCAGGTGTCAATCGATATTGCCAAGGATCCTGATCTTGTCGAGTTAATGCGGAAAAGTGGATGTATTTCCGCATTGTTTGGTTTCGAGTCGCTCAATACCGATAATCTCAGGCAAATGGCTAAGAGTTGGAACGTCCATTATGGAAGTTATGGCGATTCTATCCGTATCATTCAGGACGCCGGAATTATGATTTACGGAACATTTGTGTTTGGTTATGACCAGGACACCACTGAGTCCTTTGATGAGGCGGTGGAGTTTGCGATTGATCATAAATTCTATTTGTCCAATTTCAATCCGTTGACTCCGATGCCAGGGGCACGGTTATACGATCGACTGGTTGGTGAAGGACGAATGCTCTATGACCGCTGGTGGTTAGATGAAAACTATCGTTACGGTCATGCGACATTTAGTCCTGCTGGCATGACGCCCGAGGAATTGACTGCGGGTTGTTTTCGGGCGAGAAGGAAGTTTAACACGCTGTCTTCAATCTTAAGACGTGGCATGGCTTGGCGGACTAACATGCGGGATGTGTATCGACTGGGATTGTACTGGATGTCCAATGTGGTCTCACGGCGAGAAGTTTATCGGAAGCAGGATCGAGTGTTGGGCGCCGAGGACATCCCGGTGGAATGGCTCGAAGAACGGCAAGAAGCTGACCCGCTCAATGTGATTACATTATGAAGTTGACATTGATTTTTCCAAATATCGGATTTCATGAACACGGTGATTATACCGACGAAGGTCGGATGGAACCGCTGCCACTTTCGGTGTTAGCCGCGATTACGCCACCCGATGTGGAGTGTGTAATGTATGACGATCGGATGGAAGATATCCCGTTTGACGAACCAACTGACCTGGTGGCCATTAGTATCGAAATCTATACGGCCAGAAGATCCTATGAAATAGCCGCGATCTACCGGCAACGAGGTATTCCGGTCATCTTTGGCGGAATGCATGTGACACTCTTCCCTGAAGAAGCTGCCAAGTTTGCTGATTCGATTTACATCGGGGATGCGGAGACCGGATGGGCCGGGGTTATTGAAGACTTTAAGCGTGGCGAGTTGAAACCTGTTTACCATGCTCCGGTTGGCGTTCCACAGGAAGGTGGAATTATTCCGCGGCGGGAACTCTACGCAGATAAAGGTTACCTACCACTCTCCTTAATGCAGTATACGCGTGGATGTCGCTTCGCCTGTGACTTTTGCGCAGTTAGTGTTTATTTCGAGCGGAAAAACTATGTGCGGTTAACACATGAAATCCTCAGGGAGATTGAACTGCAAAATCGTAAATTCCTATTCTTTGTTGATGATAATTTCCTTTCCGATCAGCAACGAGCTAAAGAGTTTCTGCGGGCGTTAATTCCCATGAAGGTAAAGTGGGTCAGTCAGGCATCCCTGGATATGACCAATGATCTTGAATTAATGGACTTACTGGCTCGTAGTGGATGTATTGGTAATGTAGTTGGTTTTGAATCGATCGTACCAGAGTCGGTCAAAGCGATGAAGAAAGCCCCGAACTTTGTGGGGCGGAAAGAAATTGGCTGGGACAGGTATGAAAAACAGGTGCAGATTCTGCGGGATCATCATTTGCAAACCTGGGCTACCTTTACGTTGGGACACGACTCTGACACGCTCGAGTCAATTGAAGAAACTCACCATTTCGCGATGGAACATAAGTTCTGCTTCGCGGCTTATAATATCCTGATGCCCTATCCCGGGACACCATTATATGACCGGTTGCGAGATGAAAAACGGCTGCTGTACGGAGGGAAATGGTGGATGCATCCGGATTACCGGTTTAATCATGCGTCGTTTATTCCAAAACATATGAGTCCTGATGAATTAACGGAGGCCGTTTGGAGGAATCGGGATCGCTGGAATCGCCCCTGGTCGATTTTTAAACGATTCTGGGATTTCAAAACCAATCTTAGTTCACTCACCAGATTACTGTTGTACCTTTCATACAACCCGCTATATGCCAAAGAGACCTTTAAGAAGCAGGGCATGTTGTTCGGTCTGACCAAAAGGAAGGAAAAACCGAAGCCGGAGTCCATCGATTTTACTCCCTGGGATCCTGCCGACGGCTATCAGCCGGTTGACGAGTTATTCATGTCCGGAATTGGAATCGACAACTGCGGTAAAAGTGGGTTTTGTAGTCAGAACGAATCGCCACCGATAGCGACAGTTTCGATTTCAGGTTCGGGTTAGGGAAAAAGGGATTGTGTCAGAACCACTAAAAATTGCGCTGATATCTCCTAAAGGACCGCTATATCGATGCAGGAAAGGGATATTCAAAAAGTCACTGCGATATATGCCGCTGACATTTCCAACGTTGGCGGCGTTAATTCCTGAGGATCTTCAGGTGGATCTTCAGTGTTATGACGAAGGCACAGAGGTGCTTGATATTGATGCGATCGGAGCGGAATTGATTGGTATGACCGTCATCACGGGCACGGCCATGCGTGCTTATGAACTCTCAGCACAGTTTCGAGAGCGGGGGAAGACAGTAATCATGGGTGGTCCGCACGTGACGTTGATGCCCGAGGATGCACAGCAGCATGCCGATAGCATTGTCGTGGGCTATGCTGAAGAATCCTGGCCGCAACTGTTGCGAGACTTTAGTAACGGTATTTTAAGAAGTCGTTACAACCAGCGACCAAATCTCGATATTGGTGGATACCCGCTGCCAAAACGAGAAGTGTTACCTAAGAAAATGTATATCACAGATGAAGTATTTGAAGCCACCCGAGGGTGTATTCATAACTGTTCGTTTTGTGTTGTTCCCAATGCCTGGGGGCGTAAACCTTATCAAAAGCCAATTGGTGAAATTGTAAGTGACATCAAGCAACAACAGGCAAAACGTGCCATCTTTATTGATTTGAATTTAATTTCGGATAAACTGTACGCCGCGGAATTATTCGAAGCCTTAATACCTTTGAGGATCCGCTGGTACGGTTTATCCACGACGTTGCTATGTAATGATATTCCGCTATTAGACTTAGCGGCTCGCTCCGGCTGCCGTGGTTTGTTGATGGGTTTAGAATCGATTTCTCCAGCAACTCTTAGAAGTACTCAGAAGTCATTTAATCATCCCGAAAATTATAAAAACGTGGTTGAACAATTGCATTTGCGAGGCATTGCCCTGCAGGGCTGTTTTGTTTTTGGGCTCGATAATGATACACCCTCTGTATTTAGAGATACGGCAGAAATGGCTCTTGATTTGGGGATTGATTTGCCACGCTTTGCCATCGTTACACCTTTTCCGGGTACTGGATTATATCATGAGTTGCTTGAGCAGGATCGTATTGTTAGTAAGAACTGGGAACTGTACGACGGCCAGCATGTTGTTTTCCAGCCGAAGAATATGACCGTTGAACAGCTACAGGAAGGTAACCAACTCGCATGGAAATATGCCTATCGCTGGAAGCCAATTATCAAACGGGTCTTACGGAATCCCAGGCAAATGCATGTCGCATTGCTGGCAAATATGGGTTACCGGTTTTATGCTCGTAATCTAAAGAAGTTCTATAACTGTGATTGGATTCTTGATCCCCTTTGGCCCGAAAAGGCGATGGATGAATCTGAAGTGCCCGTATTGCATCAAGCAGGGTAATTTCGGCAGGTAATGTTTCCATGATTAGCAATGCGAAGTCAAAATTCCGGGTTACCATCATTCATCCGTGCGTTGGAAAACGTATCGGTATGAAAAAATATATTCGGACCTGGAAAATGCAGCCGATCCCGGCGGCAATGGTTGCCAGTCTTTTGCCCGATGGTGTCGAACGGCGCTTCTATGACGACCGCCTCGAACCTATTCAGTTCGACGAAGCCACCGATCTGGTGATGCTGAGTGTGGAAACATACACCGCCAAACGTTGTTATCAGATTGCTTCCGAATATCGTCGTCGGGGGATACCGGTTGTAATGGGAGGGTTTCATGCAACGCTTTGCCCTGAAGAAGTGATGCAATACTGCGAGTCGATCGTGATCGGCGAAGCCGAGGGATTATTGCAGGAGGTCGTTGACGACTATCGGCATGGGACACCTCGTAAGTTATACAAAGCTACTGAACGTCCGCATTTGATAGTTACACCGGATCGCACCATTTTTGAAGGAAAAAAATATCTTCCCATTAAACTGGTTGAGTTTGCTCGGGGTTGTCGATTTAAATGTGACTTTTGTGCAATTCAAACTTTTTTTGATGCCAGCCATAACCACCGTCCCGTTGACCGGGTGATTGCTGAGATTGAACGTATTCGCCAACCGGGGCAAATGTTTTTCTTTATTGATGACAATATTACTTCGAATCTGGAAGAAGCCAAGGAATTTATGCGCGCACTAATTCCTCTCAGGATTCGTTGGGTTAGTCAGTCAGCCATTAACGTGGCCTATGACGATGAAGCTCTGCAGTTAATGGAGGCAAGCGGCTGTGTCGGCATCCTTGTAGGGTTCGAGTCTTTGGACGAATCCACTCTTAAACAGATGAACAAAGGATTCAATTTAATGAAAGGAGGCCCGGCTGAAGCACTCGCCCGTCTGCGCAGGCATAATATTTGCGTTTATGGGACGTTTATCTTTGGATATGATCACGACAATCCTGAATCGTTTAGGACAACGATGGAATTTGCTAAATCAAATGGACTATTTATCGGAGCGTTCAATCATGTCACGCCGTTTCCGGGTACACCTTTGTATAAAAGAATGGAGAAACAGGGGCGGTTACTGTTTGATGCCTGGTGGCTGGATGACGACTATCGCTATAACATGATTCCATTTACCCCCAGCAATATGACTCCCAAAGATCTGGAAGATATGTGCTTAAATGCACGGAAGGAATTTTATTCCTGGCCAAGTATATTACGGCGTGGTCGAAAGCGTGTGAATGTACGCAACCCTTATCGGCTGGTCAATTATCTGGTGATAAATGCAATGCACCGATATGATGTTTCCGGACGGAGTGGATTACCCCTGGGTGATGAAAACTGGCAAGGTGAGTTGTTAAAGGCAGAGTAGAGAAAGGGTAAATCGTGGTTAGATATACTTTTGATATTGCCTCACAGGCAGACGATGCCCAACTTCGGAATGTCCTTCGACACACTCCGATGAGAACTTCTTTGGCAACCATAACTTATGAATCCGAACCATCCTTCTTTCAGTCGTCCTGCCCCGCCGGAGCAGATACGGATGTAATTATCTGTCGTGATACGGTTCGCGATGTGGCAGTTGGATTCGGCTGCCGCAGTATTCGGACTATGTTTATCAACGGTGAAGAATCTCAAATAGGTTATCTAAGCTCACTTCGCTGCATACCGGAATATCGCAATCAAGGTCTGGTAGCGCGGGGATACAGGGCCATGAGAAAGCTCCATAATTCGACAGAACAACCGAGATGGTACTTCTCGACCATTCTGGAAGGAAATCAACTAGCGCGAAAGCTACTGACAAGCGGGAGAGCCGGCCTGCCCTTTTATCACTCCGTCGGACGGTTCTCGACATTTCTTATTCCGGTCAATGCAATGGATAAAGTTAAGGTACCGGAAACTAACGTCGATCGTGTTGAGTCACGACAAGTAGTAAATGAAATACAGGCATTGGGTCCACAGTACCAACTTTTCCCGGTTTATAATCCTGATGGCTGGCTACAGCAGTGCGAAGAACACTACGCTGGAAAGTTCTTTGTTACTGGTAAACAGAGTGCACGGCAATCAGTTATGGGAGTAATTGATCAGAGAAATGTTAAGCAGTTAGTTGTTAAATCATATCCACGATGGCTGCAGTTATGTCAATTACCTCTGAATTGCTGGTATCGAATGAGGGGCCAGCCGTTGATTCATAAGCCACCTTACGATTTTAAGTACGTGACTGCTGTGCTACCTCTGGTGGATTGTCGGGCAGACGCTAACTCCATTCTGACAGTCCTCAAGTCAGTAATTGAAGAGGGGAAACAGCGACACGCTGAATATGTTGCATTGGGAATGCATGAATCGCATAAGTCCTATCAACTGGTAAGAAAACTATCAAAACATACCTTTGATACGGAGGTGTTCCTCGTGTCATGGCAGATAAAACAACAGTCATCGTTCGGGCTGGACGGACGCCCGCTTTATCTTGAATTAGGATGGTTGTAGAGGATATTGACGTGGCCAAAGAAATAATCTGGGAATTGCGGACGGTCGACGATTTAAATGCGTCTGAATCTGAAGCGATGTTTAACCTGATGCATCAGTGTTATGACAACGTCTCCCGGGAGACCTTCTCAAAGGATCTGGCAGATAAGCACTGGATTTTGATGATCCGCGCAATTGGGACGGGCCGGATTGTTGGCTTTTCGACACAGAAATTACGAGAACTCAAAATCGATGGGAAAGCCTACTCGATCTTATTTTCCGGAGACACGGTGGTTCAGAGGAAGTATTGGGGAAAACGAGAACTATTACTCGCATCTGCCTGTTTAGTAGACGAATTAATGCCTCGCACTAAGGGCGACAAATTCTATTGGTTTCTGATCTCCAAAGGATATAAGACCTATCACTTTCTGCCGGTACTTTTCCGGGAGTTTTATCCTAATAAAGACCGCTCAATCCCCCTTCAGGCAAAGCGAGTTATCGATTTTCTTGGAAGTGAGTTAGGCGGTGATGACTACGATCCTGAACGCGGAGTTATTAAGTCTCAGGGCGGGTGGTACGTCTTGAAAGAAGATATTGCCGAAATGACAACGTTGCGGACTAAAGATCCGCATGCACAATTCTTCGTGCAGATGAATCCCGGGTTTGGTCGAGGAGATGAATTATGCTGTCTGGCAGAATTAAAGGCTGAAAATTATTCCAATGTAGCTCTGAGGTTGTTACGTAATTATAAATTAGATCAGTCGGTAGATTTTGAGAATTTTCTACATAAAGGGCCCGCCTAGATGATCACATGTCGGCTTGCAAACTCTGTCTGGAAACATTCTGCAAGAGGCGACTGGCGCAGTTATATGGCTGCCGCCCATACAGCACAGCACAGCCAGGAGGTCCTGTTAAAGTCAATTCTGGATGGAGCCTGCCCATCGTCTTTTGCTAAAAAGTTCGGCTTGGCTAAAAATATGAGCGTCACGGAATTTCAGGAATCATTACCCGTTACGAACTACCGAGATCATTATGCAGAATTCGTAAAACGTATCCATCAGGGAGAAAGCCAAGTCCTTTTAAGACAGCCGGTGCATCGGCTTGTGCCGACGACAGGCTCATCCGGAAAGGCTAAGCTAATCCCTTATACAAAGGCACTGAAAAAATCTTTTCAAAGAGTCGTCAATACATGGATTTATGATCTGCATTGCCAGAACCCTCTGGCATTTCGGGGAAAAAGTTACTGGTCGGTTACGCCCGTTGTTCAACAGACCTTCGAAGACGGTGTTGTTCCGATTGGATTTGAATCGGATGAAGAGTATTTGAGTCCCTTGGCAAGAATGCTGTCCAGAACGGCGATTGTCGATGCGCCAAGTTTCTCCGGTAATGAACAGGCTACCACCGTCATTCGCTTAACAGCACTCAAGCTATTATCCGAACCAAATCTTTCACTGATTAGCGTTTGGAGCCCTACTCTGCTGCTGAATATTCTCAACGTAATCTGGCACGATCAGGAAAACCTTTTGCGAGCATTAAGCTCAGGCGAGGACCATTTCTTAAAAGAAGTGAATAGCAATCCCAGGGTTCGTTATAAAAAAAATCCCAAACGGACACGGGAGATTGAGAAGAGCATGGACTCGCTCCGGTCGCGGGAATCACTTGCAAAGGTTATTTGGCCACAGCTTTCACTTATCAGTTGTTGGGGTGATGCGGGAAGTAAATCGTACTGTGAGCAAATAAAACAGTTGGAACCGGATATTCCAGTACAGGCAAAAGGACTATTGTCGACAGAAGGATGTGTTAGTTTTCCCCTCGGGACAGCCGCTGGACATGTGCCTGCAATCGAGTCGACCTTTCTGGAATTTATTCCTGAGTCGGCAACAGGCGAAGTCCGTTTACTGGATCAATTGGAGTTGGATCATGTGTATGAAGTTGTGATGACAACATACGGAGGGCTTTATCGATATGCAACCGGTGATCAGATCAAAGTGATAGGTTTTAGCAGGGGCCTTCCAAGATTTGAATTTTTCGGAAGAACCAATCAGGTTATTGATCTGGTTGGAGAGAAGGTGCCATTGCAAAGTATTGAGCAAGCGGCGGCAAAGTTTCTTAAATCAGAAACGGAAACTAATCGGTTCTGGGTGGTTGCCCCCGTCGCTTTGACACCAGCAATTTTTCGAATTTATATTTCAGGACTGACGGACGCAAGAGGACTGAGAGAAAGCATATTAGCCCGGTTACGAGAGAACCCGCATTATGTAAATGCGGAATCACTGGGGCAGATTGTTGCTCCTGAGATTAGATCCCTGCCCGCTTCGTTTACAATACAATCCTTCCACTCGTTAAAGTCTGAATTAGGAAATCAGCTTGGCGCAGTAAAAGAATCCAGAGTTGAATATTCGCCACAAGTTGTGGCGCGTTTGAATCAGCTTTCAAAACTGTTAGAGAATTAGAGCTATCAGGAGTGCTATTTTAGATGTTGGGACTGTACGGTAAAGATAGACGTCTAAATACTCGTGAATCGACGAGCCGGATTTTACGTGTCTTAGCCCAGCAACATTCATCGAAAAAATGCCCTGCCTGCGATGAATATGTACTCGCCGTACGTCCTTATCGTAGCCGCGGGAAAAATTTATTGCTAACGGTATGTACGCTGGGAATCTGGCTCCTCGTATGGGGCTATGAAACCGTAAGGTATTCGGGCTGGCGATGTAATGATTGTGGTCACCAACTGTAGACTGGATTCGCGCGTGGTTTGTCAGATCGCCTTTTTGTGGTAGCCCCCTATCGTTTGATGTTGCTGACCGATCTGATGATCGGTGTGCAGTCTTTAATAGCCTGAAATGGCCATCGGATCTGTTGGATTCTAAGTCACCTATTTAGGTCATAACTGCACTCACAGAGTTTCCGTTAGCCAGCTAAAAGAAGCATCTAAATGTGTAAACGCTTTGCTGAAAAATTTATTTTCAGAGTGTCTTTAGATATTCCAATAAAGCGTGGCGCTGGCTGTCGCTAAGAGTCGCAGGGTAATCATGTCCCGTATTTTTTTTGCCTAACTTGCGGGTGTCAAAGTAACTTCGGCGAATAGCAGGATCAGACTCGGAAGCGGGAATTTGTGGTACCTCTTTCACGCTAAGTCCGACCAATTTCTCGTTGAATTCATGAGCTACGGGCTTCCAGACCACAGGTCGTGTTTGAGGCTTTAGGAGATGCCATAGTGTTGGGACACTACCATTATGCAAATAAGGCGCGGAAGCCCAGATGCCATCTAATGCAGGAGCAACATATCCATTAGGGTTAATCACTGTTTTCTGCTCCCCTTGTTCATTTGCATGGGCAAACCAACTGCGGGAGTATTTACTTCGTCCTTCTATCTCCAGAGCATTTAATCGGACGGGATCTGTTCCGATATCCTTTAATTCGATACGAAGATTAGGATACACGGGATTTTCGCCATAGCTGCCGTGACACCGGGCACAATTATTCTCAAATACTTGACGGCCTTTAGCAGCAAGGAAATCATTAATTGCCCCGTGATATTTGGGCGGACGTAGAGATGAGATGTAGGTATATACGTCTCGAAAATCATCTTCGTGTTCAAGAAAAAAACTACGATCATTCTCAGGTATCATTAGGAACTGCATCAATCCGCGATGCCCTTTCTGAGCAAAACCATCAATATACAGATTTGGCCGTTTGTGAAAATTCCACCAGGCGGGCGCATCCATGTCATGGTGTATAAACCTTCGGGGAGGAGAGAATACAATATTTAAATCCTTATCTCTCTGACTCATTAAACCCATACCAAAGACGACTGCGTTGGTAGTGCCGTTAGTTGTACCTAAAGGGATTACCAGCGATCCCAGATCCATTCTTGATAGTGGCTTTGCGAGCTTGATTTTGGTTTGTCGTATTTCTTCGGTCAATGTCTGCAGTGCAAAACGATTGTTTGGAGCACCGGCGACAGGCTTTCCATAGACCGTCCCTCCATGACAGGCAAAGCAATTCATTGTCCAGTTACCTGAGGAATCTACTACGTATTGGAGCGGTTTTTCCGGATTGTCTGCGCGGGGCGTAAGTCCGTATCGTGAGAAAGCCATCTGTCGCCGCTCCGCCGGCGTTGACAGACGTGCCTTTTCGCGTAAAGGCTTTGGCCAGATTTGCCATACGTTGTCGAATACTTCCTGTGAGAAGTCACTTTGAAGCAAAGGCGTGTCCACCAGTAAACGATAACCATGAGCTGCTCTTTTTGCGGTGAAAGCAGCTTCGTCGTTTGTTTCCCCAGGTACTTCGGCGCGCGTCGCTGATGGTAAGAGATAGATAATCACCACAGCAAGAGCGGGCAAGAGCATCGTGTGTTTAACCATCATAATAATTGTCTTCACAATTTTTAAGTAGATCTTTAGCTTAATCGCCTGGCTGGTGGAATCGCTCCAGCCGACCCAGTTCTCCGGAAGCAAGCTGATATCAATATGCGAGTTAATAGAATCATTTCGAGTAATCCGGAGGAGGGACGATTGTTCGAACATACTTGCTAGCAGGTAATGTTTTTTGATTTAGGCATTAAAACCTGAGCGCCTTCAACTTTATTAAGTCCATCGCCGAGGGTTAGATAATCCATCACGGTGAGACGCGTCAGCCATTGAAAGGACTTGCGATCTAACTGAGGTTTTAACTCAAAAACCGCGTTGCAAGTTAGACAACATAAGCTAGCACGTAAATCGACCCGTTGAATTTTAATTAAACTGTCACATCGTGGACATCTGATCTTTAAAATACTCATCGTACTCCTTGTCTTCGCAAGAATAAAAAGGCCTGTAAGTTGATATGCTACTTGCCGGAAATACCTGCCAGAGGTCTCAACGTGCCGATGGCCAGCAATCCCTCGCCGGCACATTTAAGACGAAACAAAGCGTCTGAACAGCCCATGAAATTGACAAAAGATAGGTTTTTGGCAGACACGAAGTAATCGTGAGGCGAGCTAGTGATGTCAAATCAGGAAATTTCAGATCATTTAGGTTGTTCTTTGCTGACCGCTCGTCGACACACTTCCGTGATGGCGACTAGAACTACCAAGGGGGTAAGCAAAAGAAGGATGCTTCTCGTTTGTATTGCAGTCAAAATCATACACACTCCTAAGTAACTAAGTATCAGCTAAATAACGTATGTAGGCTCCGCGGAACGGAAAGTCGATTCTACTTGTTCTACGTATCAGGTTTGACAATCGTTCAGAAGACTGTGAAAACTGATTTTGTCAGAATCGGGTCTAATAGAGTCTAGCAGAAACGGCTATATCGTTAACGGCAGAGTTTATATTTAATTAGACTTGGAAATGTAAATCCTTAAGGATGGGAGTCTTAAAAACTACGGTTATAAAGCAACGGAAATCGGATAATCTAGGGGTAGCCGTTTTATCAGACACAGCATCAATAATTTCAGGAGCCGATCTTCTCCGCTCTCCGCTCCTAGATGCCGGCATCGGGCCTTCGGCACCTTCTTCGCGCCATGTGCCGAAGGCCTTCGGCATGCATGGTTGCGTCGAAACGGTATTCTGGAACAGTGACATTGGCTTAATAGGAGATTAGAGGGTGTTCGATAATATAAACGAAGTCAGTTGATTAGTATTAAACGACTAAGGATAATCTGTGGGCAATCAATGGACTTTAGGCATGCACAATCAACTCTAACCTTACTAAACACAGGCTGTTCACTCGGACCTTTCAATCAATAATAACCTCCGGTTAACCACTGGGGTGTTGGTTTTCCATCCGCTCCCGAACCTCCGGTAGTTGGCTAATACTACCGGAGGTTCTTTATTTGACAAATTTAAGAAAGAACAGGCTATACGGTTAACCAGACGTCGCTTGACTATGGATGCCAACTCGTAGTTGGTGTTTACTCTTCTAGGCCCCCGACGTTTTGGAATCGCAGGTCGGGGGCCTTTTGTACTATTGTCAGGATTTCCTTAGCCCTTAAAGGCGGGTTTGCTACCGGTAACTGTTGTTAGCACGAGCCTACAGAGAAAAAGCGTAAAGGTTGCAAACTCACGATGAAGGACTTAGATGCATCGACACAGAAAAAACACGAATCGTTCATGAGGCAGGCAATAGCATTATCCGGTAACGCTCCGGGACGTCCGTTTGGTGCATTAATCGTTGATAAGGATTCGGGCGAGGTTCTATCCCAGGGATGGAATAGAAGCTCCGTAAGTCCTATTTTACATGCTGAAATAGATGCAATTAGTAACCTGTACATTTCATCTAAAATAAATCCGGGGACTGCTCTGGCTTTGTACTCAACGGCTGAGCCCTGTCCGATGTGTCAGGCCGCGATTCAATGGAGTGGTATTGAGACGGTGGTATTTGGAACGTCGATAGAGTTTCTTCGACGACTTGGTTGGGACCAGATCAACATTTCTTCTCGCGAAATTAATAGACAATCTGATTTTCACAATTGTGAGATAATCGGTGGCGTACTGCAGCGTGCGTGCGATAACCTGTTTGTGACGGCGATGGGATTACACATTTAAATGCGTGTTGCAATCAATGCTTTTCCGCCGGGGGGATTTTAAGATGCACCACAGAATACGGCTTGATCCTAATTCTTAGCTCTACAGAGTCGCCGCGAGATCTTAGCTAAGACACTTTAATTGGCAGGCGATACCATGAGTTTTGCAGATAGCCTTTAGCATTCCAGGGTACTCGTCTTGGCATGAATCCACCGGAACTATCAAATGCCCGTAAGGTCAAAAACGTAGTTGACGTTGATACCGGAATTCGAGCCTTCCACAATTGCCAGCAATACTCACTTGTTTTACCGAACGTTTGTGCCGCCTGCCACGAAAGTCCGTTATCACTAGAGATTTCAATTCGTTGAGCCTGAGTATCCGGACGTCCTGTCGGCAGAACGTAACCAGTTACGTCTAGCAGACCATGGGAAACTGAAGCCATAGCTTCCGGAGTTGCGATTGCACCATTAATGGGGTATCGATAGATCGGTCCCGCTTCTGCTAAGTCGATTGGAGAAGTGCTTTTTACTATTTTGTAGGCATTCGCTAAGTAGTGATTGGGGGATGGCCTGTCGCTAACAATAATTTTCCCCAACCACTTCACACTACGAGCACCGATATAACCGGGTACAACGGCCCGAAGCGGATAACCGTGATCCGCTGGCAGTGTCTGACCGTTCATTTGATCCGCGAGCAAAGCTTCAGGCTTATCTGCGACCTGCATTACTTTTTCGAGTGGGATTGAACCTCCGAATGGAATGGTCGTTTCTTTACGCTGGATTTTATCTAGCCCTTCGAACCAGACATGCTTTGCCTGATCTTGAAGCCCCGCTTTTTTCAAAACATCAGATAATGCGAATCCTGACCATTCAGCATTGCCGATAGCTCCAGCTTCCCATTGAACTCCTCCCACCTTTGCTTCGCTGTTGAACTCTGTACGTCGATTGCCGGCACAGGTCAGCGTGGCTACTACCTTATGGCGTTTAAATCGTTTCAATGCAGACAGATCCAATGTTAGTGGCTTGGCTACCAATCCCTCGACTTTCAGTAAGTATTTGCCGGCATCTATTTCCGGATTAGGCGCATGGGAACGAACATAAAAATCTTTCACCGGAGTGATCCATGATTGGACAAGCCTACTAAGTGCCGGCTCACCATTACGAGGGTCGTTGGTGCGGAAGATTAACTCTTTTCCTAATGGATCAGGTTCAGCAGAAGTCTCTGCCGATAAAAAATTTGTGCCCGTTACAGCCAAGCCAGTTGCCGCAGTAATCAGTTTTCGTCGGGATAAATAGATGGGATTCACTTTTGTGTTTCGGGGGAATTGTTTTTTAGGAAAGGCACTGCACCAAGTCGTGCCAGTTGATAATAGGAGTACAGAATACCATACCCCGTGGCCAGAAGAATTGCGAGCGTGTATTCCGGCAATGGTTTAGCTTATCGCCCACCTGATCGTTGTTAAAAAATACTATCGGCGGAGGCCTGTGTTAGTCTTTGTATTATCTATTACCTGTTTATCTGCTGACATCGCATTATTTGGGTTGAGGTAAAAATGGAAGGGGAATTGTTACCCGTTACTAGAATTTATGTAATACGGAAAGCAATTCTAATCAGTCGAACTACCGCGGGGTAGTTACTACGGCCGATTTGATAGAATGTCGAGTTATGATTTTACTTATCCCTGAATTCAATGATTGAACAAGATGAATTCTTTTTGCCATGGCTTCCGACTTTTTAGCCTCATTGGATGCATGATCATTATCGCTGGGTGCGAGAGCGATAATGTAGAGAACGAAGACGTTGTGTATATAGAAGAAGAGGCCGTGGCCTATCGTATTCGTCAAAGCCTGGGTAAACGCTTTGACGCATCAATTACAGAACAAGATCTCGCTGCTGTACGCGCTATTTCTTTAAGCGATAAGGAATTAAGCAGTCTCAAGAGTTTGTCAATGCTGCCAAACCTTGAAATCATTAATGCCCGCAATAGTCAGATCACAGAACTAAGCGGACTAGAATCGCTTGTCAAATTGAGGTCAATAGATTTTGTTGCAAATGAAATCTCATCACTTAAGGAATTGCAAAATCTTGAAAGCCTCGAGTATCTGCGTTTATCCAACAATCGATTAACCGACTTAAAAGGGATAGAGAATAATTTGAGTTTGGAGGAACTGTATTTGAGATCTAACCACGGCATTTCGCTGGAAGGATTAGACACACTTGTGAATCTTAAAAAACTCTACATGGGAAATTGTGGTCTTAGTAGCGAAAGCCTTAAGCCATTAGAGAGTCTTCCGGGCTTAGAAGTGATTTGGTTGCCTAATAATCAGGTTGGCACCTGTAAAAATCTCGCAAACCTCGTAGCTCTAAGAGAACTCAAGATAGGCCTTAACCCGGTTGCCGATTTCCAGTCGCTTAGTCAACTCACAAACCTAACATCGATTGACGCATTTAAGTGTCAGCTTGCAGCAGATAAGTTACAGGGATTTAACAGCGGCAGTCTTGAAAAGCTACGTTTGGATTACAACAACATCAGCGAATTTAAGTGGCTCGAGAATTATCCGAACCTAAAAAGTCTTAGCCTTGACGGTAACCGGCTATCAAGTTTAGGTATTAATGCAATTCATCACTCGCTAATTACTTTAACACTAAGGGAGAACCAGCTTGTCGATTTGTCAACCATAGAAAAATGCGTCGAATTAGGCCAGTTGTATTTAGATGATAATCAGCTAAGTAGCCTTGAAAGCCTCGGTATCCTCGAAAAACTTTGGGCCCTTTCGTTAACCGACAATCGCCTGAGCGATTCTACAGAACTGTCGAAATATACAAAACTGTCGTCGCTTAATTTAAGCAATAATCAATTCGTAAGTGTAGAGGGATTGAAAACCTTGATGGAATTATCTGAGCTTCGGCTGACCGACAACCAACTCAATTCTCTTGAGGGCCTGCAATACTTAAAAAAACTGTCGTTTTTGGAACTCAAGGGTAATCCACTTGCAAGAGCGGAAATCAATTGGCTTCAAGGCCAATTGCCGAAGTGTTACATCATTCACGATTTTGACTAGATTTGCCTGCCAAAGAATGCTTTTAGTAAAATAAACGACCATTTATTGACGACCTTACATACTTTTCTGTTAATGCTATGCCTGACCTTCACGATGTTTACGAAAAGCTGAAAGCTGAAGGTGAGGTCCTGGCAGGTAACCTTATGGACATACGCCACCGCGTGGCCATTCTTACTCATATTTATATCGATTCGGGCAGGAACCATGCGTTTTCCCAAATTGCAGCGCATGGGGCACTTTGGGGGCTTAGTTATTTTGAGGCCGGTGGAAGTCTGGGACGGTTGGTTGCCTGTCGTTATTGCTACAGTGCTCGTGAAAAAGCATTTCGTCTTGGAATTTTACGGGAATTTTCAGAAGCCTTTCGGCGGGTTAATCGGGCAGTTTGTATTGACACATATGCCAATTATGAATTTACGAAAATTCACGGTGAAACACCCGGATGTGAAGACATCGTACCGCCCAATTTGTTGGACGCTCTGAATCGCGTGCATCATGCCAGCAGGAACAATGTCGCACTCACGGCGAAGGAAAAGAAGGATGTGTTTGAACAGTCGTTTCGATGTGAACAGGAACTGACAGTGGCACCGGGTGTCAAAAAAGCCGTATCCGAGTTCGAATGTAAGATTATGAGATGGTTGTGTCTCCACCCTTTCGTTAGGTTTACCTACTTTCCGAATTTTCGATATTTCGTATTCCGTGATTTCAGCAATACGGACGAACGAATCAAGAAGGGCTTGCGTGCGTACGATTTGGCTGAGCGTGTCGGATGGGACAGGGTTTATGGCGCGATGGAATATTATGGCCAGATGCCGAGGGAGTTTTTTAGTGATCCGGCAGGTCATTTTGCCGGTCTTCGTGAAGAGGTTATTCGCAAGGGACAAATCGCGTCCCGGTTGGAGTCCTGAGGTAGCGAAGTTCCTGCTAGGTCTTGATGACAGATCAGGTTGATTGCCACGACAGCGTTTCTTCTTCGGTACAAGTGTTTAGCGTTATCTGAAGTGGGTTTGGGATGGGCGACTTGTTAGAGATGTAAGCATAAATGCACGGTTATTTAGGAGGCCTAGACAGACGTGTATCATGCGTGTTTGCATGCATTGAATTATTTGTGATCCAGACCGCTCCATAAGGTTGTATTTCGAGTACATCATCCAAGTCTTCATAAACGCTCCCCGTTAAGGCATCTGTCCAGACGTCAGTAGCGATCAGATTCAACTCGGTGAGAGGAACTTGTTGGACTTGATTAGTAATGTTATGAATCGCAAAAACATTCTGATTGCGATTGGGGCTTTCCCGCCAAAAAGCAAAAATTCCGGAATCGAAATGTAGGGTATATTGGGTGGCATTAGGGTGAAACGCCTCTTGTTGTGAACGAATTTGAATTCTTCGCTTCATTTCGTTAAAAACCCTTGAATGCGTGCTATTTGCGTTATCGAGATGACGAAGTAGTTCATCTTCATTCCAGTGATGGCGGTTAATGGATCGTAACCGGCCAGTTTCAGTCGTTAGCTGTTGATCATTTTCTGTCCCGAGCATGCTATGAATATAAATTCCGGGAATACCTTCGAGAGCCAAAACGATAGTGTGTGCGCAGATAAAACGTTCTACTTGAAACTGATCCGGGCCTCCTTGAATTGTTCCCTGCAAAGCATCGAACAGGGAAATATTAATTTCGTAAGGGACATCACAACCATCGGGCATTGTACGCGTAGAGATGCGACCCCCGAAAGAACGCATTGTGTCAAGCATTGCTTCCAACTCATTATCTGTTAGTAAACCCTCTGTTGGACGGACACCGATACCATCGTGTGAAGCGATAAAATTAAAGTAAGCGCGACCAGTACGAGCCGGAGGCATGGACATCATCCAGGTTTTGAGGTGGGTGCAGTCACCACTTAAGAGGGTGTGGATCAGAAGGGGAGGCAAAGAAAAGTTGTATATTAAGTGCGCCTCGTTATCATTGCCAAAATAGGCGAGATTCTCGCGATTTGGGACATTCGTTTCCGTGATAATGACAGAATCCTCTGCTAGATTTTCGATTATCAAACGTAATAATTTTATGATTTCATGGGTTTGTTTGAGATGAACACAATTGGTTCCGGATTTTTTCCATAGATAAGCCACGGCATCTAAACGAAACAGGCGAATTCCTTTTTCAACGTAAGCTTTGATAATGTTTATGATTTCAAACAGGACGTCCGGGTTTGAGTAATCCAGATCAATCTGGTCGGGTCCAAAAGTGCACCACACGGATCGTTCACCATTAGTCGTTTCGAATTTTGTGAATAATGGCGAAGACCGTGGTCTAACAACGTCCGAGATATCTGTACGCGATGAAGACTCTATGAAATAGTCAACACCGGGAGAGACCTGTCTAAGGAAGTTCTGAAACCATACGTGTTGGCTTGAGCAATGATTCAGTACGAGGTCTGACATTAGTTTGAAGTTATTACCGATAGATAAAATATCGTCCCATTCCCCCAGTTCCGGATTTACAGATGTGTAGTCTGATATAGAGAAACCGTCATCAGAGCTATAGGGGAAAAAGGGTAAAATATGAACGGCTGAAAACGTATCGCTTAGATATTTGTTGACAAAGCCCCCCAATGTCTTCAAGGGTTTTTGCCCATCATTAACTATCGAATCTCCATAAGTAATCAAAACCGCATCTTTTTCGTCCCATTTGTTTTTTAGTGGCATAATCGTTCGACTATAGCCCTTTAATCCGGACTCAGCTAATAAACGATTTGTTAGTGTTTCGGCCTGTGACTCTCCGTAAATCTCAGCGACATGTAGATGGATACGGGCTCTTAAACGATTAGATTGGTTGTGGGAACCACCGGTTACGGTTTTTGCCATTCCGTATTCATCAGTATCGGCTTCCACCGCTTCGGATAACATTTCAAAGATATCCGGTATTGCCGATACCACTCGTTTCCAGCTTGGGGTAAAAGGAGCATCCATGGTCTGTTTGAGAAAAGTGCTACCGGCTTCCATAATGTTCTCTGCGAACATCTCAATGGCGCCGATTTCACTGTGGCGGTCATAGTTCAGACCATTGATTATTGCATCGTTGCTATGCGATTCGACGAGGTCCAAAGCGATGCGATAGTACGCGGCTTTTATCGTCCTAATCCGTTCTTCTTCAAAGACATGCCCTTGTGTCGCCATTTTACGAAACAGTGAGTTTGCAATGTCTATGCTCATGCGAGATAAACCGGAATTCCGGTCACCTCGTGAAAGATCCTGATGTTTATGTTCGTAAGAATCAGCGATGTCCACCTGACATATTTGGCTAGTTGCATAATTACGATGCATTTCCGATAAGATGCCCATTTCCAAACCCCAGTTAGATGGAATCCGAATGTTTTCAATTACATCTCGCTGCATGGCAAACTCACCTGCCAGTGCATACCGAAAGCTATCAAGGTATTTCAAATAATGATTGGCTCCGCAAACAGTCTCCATGGCTCGAACTAAGGGCGTTACCAGTAATCGACAAACACGACCGTGCAAAATATTTCCGGCGGTTCGCGCGTAAAATCCTTTACAGAATTTATAACTTAGGCTCACATTGCTAACAGGATAAATAAGCCTAGCCAACATCTCTCTGCTGTAGTTTTTTATATCGCAATCGTGAAGGGCTACAGACTTTGCACGCCCGGTTGCAAGCACATATCCGAACATATACCAGACGTTTCTTCCTTTGCCCAATTGCACCGGAGCCAAACCATAAGACTCGAGCAATCCGTCAATCGCCTTTAATCTGGGGCCGTCGTTCCAAAGTATGTTCGGTGATTGAGGCAGGCGTCCAAAAAAATCCAAAGCATGTCGGAATTGCTCTTCATTTGCTCTATCTAAACCAACAACAATTTGGTCGAGGTACGATACTTTACATAGCTCGTTGATTATTCCCGTAAGCGCGGGCGATTGCAATTCTGAATACAGCGAAGGTAATACCAAGGCCATTGGCGATTCAGCACTGAGACGCAAAAGTTCCGATTCCAGATACCCCAGTGGTCGTGTGTTTAAATTGTGTAGCGTGGTAACAACACCGTGTTGATGAAAGTCAGCCAATTCCCCGAATCCTTTAAAAATAGAGCCTAAAACGATTGCAATAAATCCGTCATTACTGCATTCCAGCCGATTGGGCCCGGATGGCGGGCGTGGATAATATTTTGTCCATGGGGCGCTATTGTCCCTGTGTTTATCGGATTTGGGATTACAATTCCAATATCAGCCAGAGCAATCATGTTTGCATCATTGTGGCTGTCGCCTAACGCGATGGTCGTAAAATCTATCTCAGGAAACGAGGCTTCATAATATCCAAGCAACTGTTGCATGGCATTTGCTTTATCTGTCTGTCCCATGAGATGGATGAAACGACCTCCCCGCAACGCTTTGATTCCCCAACGAGCAATCTCACGCTCAAAGATAGCTAGTTGAGCTGAAGTATCCAGCCAAACTATGGGTTCCGTTGCAAGGCGTATTAATGCATTTTCGGAAGACTTAGCGCTTAAGCCTGTAAGTTTCTGCACTTCACTGGGAGACCAGTCAGCAAAACCCTTAAATCGAAATCCAAAATTGTTACGCAGAGTTCTTATAGAATCAACAATTGACTCACGAGAGACTCCGTTGATGATAAGTTTGTAACCATCGCGAACGCACTCGTCGGAAATGTGTGAAGAGAGTTTGTGGATTTCGGGAATCGCGATGACCGCGCCGTTCTCGCTAATAAAAGGAGAGTTTGTATTTAGCGTTTTGGCGAAATATAGCAACTCGGGAAATGTTTTGCTTGACGCCAGGACTAGTGCAGCCCCCTTTTTCTCAAGTGATTCGAGAGCAGGTCTAGCAGGTTCCCAATCATAATTTTGCTCGTCGAGTAAAGTGGCGTCCAGATCTGTGAAAACGATTAAACGCGTTTGCTTCTTTGGAGACTGTTTAGGCATTGCTTTTAAACGCATGAACCTTTCGAAAAATAAATGTCGAGGTCGACGACAGTGATGAGCGCGGCAAACCGCGAAGAGCTTGTGCTGGTTCGTTTTGCGTACGAAGTTGCAAGTGAGATAGTGGACTTGCTAGGTAGACTTCGAGGAGCGTATAAAACCCTGTGAGTTCAAGGTTTATGAGCTTATGGAAATTGGCGGCAGAAAAGTGCATTAGTCTCTACTTTTTGAAAAGTAATGAATGAACGTTGCCAGGCAACGGTGTTTTCATTGCTATTCCGCCTTCATTTCCAATCTATTCGATTTATTATGTCCGCGAAAGATGACACCCTAATTTTTTGAACCGTACACGGAAAGTTAAACGTTGATAACGTGGAGCGGATTTATGGTATTCGGTAACGGTGTCTGATGGCATGCTCGTTTTGACAGGGAAACGATCTTTGATCTTTTGGCGTATCCCAGTGCTGAACTGGCTTTTTATTCTGAATAATTTAGTGACAGGAAACCTTCCAGGTATATATCCGATTAGTAGTGAAGGCAAAGAATGTAAACGATCTTCAGTAAGCAATCTAGCGGCTCATCTTAATTTATAAGGCTCGATTTATATGAGGGGGATGCCGGTGCTGCGTAACCGGTGCTGCGTAACTAGTTAGGTAGATTTGACCGCCCTCCCCTCCATTAAATTTGTGGTCTGCTTTATCGTCACTTAAAGCTATAAAAAAGCAAATTCAAGCGTTGGAGTAAGTTGTGTCTACCGCTTTCGATGTTGTGGGGTAACTTTACGTTCTTTACAATTAGTGAAATGCGGGATTTCCCTGCGTTGCGAAAATAAGGATAGCGAGCAGGTGCAACGACTAGAATCTGCCAAATCATATCCGTCAGCCCGCTTCATCCGGTTATCTTTCGGCCTGTTCTTTTTGTTCTTTTCCGGAACGCTAATCGCTGCAGATGAATATGAGCAAAGTATTGAACCGTTTTTAAAAAAGCATTGCATCGGTTGCCATGGTGCCAAAGACCCCAGCGCCGAATTTTCCCTGATGACGGCCAGTAGCGAATTTGACAGGCCGGCCGTTTCAGAATACTGGTTAAAAATCCTTGATCAGTTGGTGTTCAGGAATATGCCACCTGCAGACGAGCAACAGCCGACCTCTGGGGAGATTGCAGAGGTTACCCAATGGATTAACAATGGTTTACTGGCAGCTGGAAAAGGAGATATTTACCGCAAGAAACTTCTTTCACCCGAATATGGCAACTGGGTGAATCATGAGCAACTCTTTTCAGGCGAGATTCAGACGCCGCCTTATTCCCCTTCCCGCCTCTGGCGATTTAGCCCGGAGATTTTCTTAAAGAAGGGATTGGGTAATGCCAAAAGTCCTTATAGCTATGTAACATCAGAACGCGGACTACGCGACTACGCAGCGACATCTATGGTCGATCAGAGCACCGTACAAATGATGTTGATGGTGGCTAACACATTTCTTGCGGAACGAGAACGACGTGGTGAATTTAAAGATCTGTCCACAGATCCGGGGGGGCTGGAATTAGCTGAACTTCAGCATTTGCTAGAGCGTGAATTTATTCGCATTATAGGACGTAGGCCTACCGCAATTGAATCAGGACGTTATCTCAAGTTTTTCCAACGCAACATAGAGACCGGGGGCAAGCTTGATGGTTTCAAAACAACGATTAAAGCGATCTTTTTAAGTCCTGAATCAATGTACCGGATGGAATTTGGTTTAGGCGGTATGGATGAACACGGCCGTCGTCATTTGTCGGCCGATGAATTAGCACATGCAATTGCTTATGCCCTGACAGATCATACTCCGGAACGCAGTCCTGTGATCTGGGAGGCTTTGCAGGCCGGTGAACTTAATACCAAACAGGATGTGGCCCGAGTGGTGCAAAGAATGTTGGACGAGCAACTCACGACCGGACATTGGTGGCGGAAGGATCTACCACGAATTATGCGGTTCTTTGATGAATATTTCGGTTTTGATCGGGCGGGAGCTGTATTTAAGGACACTAGTCGTCAACGTACCGAAAAGATACCGCAATGGAATACGACAATGCTTATCCACGATGCGCGGATGTTAATTGAATACGTTCTGGCCAATGACAGAGAGGTGATTAGTGAGTTGTTGACAACGAATGAATATTTTATTGCTCATCCGGGCGACAATGAATATGCACGTGAACATTATGAAAGTAAGGTTAGAGAAATCACGAGTCCAGCCTTTGTTGAATCTCAGGTCGAGACACGGCGGGAACAAATTAAACGAGATTTCAATTTTGAGAACATGCCTGAAAAGGCCGAGCGCGCGTTAGAATCGGCACGGCGGGATGCGGAGAGAACAGTCGCCTTATATCAACTCGCATTAGATAATGGACTGAATAGACATCCCAGCTATCCGTTTTCTGCAAAGAGTCACGGTATCGGCGATTTGATTTATATCGAACCATACAATTTAGCGAGCAATGGACGGCATCAGGAGCAAACCTGGGACTGGCAGGTGCAGCAACCGATCGCCATGCCCAAAAAACAACGGGCGGGCCTATTGACCCATCCAGCCTGGTTGGCGGCGTATTCACTCAATGAAGATAATGACCCGATTCATCGGGGAATTTGGGTATATGAACGTTTACTGGCCGGTGTCCTCGGAGATGTGCCTCCCGATGTCGATGCTAATGTGCCGACCGATCCCCATTTGACGCTTAGGGAACGAATGGAGTCCTTGCGGTCTGAAAGTTGTTGGAAGTGTCATCGGAAGATCAATCCACTCGGAGAAACATTCGAAGTGTTTGATGACTGGGGCCGATATCGTTCTCATCACTACTTTGATGAGAACGGGGAGATTTATTTACGACGCGACGGCGAGTTCGAACGTAAGTTAAAAGAGGGAAAACTTACCACTCGTGAGGTAAACGCAACCGGCGCCATTACGTTTTCAGGTAACCCGGATATTGATGGTGAGGTAAAAGATGGGATTGAAATGATGCATCGTCTAGGGCATTCCGAGCGGGCACGACAGTCCTTTATTCGCCACTTGTTTCGATATTTTATGGGACGCAATGAAATGCTTAGTGACTCAAAAACGCTGGTGGAAGCAGAAAAAGCGTATTTAAATAATGGCGGCAGCTTTAAATCACTCGTGGTAACATTATTAAGTTCCGATTCTTTCTTGTATAGACGATAATGCGGAGCGGATAAGGGTAGAACAAAGATGAGCAGACCAAACATAAGCTATAAAAGACGGGAATTTCTGCAGGGACTTTCTCTCGGTGGGAGTGCACTTGCTATGGCTCCCTTTTTGGATTCGATGCGGGCCCATGCAGCCGGTGATGTGGATGCCTTGCCAAAACGCTTTGTCTTTGTAGTAAAGTCCTCGGGGCTTGAAAAGTTCAATCTCGTTCCCGAAGGATTGGCCAATAATTTCATAGATGAAACTAGCGGTGAAAAACTTGGTAACCGGTCTCGCCGGGAAGGCCCACTGGTGGACGTGGCTTTGGCAGAACACAAGTTGCCAGAAAAACTTAAGCCGCTGGAGGAATTTAAGGAACAATTAACCATCATACAAAGCCTGTCGGGCGTGGGCTTTAGAGGAAATCACACAAAGGGGTTCGGAGCGCTTTCACTCCATGATTCGGAAACGGTCGCCATTGCCCCGACGCTGGATTGTCTGTTGGGGCAGCACCTCTCCAGAGGACCGTATCCAATGTACGGAATGGCAATGAACGGTAGGCTGCTGGAGTCGGGTAACTGGCCGGAAGACAACTACTGTTATCCGAATCTTTCCGCTTACGGTGCCGCCAAACCGGTAGCGTATCAGGCGTCTCCGAGAAAAGCCTATCTTGAATTATTCGGAGCAGCCGTTGCCACGCCGGAACAGTTAAAAAAGAAACTGGCACTCGGTGGTAACCTGCTTGATTTTTTGACCAATGATGCGCGTCGCGTTGAGAAACAACTGGCAGGAGATGATAAAGAACGCTTCTCACTTTATCTCGATTCATTCGACTCATTACGTAAAATTGAAGAAAAGAAAGCAGCGTTGACAGAGCAGGTTCAGCAATATGCTCCGGAACTAACGGATCGTTATGACTCGCGCGCACCGTCTGCTAGGATTGAATCGCATTTTGAACTCGCAACGGCGGCGCTGATTGCCGGTCTAACCAATGTGATAACACTTCGTCCGGATACGCTGGGTGTCAAATATACGGAACTAAACCTTTCCAATTCGGTGCATGCTCTGGGGCACCTACAGCAAAACAAGGCATCCAACGGATGGACCGGGCACCAGGCGCGGATGGAGATCGAAAAGCTACACATAACCGAGATTGCAAAAATGGCGAAGAAATTGGCTGCCATACCGGAGGGTGATGGGTCGATGCTTGATAATACAATGATTGTCTACATGTCCTGTTCCTCGGGTGACCACCATTGTGCCGGCCATGACTGGCCCTTCGTTTTGGTTGGTGGTTTGGGTGGCCGGTTGAGATCCGGACGTTATCTGGAGTTTCCGAAATATGGAGATCACGGTCACCGCACCACGGGCAATTTATATCTTTCGCTAATGCAGGCCGCTGGAATGAAGACGTCCGACACGTTCGGTCAACCAGACTCAAATCTTAAAGATTTGGATTTGAAAGGGCCGCTGGAAGAATTGATGGTGTGAAGGTTCTGAAAGAATATCAGCCTTTGCCCGCTCATTACTCAGACTTCCTTTGATTCAGTTTTGTCAGTATTCGGTCTAATTGATTGGCGAAAGCTTTTAAGTCTCGGGGGCCAAACGGTTTTGGGCCTTTGGTTTCCATTCCACCGGAGCGTAAATGCTGCATTAAATTGCGTGTTGCCAGACGAGATCCGATCGATGACTCGTCATACAGTTCGCCGCGTACCCCAATTGCAGCACAGTTCTTTTCAATAGCCCTTGCCGCAAGGGGGATATCACCTGTTATGACAAGATCATTCTCTTTGATTTGATCAACGATACAGTCATCCGCCTTATCAGCACCATCTGGTACTGTCAGTACGCTAATAAATTCGGAATCGGGAGCTCTTATAGTCTGATTGGCTACAACAGTTACCGGTATCTGGCGTTTGCGAGAAGTGTTGAAAATGAGCTCTTTGATCTGATTAGGACACGCATCCGCGTCTATCCAGATTCTTGGGTAATTACCGACAGGTTCAGCTCTGTTTGTGTGGGGATCGAGCATCAGGTTTTTTCGTAGATTGAGTTTTCCGACTATTCACAGCAGCCGGCGCCTTTACAAGTGTTTTCATCATCGCAGCCCGCTTCGGAAATCAGCGGTTCACCGGTAAAGAAGTAAACGCAGGTGGCCTGTGACAGAAACGACATGATATCCTGAGCATTCGGCTCATCCATAACAGGTTGCCGGGCCATGCGGTTGAATTCCCCCAGTTCATCCTTTTTGAGGACGATTAATGAATCCCGATCTTCTATGATGTATGCGTATGGACTTGTAACCCAGCCAATCAGCATTCCAAATTGGCCGTTTTTATCCTCGTGCTGCATTTCGAACACCTCAGGCATAGTTTCCAGGTTCCCATCGTGCATATCGCAGAGTAAACCATAAGTTCCCTGAACAATTTGCCGAGCAACATTGAACCAATAGGGAAGCTCAACAGGATTATTATTCTCACTCATCTTCGATTCCCTGTATCGAAATATTGGGCCTTAGTGCTGGTTGTGCTAGCTTGCCAAACGGCATCCTAGCAAACCGAGGCCTCGTGTTCAATCACGCCTGATACGAGATCGATTCGGTCGTATTGGTAAGGGAATATTCCGAAATGCTGTTATTTGTTGAGGTAAACGTAAACGATCTTCCCTGATTTAGCAGATATATTCATATGTGTGTCGTACTTTCGTTCGATATTCTTTGAGAAAATCGTCTATAGCGGTAGCTAACGAATCAGGAAATAGGTGGACTTTAATGGCTAATTATCTAGACGGATAAATATTTGCCTGTCAGGGAAGTCCTTGGGTAAAATAGACAGATAATTAGCAACTTGTTGCCAACTTGTCTTCTGCTGATATGTGCCATGCAACTAGAATTTGCGTCCGAAGGATTATGTGGCTTGAACAAATCAACAACACGCAGTACGTTCTCAAAAGCTAGTAGTACCACGCGCCCGATAAAGGGGATGAGTAACACTGTGAGTGTTCATATCACCGGCTTCAGTCAAGTGTGGTCAGGTGCTTCCCGTAACGGTGTGAAATGAGTAGTCCCTCTGAATCGCGATTAAGAACAGTGCTGTTTGTTCTATTTTGCGCGCTGTTATTAAACGCCAGTGCCGGCGGGGATCAACGTAGCATCAATTATCTGGTCGATGTCAAACCTGTGCTCAAGCAGCGCTGTTTTGCCTGCCACGGGACATTGAAGCAGGAGGCTGGCCTGCGTCTTGATACGGTAAACGCGATGCGGAAGAATGATATTCTCGGTAAGGACGGCGGGCTGCTAATGAGGATTACATCGCTGGAACATGATGTGCGTATGCCGCCTGAAGGTGAACCACTTAAAGCACATGAAATCGCGGCAGTTAGAGGGTGGATTGAAAGTGGGGCGCCGGCTCCGGATAATGAACAACCCGAGGCAGACGCGACATCTCACTGGGCATTTCAGCCAGTAAAAAGACCGCCCAATTCATTAGCCAATGGAGATTTGAATTTAATCGACTCCTACTTTGAAGCCAGATACAAAACCGACGGGCTCGTTGCTCAACCCGCCGCTGCGCGGACGGTTTTATTGCGTCGACTCTATCTGGATTTAACAGGGCTTCCACCAACGGTAGAGCAGTTAGCCTCAACAGAACCATTACCGACGGTAATAAATAAGCTATTAAATAGTCCGCAATATGGCGAACGTTGGGGACGCCATTGGATGGATGTCTGGCGATATAGCGACTGGTATGGCCTTGGTGATGAAGTGCGGGATAGCCAGAAGCATCTTTGGCGGTGGCGTGACTGGATCGTTAATTCCCTTAATGAAAACAAAGGCTATGACCGGATGCTCCGGGAAATGCTTGCAGGGGATGAAATCGCTCCTGATGATCCAAATGTATTAGCAGCCACAGGATTTCTTGCCAGAAGTTGGTATAAGTTTAATCGCACCAGTTGGCTGGATAACACAATTGAACATACGGCCAAAGCGTTTATGGGTCTGACGATCAATTGTGCGAAGTGTCATGATCATAAATACGACCCTATTACTCACCTCGATTATTATCGTTTTCGCGCAATTTTCGAGCCCCATCATGTACGTATTGATACTGTGCAGGGAGAAACGGATCTTAATAAGAACGGAATAACACGTGTTTTTGACGGTAATTTAGAAGCCGCCACCTATCTACATGTACGTGGTGAAGAAAGCAAAGCTGACAAAAGCAAACGTATTAATGCTGGCACTCCTGAATTCCTGGCAAACGCTGCCTGGCAGCCTGCTCAGCGGATTGAACTTCCACTCACAGCATGGCGACCCGACCTGCAGGACTTTATTCAACAGGATTACCTGGATCAGGCAAAAAGAAATCTGCGACAGACCGAAACTAAACTAAAGGATATGCAGCTACAAATAGCAGCAGAGAAAGAGAAATCAATAGATACCTCTATTTTCGGAAAGGTAGTTTTTTTTGATGACTTTAGTGAGAAGCAACCGGAACTGTGGGAAACGGTTGGCGACGATTTAAAATATCAGGACGGTGCTTTATCGGTAACCAGGCCCTCGCTGGAGAAATCGTACTTGCGTTCGAAGATTACGCATCCCCGCGATTTCGAAATTGAACTTAAATTCAGAACGACTGGTGGCGTAAAGTGGAAGTCCGTGGGAATCCATTTCGACGTTGACCAAACTGGAAATAACTCGCATTTTGTGTACGCCAGTGTCGCAGGCGGAGGTAAGGTTCATCTTGCCCAGACGATCGAAGGGGTTGCCAATTATACAAACGCCGTATCCATGTTACCAATTCAGCTGAATCGGGAATATACGCTGAATCTCAAGGTTCGCGACTTGCTGATTAATGTGACGTTAAATGGGGAATTTCTGTTTGCTTATAAATTGCCGGGGCGTCAACCTGGGGCAGTGCAGCTTATGGCCTATGATGCAACCGCTGAATTTGACAAGATCGAAATTAGGGAACTTCCGGTCTCGTTAGCTCTTAGGAAAGAAGGTGAAAAACCGATGTCCGTAGTGACCTCTGCTACGGTCTCGTTAGCGGAGGCGCAACTGGAGTTGGCAAAGGCGGAATACGATTTTGCACAGGCGCGAATCGCTGCCGACATCGCCAGCCTTGAAAACGCAGGGCAAGGATCGGAGGAACACGCCCGACGAATGCTACTCGAATTAAATCTAGCTAAGGCTAAAGTAGATCTGTTTGACACAAAAAAAACCGAAACCGCTACTGAGACAATTAACAAACTAAAAGCCGATAAGGCGGCTGGTAAATTCCCGAGTTACCCGCGATTGACTGCTAGTAGTGTATCACTTCTTATTACCAAAAACGAAGACGCATTGCCGGCGAAGGATGGCTACCCTTCGTCAAGTTCAGGCCGCAGAACTGCCCTGGCCGACTGGTTGACTCATCGGGAGCATCCGCTTACGGCCAGAGTGGCTGTTAACCATATCTGGCTAAGGCATTTTGGAACTCCTTTAGTAGCATCGGTTACCGATTTTGGCCTGCGGACTCCGAGGCCTTTGCACCAGCAACTGCTGGACCATTTGGCAGTCGAATTAATTGAGTCGGGATGGGATATGAAATTTCTGCATCATTTGATCCTTTCATCAAAAACCTGGCAGCGAACTTCATCCAATCTGGGGGTGGATCAAAATAACCTCGTCCGGGATGCAGGTAACCAGAACTATTGGCGCATGAACAGTCGCCGTATGGAGTCTCAGGTGATCCGGGATAGCCTGCTTTATATGGGGGGGGTACTTGATTTGACCCGCGGAGGCCCGCCTGTGGTAGCTTCTTCCGGTATCAAACGACGCAGCCTCTATTTCTTCCATTCCAGAGATAATCGCTCCAAGTTTCTAACAACCTTTGATGACGCGGATGTGTTTGCCTGCTATCGACGTAGTGAAAGCATTGTACCGCAGCAGGCATTGGCAATGATGAACAGTCCGCTGGCCACGGCATCAGCAAAACAGATTGCCACAACTTTCAAGGCAGATCTGGGTCGAGAGGAGTTTGTTCGCACGGCGTTCCTGAAAATTCTGGCGCGTCAACCGAATGAATCGGAGTTGGCGGTGAGTCTGGCATATCTTAAAGACAATCCTGCACGCGAGTATTTTATTACTGGTTTGATTAACCTTAATGACTTTGTGATGATTCGATGAAAAGCAAATTCGAGACTGCGATTGCGAGACGGACCATGTTAGGGTCGGCCCTGGGCTTCAGCGCCCTGGCACTTAACGGCATTATTGCCCAAGAGAAGTCGGCTTCACCGGATGGAAAACCGCACTTTATTCCGAAAGCTAAAAAAGTGATCTGGTTGTTCATGCGTGGTGGCGTCAGTCATATGGAAAGTTTTGATCCTAAGCCGGAGCTTAATAAATATGCAGGCAAGTCGATTGGGGACACGCCCTATGAATCCGTACTGGATCCGGCAAAAATACGCAAATTGCGAATACCGATCAAAGGTGATGCTAACGGTGTGACCCGTACTAAAATATTCCCACTGCAGACTGGGTATAGGAAATATGGTGAATCGGGAATTGAGATTAGCGACTGGTTTCCGAATATCGGATCGTGTGCCGATCAGATTTCGTTTATCCGATCGATGTGGACCAGTGATAATAATCATGGGGCACAGGTGCAGTTTCATTCGGGACGTCACTTTCTCGACCCGCGGGTCCCGACCATTGGTGCCTGGATAAACTACGGACTTGGCTCACTTAGTGATAATTTGCCTCAGTTTATTAATATCGGCCCACGATATTTTGATAAGAAAGATGCCCATTATCTTGGGCCTGCTTACGAAGCGGTGAACCTACAAATTGATCCCGATAACCCACTTGAATTTGCCACACCGACCAATGGGATGTCGTCTAAAGATCAATTGGAAAATCTCAAACTTACCAACACCCTTAATCGTCTTGCGGCGCAACAATACCCATTGGATCCTGTGATTGAGGCGAGGATGAAGTCCTATGAGTTGGCATATCGTATGCAGAGCGCTGTGCCGGACGCGCTGAACCTGGCGGAGGAATCTGCCGAAACGCAGTCACTATACGGTCTGGATCAGCCTGAGACCAAAGCCTTTGGGCAACAGTTACTGGCCGCCCGACGCTTATCTGAACGGGGGGTTCGATTTATCCAAATTATGCACGGCGATGGTGCAGCCGGCGCCTGGGATAGCCACTCAGGATTAAAAAACGGCCATGCGAAGTTGGCAAAACAGGTTGATCTACCTACGGCGGGATTATTAAAGGATCTTAAACGGCGAGGCTTGCTTGATGAAACGATCGTTGTCTTCGCCACCGAATTTGGACGCACGCCTGGTACGCAGGGCGCGGACGGCCGTGATCATCATGCGTTCGGATTTAGTGTTTGGATGGCAGGTGCCGGGCTTAAAGGGGGTGTCGTAAACGGGGCCACGGATGAACTTGGGTACCATGCGGTCGAGGATGCGCACTATGTGACGGATATTCATGCGACGGTTAATTACCTGATGGGCATAAATCCAAGAAAGCTGGAAGTGCCGGGTCACAAACGCCTGGACCGGGATTATGGCCACGTGATCAAGGAGATATTGACCTGAGCTACCAGCGGGTAGCCTGTCAATTCGCAGTTCTGATACGATCCTGATCGTCATTAACGATAAGAAATGTGTTTGTAGGCGTGGTTCGGTTATTATCGGGTCGAGGGAATGGTGAGGCGCTCGTATAACGGCGATCCAATACGTTTGCGTCCGATCGTAATCCGATTTTGAAAGATGTGAAACAGATGCATCGTTTGCATGTTGTCGCTCAGTACGTGGGTGGTGCGATCGTGAATCCGAATTCCATTGTAATGCCGGTGACCGAATAAATATCCTGTCACACGATATTGATGAAGCAGGCTAAGAACTTCGTCTCCGCCAAGTTGCGGTTGCAGGCTATAACCAAAATCAGGTAATGATGGATAATGGGCCACGACAAATACGTGTTTGTGATTCTTTGTTTTTTCCAACGCATCGCGAAGAAATTGCATTTGGTGGTCATCCGCCCGTTGTGTCATAAAGCTAATCAAAATAAACGCTGTTTCACCATATTCCGCAATTCGATCCGGTTTACGGCCCGTGTACTTCTCGAACAGTGCTGTTGGTCCTACATATCCCTCGTCGCCGGCATTTTTGACCGCTATAGAGACAAGTTTCGCGTACTCCGGAGCATTTTTGGAAGCCGAAGCGTAAAGCGATTCTACAAAGTCATAGTTGAACAAGACATCATGATTTCCAGCGACCACTTCCAGCGGTGATTTGAGCCGGTCGAAATGCTGACGGAAAAGCATCCATTCTTCAGGTAGATTGTTGTTGACAAGATCGCCGGACACGCACACGACGTCCGGAGCGAACCGATTAAGTTCTTTGATACCAGCATTGGCACGTTCGATTAAAAGATCGCGATTGACCTTGCGGTCGAACTGTGGATCACTTATCAGAGCAAAAGTCATGTCAGGTTTGGCAGCACGGTCCCTCGTGTAGGATGGACATTGATAGGCGTCATTTTCGATTCGGGGAAGACGTGGCCGGCTAACCGGATTCGGAACAACTAACGAAAATATCGGCTGCGCCGGGTCAGTAACCTGCGCCACCTCAATCCGATCCTGATAGACACGAACGAGTGCCACCGAACCGCGTTCCGACCATGCCAGTGACCCTACTAACCTGACAGGAAGTGTATTCTCACATTGCACCTCGTAATTGTAACGAGTCGGGTCAAAGCGGAGAGCAACCTTAAAGTCGTTAACTAAGGAAAAGAATGGCTGATGATCTGCCTTTAGGTTGGAGGGCTTCAATTCACCTTCGCGGTCGGCAAATAAGATCACAGCCTTCGCTTGGGAAACCTTTGACAACTGTTTGCGGATCCGCTCCGTTGAGCTATCCGGGTGCCCGTGTAGATCAGAGGCAAACACCAAACTTACATCCTTTACGGAATTCAGCGTCTTATCGGCGTCCAACTGACCTAATACATGATGATAATTGTCGAGCGTGCCGTCTGAGTGATCACGATGACCAGGCATCGTGTATACCGGAACCGAAATCTGATCGATGTATTTACGTGCAGCGGCGAAATCATCGGCCGAACCAGACCACGTTAGTGATCCCTGAATCACCACCGCGTCCGGATTTAATCTGTTTATCAGGTTGACAGCTTTAGAGAATGAGTCCGGTCCGGTTTTTGCCAGAAAGTCACGGACACTCCCCCGCTCGTCCTTGATTTCGTTGGGTTCCAGTGTTGTAATGTACGGATTTGAAACCACAGCGATAGTCAGGATAGGTTGTTCTGCATGAGTTTGCGAGCAGCTTATCACAACGAACAGCGTGAAATAGTATCTCAGAATACGCGACATGAAGGACTAGCCTAAAGTGAAACTGAACAAAAACGATATAAAGATGATCTTATCAGATCTGTTTGATACATGAGCCTAACAAACCGCACTTATTAGTTGCTTAGCAATGCAAAATCGAATTCGATTTGCAATAACCAGCAGATTAGCCTGTTCCAGAGTCCATACAAACAGGCGGTTATGTTCATGGTAGAAATTCGGTTCAACTCGGTGTGGGTCAGACTAATTATTTAGACAAAGTAGCCTGTGTAATTCTTAACGTTGGCAATCTAATCGCGTTGCCATGTGGGTTGAGAGGTAAAGCAAAACCTCCTGGAAAATAATACTGTGGTGCAGCATTATTTTCTCAGGAGGTCTGGTTGCTCATACTAGCAGTGACAGTTCGTCACGCATCGTATTTTAGTGATCGTGATCGTGACCACCTTCTTGGCCTCGGGACTCAGAGTATTCTGAATCAGTGAAATGTCCGTTAGGACATACCACGGAAACGAACTTAGCAGGTTCCACACTCACGTCGAACAACGCGATATAGTGGTTAAACTGATTCTTGGCGACGCCACCGTGATAAGGAGCATCTCCGAGACTGGCAAATGTTCCACCGCCAACGAGGGTCGAAGCATCACCAATACCAAGGGCAACTAATTGTGATGTTTTTACCCCACCGACCACGACATTGTTATAACCATTATCGCCGGGATTCCATACGGCCATGGGTACAAGTGTTCCGGCAGCAAGTTCAACATGATAACCCCGTCCACGGTTGCCTTCACCAGACACAGGTACCTCGAAGGCATGTCCCGGGATATCGATAAGTGCAATACTTCCAACATCAGCTGCATTACCATCAGCACCTTTGATGTCAAGCTCCGTATCAGCAGCAGTGGTATTACCCTTAATATCCATATAGCGAATCATCGTGATTCCGGCATCCAGCAATGGCTCCGGATCGATCTCGACTACGGTTACCTTGTCTTCCAGTGAATGGGGCAGATGTGCTGCTAATACACCACCAGTGGCATCTTCTGCAGAGTTGTCAGGGATGCTATCTTCAAAAGTTGGATTGACCGGCGTTGCGGCAATCAATGATTCAAGATTGTTAGGCAGTACACCTTCTGTCGCCTCAAAAACGGTAATAGCGTTTGTGATCCCCGGGACGGAATGGGCTGCGGTTCCTGCTGATGCTTTATCATCAAGTCCTGAATAATTTGTAATGATGGCTCCACCTACAATCGCTAACATGGCGACGACCATCAGTACTTCGAGTAATGTAAAACCTAATTGTTTAGTATTTGTATATTTCATTGTTCTCTCTTGCGTTAAATATTTCGAGTTGAAATCGCCACAGCTCAGTCCAGATATAACTAGCTACAGTTGAGGTTCCCTGCGACTTATCAGCAGAGGTGCCTTTAGATGAATAGATGTTCATAAACTGCGGTTTATGAGTGTTGCAAAAGAAACACGGGAGGGCCACGCACCAGAAAGCTGTGCGTTTTTACCTGAAGGTGAAAATGCTCGTACGCCGACGAGGCAAAATAAACGATACCATAGTTGGTTTCGAGAGTGATTTCATAAGAAGTATTGCCTGTCTGAGACAGGAGATAACAGGTCCAACAGTCTGACGAACTTTCCTCTTGCTGATGTTTTAGAGGAGAATCCGTTCCCGAGAGATGTTCATTTTTAGAACTTAAATCTGAGGAATGCTCTGTATGAGAATGTGAGCAAAGACCTTTGGTTGCGTCATCAGTTGAAGATGCATCACCGTCAGAATGGCCGAAACATGCGCCATCGGCCACAACATGCTGAAGTTGGTGAAAAGTTTCACCACCAACAATCGTCGCCAGATATATCGCCATCAGCGAAGTCGATGCTAGATGCCTAAGTATCATTATCAATTCAAACTATTTTTTCGGGGACTTTTGTCCCGGTAATGTTCATCAAATTGTTGATCTTAGATATTATATCCTCGCATTTTTCCGAGTCCAGATTTATAAATTTTACCTGTCTTGTGTTAGTTTATTTAAATGGATTTATGCCACAATTTTAAGACTGGCATACCCTTATATATTAGGAATAGCAAAACCAATGAACAAACAACAATTGGGAATCTACTTATCCTGTGCAGTTTTTCTGGGAATCTCTCAACCCTTTACAGCTTCAGCGGCAGGGAAAAACAAAATTGAGACCGATTATGTTGCTGGTGCAGTACTGACAAAATCGCAAGAAAAAATCGTGTTGGATTTGGCAGCTCAGCGAGGGATTAAGAAGGTAGCAAAAATCTCTACCTATTACCTTCTGCCAAGCGACGCTCGCGGTATTCAGATCCAGAGTACGGAACAGATCGAGGGTCGTAAAGTTACCAGTCAGATTTTAAGTATCAGCTATAAAAAATGGTGGCACCCAAACGAAGGACCTCGAAAGGACGATCTGCGAACTGGTGAATTTTGGGCCGGCAAACCCACCACGCGCAAGGAAACTATTCTCAAGGTAGGGAAAAAGGAATATCGAGTGCGAACAATACAAGGGCTGACTCTGGAAGAGGCTGAGAAACTCCTGCAGAGATTGCTGGAACCGAATTACACGGTGGAGCCGGCAGTCCGACAGGAAAACTTCGAACAAATTTCCTGGGATAAGCCAATGAGTTTTCGCAGGCAAGGCGAGAATTATTCTGTCTCTTTTCCGCATATCGCTCGTGGTGCCGGATTCTTTGACCTGCAAATTAAACTAAGTGACGACGAATTGATTATTCATCAGATGTTTCAGGCAATCCCTTAACGTCAACCGGGATTTATGAGCAAGCAATCAAGTACGAGCAGAAAAAGTCTTTGTCTAGCAGCCGCTGCTGCATTCTCTGTTTACTTTTGCATGTATGCGTTTCGCCAACCGTTTACTGCAGCGGAGTTTAAAGATCAAGAAGCATTCGGATATCAACTCAAAGCCATCCTGATCATTTCCCAGCTTCTTGGTTACATGACGTCGAAAGTTATCGGTATTAAGTTGGTTTCCGAGCTTGATCGCAAATACCGGGCGGTTGCACTATTAATTCTGATTGGAATCGCCGAATGTGGCTTGGTTTTATTCGCTGTCGTTCCAAATGAAATCAAGGTTGTTGCCCTTTTCCTAAACGGACTTCCTCTGGGTATGGTCTTTGGACTGGTGCTATCATATCTCGAAGGCCGTACGACGACTGAAGCTCTCGCAGCAATTCTGTGTGCTAGTTTTATCATGTCCTCCGGCGTCGTGAAATCAATTGGACGATGGTTGATTAAGGTTCAGGGTATCGATGAATTCTTAATGCCGGCGATTACCGGAATCCTGTTCCTTGCTCCATTACTGGTTTCTGTTTGGGTACTTCAGAAGACTCCGCCACCAAGCAGTTCAGATATCGAACAGCGAAGTGAACGAAGTGCAATGACAAGTAACGATCGCTGGACATTTTTTAAGGCCTATTGGGTAGGACTTTCGTTACTGTTCACTGTCTACGTATCCTTAACGATCATGCGAAGCTTTCGGGATCATTTTGGTGTTGAAATCTGGCAGGGCCTTGGCGTCAACGACGAGCCATCTGTCTATGCCGTGTCCGAAACAATCGTTATGGTCATAGTAACGCTACTCAATGCCGTTGCGATTCTTGTACGCAATAACATCCACGCCCTTCGTATAACCTTCTTAGCGATGGTATTGTCGTTTGTACTGCTCGTTGGAATCACTGTCAGTCAGGAGCAGGGCTTTCTGAGTCCACTTATCTTTATGGTGTTTTCAGGCATTGGGCTATACATTCCTTATGTTGCATTCCACACAACAGTGTTTGAGCGACTGATTGCCGCTTCCAGACTCAAGGGCAACCTAGTCTTTCTTATGTATATAGCAGATTCCATCGGATATTTAGGCTACATTATGCTCCTCGCAATCAGAGAATCATTGAATTTAAATCCTAACAAACTTGGCTTATTTCAAAATACACTTTATCTGTTGGCTATACTCTCAATCATCTGTTTACTTATTGCCTGGAGCTATTTCAAACGTGCCTTTTCCAAGGAGCAGCAAGTAGAGGAAGCACCAGCTGATAAAAATTCATATCTTGCGGAAGAGTTGTCATGAACCAATCACATGAGGAAGCTGCCACCTGCCGGACAGCAGTCTTCGAAAGACCCGGGAGTCCTCTTCATTTGCAGCAGCATCGCATTCCGACTCCCAATGTTGGTGAACTGTTGTTGAAAGTCTCTGCCTGTACGATCTGCGGCAGTGACCTACACACCATTAACGGCAATCGGGATGAAAAAACACCTACGATTCTTGGACACGAGATAATCGGCCATGTTATTTCTCAGGGTTCAGAAAGTATTAACGACTTAAACGGCACGCCTATCAGAAATGGAGACCGGGTTACCTGGGCCATTTGCATGAGTTGTGGTGAATGCAGTCGCTGTCGATCAGACTTACCTCAAAAATGTACAACGCTGCGGAAATATGGACACGAGGTCTTTGACGGTGAATCCGGATTCGTAGGTGGATTTGCTGAATACATTCTTCTCCCTTCAACTTCATCTCTATTGCGTTTAACCAACGACATCGCCGATGAAGTGCTTTGCCCGGCCAATTGTGCTACCGCTACAGTTGTAGCTGCATGTCGCGAGGTTCCTGAATTCCATCAACGGAATGTATTGATCATTGGTGGCGGGATGCTTGGGCTCACAGCAACAGCCTATACAAAATCACTTGGCGCTCGCGAAATCACAGTTATTGAACCGGACAAACAACGTCGTAAGTTGGCTCCTGATTTTGGAGCGACACAGGTAATTGAGAATACGTCCGTGCTCGGCGAACGCTTTGATGTCCTATTGGATTTCTCCGGAGTCTCGGAAGCAATCGAGCAAAGTATTCCACATACCCAAATTGGTGGCACGGTTGTTCTGGTAGGTTCGGTCACGCCCAGCCCAATGTTAAGCATTGATCCTGAGTTTCTTGTCCGCAATCTTATCCGCCTGGTGGGGGTGCATAACTACCATCCCAAAGACCTTCACACAGCCGTCGAATTCCTGATCACGAATTCCGAACAGTATCCATTTAAGCAGTTAGTTTCCCGATCCTATTCTTTAGAGAACATCAACTCAGCAGTGGACTATGCACTTCGCGAAAAACCAATACGAGTGATGATAAAACCATGAGTCGGTGGACAATCTCAAACGTATCTGAAATCATCGAGCTATTCAAAAAACGGGGAGATTCCGAATACGGCGGTGAAGATGTTACACAACTTCAACACGCACTACAGACAGCACAACTGGCCGAAAAAGAGAATAGCACGGCAGAACTTGTTGTAGCCGCGTTACTCCATGATTTTGGGCATCTGCTGCATGATTTACCTGACGATGCCCCCGATCTTGGTGTTGACGATTTTCATGAAACTGCAGCAGAAAGTTCGTTGTCTTCACTTTTTCCGTTAGCCGTAACTGAACCTATTAAGCTGCATGTGCAGGCCAAGCGTTTTTTATGTAGTACAGATAGATCGTATAACTCTAAATTAAGTGAAGCCTCAATCACCAGTCTTGAATTACAAGGTGGTAGGATGTCAGTGGAGGAATTAATGGAGTTTAAGTCACACACTCACTGGCGGGATGCCATTCGGTTGCGAATCTGGGATGATCTGGCAAAAGATCCAGAATTAGAGACTCCCTTATTGGATTATTACATCGATTTTCTTGAAAGAGCAAGTTTGTAAAGCACCATGGATACTGATTATGACGTAGCAATCATCGGCGGCGGCATCGTTGGACTTGCTCAGGCCTGGATGGCGGCGCGAAACGGTTATAAAGTGATCGTTTTTGAAAAGACTTCGGTTGCTGAGGGAGCCACCGTCCGAAACTTTGGAATGATCTGGCCTATCGGACAGCCTGCTGAAGAACTCTATCAAATAGCAAATCGCTCCCGGGAATTCTGGCTTGAGCTGGGAGATGCCGGTGCTCTCGATGTAGAGCCATGCGGTTCTATTCATCTGGCACACAATGAAGATGAAATGCAAGTACTGCAGGAGTTTGTCAATCAGCAAACACACGCTGCTGAATTGATTTCACCCGCTGAAATCTGCCAAAGATCATCATTGGTGAATCCGGAAGGTCTGCTGGGTGGAATGTATTCTGACACCGAACTACGGGTGGATCCAAGAACAGCAGCTGAAAGAATCCGAAGATGGTTAGCAGAGAAATTCTCTGTTCAGTTTCACTTTGAGACGTTGATTACTTCCGTTGATGGTAATGAAATGCTTTCTTCCAATAATCAAAGGTGGAATGCAGGTAAAATAATCATCTGCAGTGGTAGTGATCTAAATACTCTTTATCCTGAGCACTTTGCAAAATCCAATCTGGTCCTCTGTAAGCTTCAGATGCTGCGTTCCGTAGCACAGGCGAAACCGTTACCAGAAAATATACCGCATATCGCCAGCGGTCTGACACTACGTCATTACACCTCATTTAACTGCTGCCCTTCGCTTGAAATGTTAAAAAACAGAATTGCCCGACAAGCTCCGGAACTGGATAAATTCGGCGTTCACGTGATGGCATCACAATTCAGTTCAGGCGAGGTCATTCTGGGGGATTCTCATGAATACGGAGAAAACATTAGTCCATTTGACAAAATAGAAATCGATGAGCTAATGATAAGAGAACTTAAAAAGGTTATTCGTCTTAATGATTGGACCATTAAGGAGAAATGGCATGGTATCTATGCCAAACATCCTGATCTTCCCGTTTATGAAGAAGATATCAATGAGTCCGTGTCATTGTTTGTTGGCACAGGAGGTGCCGGGATGACTATGTCTTTTGGTTTAGCAAACAAGTATTGGAATGATAGGTAATTACATGAATCATTTAAAACACATCAAAGCAATCGTCTTTGATTGGGCGGGTACGATGATCGATCACGGGAGTCGTGCGCCGGCAATCGTCTTTGTCGAAATATTTAAACGCCAGGGAATTGAAATCTCTTTCGCCCAGGCCAGAGAACCTATGGGGATGGCCAAACGAGAGCATATTGCAGCGATTACACAAATGCCCGATGTTAGCAATCAGTGGCTTGCAAAATTTGGTCGGGACTGTCAAGAACAAGACATCGATCAGATGTATGAGCAATTTCTTCCGCTGCAGAAAGAAACTCTGAGAAACCACAGTCAGTTAATTGATGGAGCTGCCGAGGCTGCCGATACCTGTAGAGCAATGGGGCTGAAGATCGGTTCTTCAACCGGTTATACAAGAGAGCTTATGATCGATGTCAAAATAAAAGCGAAAGAGCAGGGTTATGAACCAGACATCACCCTTTGTGCGGAAGATGCTCCCAGAGGACGACCTGCCCCCTATTTGCTTTTCGAAGCAGCGAAGCAATTAGATGTATTCCCCATGCAAAACATCGTCAAAGTGGATGACACCATTCTTGGCGTGGAAGCAGGTATTAACGCCGGTTGTTGGACTATTGGTATAACACAAACAGGTAATCTGTTAGGACTTTCTGCAGATGAAATTCGCGCCATTGCTACGGATGAACTAAATACGCGCACCAGTGAGATTAGTGAACAATTCAGGAACGCCGGTGCACACCTTGTCATCAATTCCGTCGAACAGATCGAACAGGAATTGCGAAAGATTGACGCGGCGATGGAATCGGGTTACTGTCCGAATCACTACGAGCTCTAAGTATCCGGCAAAGAAAAACCGAGGGGTTCGAGTTCAATGCAAAAATATTCAAATCTAAAACTCGCAGCCGGACTATTTATTTCCTTCTTGGTGTGCTTCTCTGCAGCCGCGATTGGTAGTTTGACAACAACCCCTCAAATTCCCAATTGGTACGCCGAGATAGTCAAGCCGGCATGGACTCCGCCCAATTGGCTGTTTGCTCCTGTCTGGACCATTCTTTTTTCTATGATGGCAACAGCTATTTGGATTGTTTGGCGAGATCATGGCATCAAGAACGCCCGCAGTGCATTCGGCTGGTTTGGTATCCAGCTACTGTTAAATAGTCTGTGGTCAGTTTTGTTCTTCGGTTGGAATAATCCAGCCGCTGCCGCGGTGGAAATTCTGTTTCTTTGGCTGGCCATCCTGCTGACGATTATCACATTCAGGAACAAATCAAGAACTGCAGCCAAACTCCTGATTCCCTATTTCGTCTGGGTGAGTTTCGCGATGATTCTCAACATCACCATATGGCAACTGAACCGCTAGACAAACACTGACAAAGCCCGAGATATCAGGGAAAAAACGAACAGTGGCAGGCAAGGCTAATCGGACTAAAAGGTCTTTCCCTGCATGTTAGCACGACATTCTTTTCGATTGCGATCAAATCGTTCCAACTGTTCCTGCAACCAAAGGTTGGCTTCAGCAATCTGCTTCTTGTCACCGGCAGCTCGTTCAATTCGTTTCTTATGTTGCTCAATTGCGCCCTTTTCAAAACGATCCAGTTCGGCAAAACGAGCCTGATAAACGTCCTGAACGTCTTCAGCATCAATTTCCTCCAGATAACGATCCATTACGGCTTTTAATTCGGCAGCTTTCTGCGGAAAATCCCTGATAAGATTCTGCTGTTCGTAATAGTCCGTTGCCACATTGAACAATTTCTTCTCACCCGTCAGATGATGCTCCATCAATTTATAGTCACCCAGGCGAATCACTGTCAGCGGTGGGGCAAAGTAGCAGGGATAGTGATAAACAAAACCTTTGACAGGACGTTCCACCCCGGCATCGTTTCCAAATTCAAACACCGGACGTAAGCTACCCCCATCTATATCTTCAGGCAATTTTTCTTCACTTTCCGAGTAATCATGTAACGTCGGCAATAAATCCCATTGATTAACCGGCACATCACACTGGACTCCCGTTCGTACTCCCGGTCCTGTGACAACAAAAGGCACGCGCAAACCACCTTCATAGAGATTCGCTTTACCTCCGCGCAATGCCCCATTGGGATTCAAACCACCACCGTTATCCGAGGTAAAAATAATGAACGTATTATCAACTTGCCCTGCCTTCTCAACGGCATCCATTATCACACCAAGGCCCTGATCCACTTCATCGAGCATCGCTGCATACTGCAGTCGCCAGTGACTAATTTTGCGACTTTCTGAAATCTGGTTTGCAGGTAAATAATCCTCATCCTGCAGATACTTCCCGCGCGGCAACTTGCGATATTTCTCTATCAAATCTGCTCGAGCCGCATGCGGGACATGGACAGCATAGTGAGAGACCATCATGAAAAACGGACGCTTTCCACCATACTCCTGAATAAACTCAACCGAACTCTTTTGCAGTGTTGCCATGCGTTTAGGATTATGTGGTGGCAGTGGTTCACGATCTTTAATACTGTGATACTCGCCATGGAAATTATCATTCGTGGCATTCCCGTCAATCTCATCAGTTATGTCATACCCAATCGTGTCCATCCGATCACCACTCATGCCCTTCCCAAAATGCGCAGTGATATAATCCGGATCTGCGGCCTTCAGAACATCAGCCATGGAAACTTCATCTTTCCAGGACAGCTTCTTTTGCAGGGCCAGCACATCATGCACAAACGTGTAACCCAGACGTCCCGGTGTTTTTCCAAATTGAATGCTTTTTCGGGAAGGTGTGCATGTCGGAGCAGGGGCATATGCATTGGAAAAGATCATTCCATGAGCCGCCAGCTTCTCAAGATTAGGCGTCTGATTAAAGTCACTTTTGGATTCTGGGTCACTGAGCATCATCGGAACTGAAGTATCAGCCCAACCCAGATCATCCACATAAACAATAATAAAGTTAGGGCGTTCCCCGGCAACAATAACTGTGCTGGCGAGCATCAGCAGGATCACCATAAATGTTTTCATGATTCTTTTAATCGCAGTACTTAAAAGTCTGAGTCCGACGTTTAACAGAGTTTCTGTCACCATTGTTTATAACATCAGGCCAGCAGGTCGGAAGCCACTCGTCCCGGTGACAATGAAAACGGACGCCCTGCCCGGTCATAAACGTGCATCTGCGGTGAAATCCCAAGTAGATGATACATGGTTGCTGATAAATCCCAGGGTGCGATTGGATCGGTCTTGGGAAAGGCTGCATGCTGATCACTCTCACCGACGACAGCCCCACGTTTTACCCCACCTCCGGCAACAAGTACGGAGTAAACATCCGGCCAGTGATCTCTTCCGGCATCCTTATTAATCTTCGGCGTGCGGCCAAATTCTCCCAAGGCAATCACCAACGTCGAATCCAATATTCCACGCTCATCTAAATCAGCAATAAAGGCAGACATTCCCCGGTCAAATGGAGGTAGCAGGCGATCCTTCATCGTCGGGTAATTCTTACTATGGGTATCCCATTCCTCACGATTAGAACGCGCCCAGTTGACGGTGATCAGTGGTACTTCTGCTTCCACTAAACGCCGTGCCAGCAACATGGTCTGGCCAAATTTATGCCGACCATATTGATCACGTAACTTGACCGACTCACGACTCAAGTCAAAGGCCTGACGACTCTTTCCGGACCCAAGCAGCCCAAAAGCACGCTGTTTCAAATCCGTCATACCACGTATCTCACCCAGTTGATCCACCGCCGGTAAACGAGGATCAAGTTTGTTCAACAACCCATATCGCTGATCAAACCTTGTACCATTCACTTCGACAGGCAATGCCAACTCTGCCACTGAAAATCCAACGCCATTGGGATCCTGATCAACCCGGAACGGCTCAAACGCATGCCCCAGAAAACCGGCATTCTGTCCGGCCATTGGTGGACGATTACCCTGGTGCATCACAGGCCCCAGAACTGCTGCACTTGGCACGGGTCGCTGAGTGGGTTTTAAATGAGCAACCGCCGCCCCATAAGTTGGAAAATCTTCACGACGCGCCGGAGTATTTGTTCCGGGCAATGGGTGAGGATGTCCTGTCAGGGCTGTATAGGAGGCAGAGCCATGTTCAAAATCAGCGTGAGACATGCTACGCACAATCGTGACCTTATCCATTACCTTGCTCACCAGCGGCAAATGCTCACAAATCTGAGTGCCGACAACATTCGTTGAAATAGGCGAAAACTCACCGCGAATCTCCGTTGGAGCGTTTGGCTTCAGATCATACGTATCCTGTTGCCCCTGTCCACCAAACAGGAAAACCACGACGCATGACTTCGCGGCACCAAAATTCCGCGGACGTTCGCTCAAATCCTCCGCTCTGGTAATTCCGGAACTTAAACCGCCACCAAAGAAGCTCAATGCTCCGGCGGAAATCCAGTTTCGACGGCTGATAGAGATATTCAAAATCCAGATCCTAAAAAAGGAATCATTTCATACAACGCTTGAATATTTTTATTGTTGATAAAACATATCGACGCGCCAAACAACAAATACGTAAATCCGAACTCATTTGTTAATCAAGACGGCAGGCAATGCTGCCTGTATTGCCCGAATTCCATCAGCATTAATACGTGAATACTGAAGTTGAATTTTTTCTAATCGCTTAAGCCCTGACAAAGACTCCACACTGGTATTTGTTATTTTGGATCCCACCAAACTCAGTTGTTTGAGTTGCTTAAATTCAGCAATTGTCGCCACTGACCGGTCGGATAATAGCGGTCCGGCGAAACCTGTGTTGTACAAAAGATAAAGTTCTTCGAGCTGTTGTAGCGGAGCCAACGTTGTGACACCGTTGTCGCTAATTCCCACCAGACTCAAATCCAGCACTCTCAGCGTCGTTACTTTGGCTAAAGACTGCATACCCTCATCCGTCACTCGATTCCCGTAAAGACTGAGAACTTCCAGCTGCTCTAACTGAGGCAAGTCGGCAAGTCCTGTGTCGGTAATTTTCAGTTTTTCAAATGCTGTCTTCTTCAAGATTAAGCAGCGCAATTCTTTCATCGTTGTGATCTCTGGCATCGAAACATCCGAAATATTCTCACAAACTTCCAAATCCAATGACCTCAGAGAGGTTAATTTTGCAATCAGTTCTATCGATGAGTCAGAAACTTCAGTACCCGCTAATCTTAAGGCTCTCAACCCTTTTAATTTGCTGATTTCGGCCAACACATCAGGGGTCAAACCGGTGCAAAACTGTAAATCGAGCCCTTTTAAGTGACTCAGAGGGTTTAACTGCTGAAACTGACTTACCGTTAGGTCCAAACCAGCCAGATCAATCACAAAGTCCTGCGAAACATCGCTCAAAACCTCAATGATTTCAGATGGAAATTCACCATTATCGTTCCCAACCAACGAAACGATCGGAATTTCACGGACGGCAGACAACTCGGTTTTAACCATTAAATAGCTGTAAAACAGCTCAGCATCAAACATAGAGGACTGTCGATGATGTTGGCCAACGCTACTGTAATCAACTCCAAGCTGCGTTAATCGGGATTCAATGGTATCGGTAAAGGCACTTGGAATTTCATTTTTTACCTCTGTATTTGTATCTCCAACATCGCGAATATCATGCACATAGAGAGAATTTTGTTCACGTAACATCAACGCACCATTTGCAATCACAGGGTGTGACCAACTGTCACCTCCTGCTCCTGGAATCTGCAGTTTTCCTTTCATTGAAAAACCCTTTTCATTGGCAGCCAACAAAGCAACAACTCCATTTTGATATCGAAATACAAATCGATTGTCGGCATACACCACGGCAGCGGATCCCACGCCGGGCCCGCGACGTTTCCAAAGAACTTCGCCACTGATGAGGTCAACGCAGGTCGGCAGTCCATTATTACTGCCATGCCCGCCAAAAATTTTTCCCTCCAGAGCAACCACTCCGCCATGATGATTTTGAAACTGATTTCCGGCCAAACGATAGACCTCCCGAACTTCAATCGTTCCTTCGTCTGCCGGACGAAGTTGAAGTAGGACGCTTCCCGCGTTATAGCCGTTAGCTGAAAACACCAGATCATCATAAATCACAGGTGTTGGAATATTAACAATATCTGCACAGATATCGTTATACCCCCAAAGATACCTCCCACTAGTACACTCAATCCCAATCAAACCACGTCCCACCAGTTGCACATACATATCAATTTCATCGATTCTGGTTTTCACAATCGATGAAAATGCCGCTCCGTCACCACCTTTATCGCCTATCGTTGGTGCTGCCGTTTTCCAAACCACTTCACCGGTGGCTTTATTTAGTGCCACAACAATCGCTTCATCACCTCCGGGCGTACAAATCAGATGCTTTCCATCTATAAGTGGTGATTCGCCATAGCCACGGCCAGACTGTAGTTTCCCGGAAAAGTCTGCCATAAAATCAACATGCCACTCAAGAGCCCCGGTTACAGCATGCAGACACGACAGTTCACCATCAGGGTCTAACGCGTAAACATAGTCCCCATCAATCGTTGGGGTCGACATAGCATGCCGCGATGATTCGCCAATTTTTGCTTTCCATAATAACTCGCCAGTGGATTCACTTAGAGCATATGCAAAAATTGTTCCAGCTTCGTTTCCAATCGTATGCAATCTTCCATTTGCGACAACAACACTTGCATACCCTTCTCCAAGCTCATCTGTCTTCCAGACAAGTGGGGGGCCATCAACCGGCCAGGATTGTAACAAACCCGACTCATTCGATTTCGCATCACGATTTGGTCCTCGCCATTGTGGCCAATCATCACCTAAAACCAACGTGACTAACAACAGCTGGGACAACAAAGTTAAAGCAAGATTAAGTCTTTGGAATGGCATGATATTTCCGAGAACAATGTAAGTCATTCGCTACTTAGTTACTAACCTAACAGAATAAAGGACACCATCAAAAATGGCTGATGCCACCTATATTATTAACTCTAATCGATTCGTGTGATTTATAATTAAGAAATTCGCATAATACCCTTCCCTCCGCCCCTTCACTTGCCGTGTACCAAACAATTAAGACAACCAGCACGATTTGCAACCTGCTATCGATAATTGCCTTTGGTTTTATTACCCGTTCAACAAAAGCTGATGACAGTTCCCCATTAGCATTACCGCCGGCGGTCGAACGTGAAGTTTCATTTGGTAAAGATGTACTACCGATACTTCGGCAATCCTGCTTTGACTGCCATCAAGGATCCAATCCTGATTCAGGTGTCAGGCTGGATTACCGTGCCAAATTGTTGGGTGAATCAGATGGGGTACCTTTGTTACTGGTGGGGCATAGTGAAAGCAGCCGATTAATCGAAGTCATTGCCGGACAGGATCCGGAGACACAAATGCCACCCGAAGATTATGGTGAACATCTCTCTGACGAAGAAGTCGGTATTTTACGAGCCTGGATCGATCAGGGTGCTAAATGGGATGAGAAATTGCTTCCCAACCCCAACCAACTCGTGGCTCAAAAACACTGGGCTTTTCAACCTCTTCGACGACCGGAAATTCCTCAGGCTAAGTTTGTAGTCAAAACTGATCGAGATGACAAAATGCTAACGGTCTTCACAAGCAATCCGATTGACGCATTTATCGCTCAACGTCTTAATCAGGAAGGACTGCAGGCAAGTCCTAAAGCTAATCGCAGAACAAGGGTGCGAAGATTGTATCTTATTCTGCAGGGGATGCCACCAACGGACCAACAATTAGCAGCTCACCTGAAAGAGAATATCTCATGGTCGACGATTGTTGATGAGGTGATAAATTCTGCTCATTACGGTGAACGCATGGCACGTCACTGGCTGGATTCTGCACGCTGGGCGGAATCGGAAGGTTATGCTCAAAACAATACCCGGCCGCATGCATGGCGTTATCGTGACTATGTCATCCACAGCTTTAACAATGACACCTCTTACGCTCACTTTCTCAAACAGCAAATCGCCGGCGATGAAATGGAACCCTACCGCGATGAAAATCTGATCGCTACCGGATTTCTTTCAGCGGCTCGTATCAGTGCAGATGACCTACACTTTTACCGTGCCGAAAATGATATGTATACGGACATTGTCAGTACGCTATCGCGAACGGTATTAGGTTTAACCATTGGTTGTGCTCGATGCCACGATCACAAATTCGATCCCATCACACAGCGTGACTTTTACCGTCTCAAAGCATTTTTCACTAAGGGCTTTCCGGGGAATCTTGTGCTTAAAGACCTGGAGCATCCTGCATCAATTGATCAAATCGCAAACGATCTCCTGGCTTTTGACCTGAAAGTTCGTAAACGTGTTTTATCCACTGGTCTTGAAGAAGAAACCGATGAGATTCGAACGCTTCTCAGTTCCAAAGAATCCGAACGAACGTTAGAACAGGAACGCGAATTCCGACCTCACCGAACACGTATAAACATCCAAATCGCAGGGTGTAACAGTTTTCGAATTACGGAGGACGAACAGCAACAGCTCGATCAGTTACGTGAAAAGCTTGACGAAGTCATCAATGACACATCTCAAACATGGGGATTCTATTCGCCGGTTACCAGCCCTCATCAAATAAGTACGCTGCCAATGGCCGGGAATTTCCCCCTGATGCATGACAAGGCACGCTTTCTGGATCAACGCGACTACTTACTGGCCAGAGGCCAGATTTTCGAGACCGTGGCCACCGTAACCCCCGGCTTGCCTGAAGCTTTCGGAATTTCACCTGAGCTCAACGTGGGAGATAAGTCACGAATGGTTTTGGCGAATTGGTTGGCTTCTAAAGATAACCCTCTGACGGCACGAGTTTGGGTAAATCGCATTTGGCAAATACACTTTGGCCAGGGACTCGTGGAAACTCCCGGAAACTTTGGCATTCAGGGCAGCAAACCCAGTCATCCTGAGTTATTAGATTGGCTCGCCACAGAATTGATTAATCATGACTGGAGTACAAAACATCTGCATCGGTTAATTGTCTCCTCTCAGACATGGCAGCAAAGCGCAGTAATAATTAATTCAAATAACCCTGCCGTATCACAAACGCTACTGGCAGCGTGGCCCCGCAGACGATTGGAAGCAGAAGCTATTCGTGACTCTTTATTGGTAGCCAGCGGTGAATTAGATCGAGGTATTGGCGGGGTTTCCGTACCGATCAGCCAGGAAATCGACAACCTGCGACGAGCAATGTATCTCTTCCAGCAACGCGATAAACCACCTCAGTTGCAGGAATTATTTGACGGTCCGACATCACTTTCAGAGGCCTGTCTGCAACGTCAGGTCTCAACCTCAGCATTGCAGTCACTCTACCTATTAAATAATCGATTTGCGCAGGATCGATCATTGGCACTGGCAGAACGCATTAAAGCGGTCGCCGGCGATGACCTCGAAAAACAGGTCAAGGCGGGGTTCCAGTTCGTGATGGGGCGATCACCGGATCAGGAAGAAATAGATGCCAGTATTGAGTTTCTGAAACAATACCAGTCTCCGAAACCTGATCAGCTGACCAATGGCCTGCATGTTGAATACTCACCAACTTCTGAAAAACTAGCTCTTTGGCTAAAGGCCGATGCGGGAGTAAAAAATCATCAGCAATCAAATGCTCGTTCTGAGGAAAAGGTTAACCGTTGGATCGATCAATCGCCAGGCAAAAACCAGGTGGTCGATATACTGAAGCAGGACGCGGAATTTCGACAGCCAAAACTGATCTCAAACCGGCTCAATGGTATGGGTGGTTTGCCTGTTATACGATTCCGCGGAGGAGAATTCGGTAAAGCAGACCATGTTCTAGAAGCTCCGGATCATCCTACCTTACAGGCTACGAATGAATACACGATTTTCATAACCCTAAGGTTTAATGGGAAAGGAAATCGCAATGAGACCATTTTTCTGAAAGCTCGTAATGGTGACAATGATATCGCATCCTTTGCACTTTTACGGTTTGCGGCCGACGGTAAACTTGGGCTGGATCAAAATATTAACGGCCACTGGAGCGGGCGACTAAAAACGGATGCTGCCATCCCGGACAACACACCGCTGGTCATCATAGCACGCTGGAAGGAGACGCATCTGCAGCTAAAGGTAATGAAGCACGATGAGATACTTGCAGATCTTTCGACAACTTTAACCGGAGAAATCGATTCCGGAACCGGCGGACCTATCAGCATCGGCGGATACACTCAGGCTTTCTCCACAGAGGGGGAACGCATGAATGGAGATATCGGTGAATTACTCTACTTCACCGAGGGTATTGCCGACGATAAGTTAAATGAAATTACAAGCTATCTGAAATCACGCTGGCTCAATAACAGCAGCCAGCAATTGACAGCACTTGAACTATACAGCCAGGCACTTTTGAACCTAAACGAATTTGTCTATATCGAGTAGTCACTGAGTTATACTAAAAATAAACGTCATGGACATGAAACATCACCAATCCCCGTTCCCCTGTGGTCGCATCGCCTCGTCACCGTTGTCTCGACGACAAATGTTACAGGACAGTGCACTTGGGTTTGGCTGGTTAGCCGCTGCAGGCCTGATGGCTGAGCAGACTAATGCTGCAGGAATAGCACCTGCACATAAAGCGACTGCCAGGAGTGTCATCTTTCTGTTCATGGCCGGTGGCCCAAGTCATATCGATACCTATGATCCCAAGAGTGAATTAACTCGGCTTGATGGTCAGGAAACGCCGGAAAGTATCAGCAAAAACTTTAAGGCAACCGCGATGTTCGGAAATGGGACGCGTCGATTAATGGCGAGCCCGTTTAAGTTTCGCAATTATGGTGAGTGCGGACTACCTGCGTCTGAGTTGGTAACACATACCGCCGAACATCTCGACGAATTATGTCTTATTAAAAGTGTTCAGCATGACACTGTGATTCATGTACCGGGGGAGTATGTGATGACAACGGGCTCCATCGCTGGAGATCGACCAAGTCTTGGTGCCTGGGTGAACTATGGTCTGGGGTCTGAAAATCAGAACTTACCGGGGTTTGTCGTGCTTGGTGGTGGACCACGTCCGACCTTTGCTCCGTCCTTCCTGCCTTCTGAATTTCAGGGTACAGCAATTAACGCTGCCGACGGTATCCCCAACTTGCGTCTGCCTAAAGCGATGGTTCCTGCAGAACGAGCAGGACAATTGGGGCTTATTAACAGACTTAATTCACGTCATTTAGATAAGTCCGGCGGTCACAGTGAATTGGAGGCCCGCTTGCGCAGTTACGAACTTGCTTTTCGTATGCAGATGGCCGCACCCGCGGTGTTCGATTTATCCAGAGAAACCGAAACAACAAAGAAACTTTACGCGATGGATAACGATAAGACTCGTGAAGTCGGTACGCGATGTTTGCTGGCGCGTCGGCTGGTTGAAAATGGAGTTCGATTTATCCAACTGCGAGTGGATGGATGGGATTCTCACGATGACATTATTGATGGTCATGGTAAAGCATCAGGCAAATCAGATAAACCAATCGCGGGGCTAATTGCAGATCTCAGACAGCGCGGTCTTTTAGATACAACCCTGCTCGTTTGGGGTGGCGAATTCGGCCGTACTCCAGGCGTTGAAAAGAAAGGTGGCCGGGATCACTCACCCGGAGGCTTTACTATGTGGATGGCCGGTGGTGGAATCAAAGGTGGCCAGGTTATTGGCCGTACCGACGAAGTTGGTTACACGGCAGTCGAACGAATTCTATCACCCGCCGACATTCACGCCACGATTCTTCATGCCTTAGGAATCGATCAATACCAAAATTTTTATGAGCATCGTGGACGTCGTGAAATTGCAACATTCAATGGTGGCGAAGTAATCAAAGAAGCGTTTGCTTAATTCTCAGCAGACAATTACTTCCCCTGTTGCAAGCTGATCATAGCATCGCCCAGAGCTTCACCCACGAGCATATAAGTCTCTGCATTTTGGTTGTAATGAAATCCCTGATTACGTGGTGAGATTGATTCGCTTCTCCAAAAACCACGAGTTTCTATCGTTCGAACATTACCTTTAAAACCCGGGTACTTACCCTGCTCGCCACTAACTGCCAACTGTGCATTCGCCACCGTCAGAGCATTACCTTGCATCTTCCAGCCACCGAAACCGATGGTGGCTATCGCAAAAGGAGCCTGAGGAGCGTTGAACTCCCGGCGGAGCGTCTTTATTAGGTGAACAAGATTCTGTTCATAACGCTGAGCGTGTACAGGATTTCCCTGATCTTTATGACCCTGCCACCAGACAAAACCTGCTATCTCAAATCCTCGCCCTTTCCACAGTGGAAAGTTGCTTTCAAAATTTTCCAGCACCTGGTGAGCTTCATTGAAACAATCATCATACTGTTTACCCGCATACCAGTTGATCGGCTCGGGCGTGAAACCAATTTTCCAGCGAGCCGGAGAATCCTTATAGCCGGCGTAAAAAAAACCATCCGCTTCGTAGCGTTTACTACCCGGTGGCAGAAAGTCCCATGCTAATGAGCGGTTTCCCTGCGACGCTTTAAGAATCAACACTGGTTGATCATGATAGTCGCCTAGCTTATGACCAAAACCGAGTTCCGGTCCAATACTATTAGCGCTAGCGCCACATCCAACCGAAAGCCACTTATTAGCACCGGCGGTGACAACGCCTTTATACCAGACATCATCGCGTGAAGCCCAACTACCATCTTTATTCAACAAATAGGGAAACTTTCCATCCTTTCGTACAACTGTCGAAAGAGTTCCCGGGATATCAACACGGGCGATCCAGCCCAGTCCATTAGCTTGTGCGGTGAAATAGGTGATTCTGAAAGGAACTTTCTGGCCACCGGTTAACTTAATCGATGTAAACCGCGAATCTTCACCGGGAATTTTACTATGTACCTGCTTACCGTCCACTTCCATTAGATTGGCCGTGGATCCCGCGTAGCCAGGACGGAATTCATAAACTCCAGTCTCTTTCACGGTGACAAAACCTCGTGCCACGTGGGTACCGCCACCCGGATAAGGCGTTGGCTTCACCCCACCGAAACTTTCCGGTTCCATAGTCTTTAAGGGGTTCAGGGAATCATAGTCAGCACCGGGATCGTGTTCACCTTTATAGACTGATATTTCGATGTCGGTAAACTGAGACCCCCAACGCGAACCACCACCGGTTACCTGCCCGATCCCCACCATATTTGACTGACCTGAAAAGAGATATACTTTAACTGGTTTTTCGGCCGCTTCACTCGTCAACGAAAGACCGTAAAGAATGATAAGACCAATCAAAATTCTTATAGGTTGTAACAAAACATTCTTCCTGCTATGGCACCAGTGACTGCAGCGATATGCTTTCAAGCATTGACACTCATTGGCTGAATAAAATCCAATCTTATGGGTGGACGGTCAGAGAAATGGCCGCTGAACTATCACTTGCAAGTGCTTTAAGTATTTCCTCTATCGTCAGCACTGAGTCTTGCTCATCACCATCGCTGAAATGATTATCTTCTGACCCATAGGTGTGCCGCAGAACCGTACTATCGAGACGCCCCGTTAGCTTTACAACACAATTTGCAGCTACTGCTTTTTCTAACAAACCATTAATCGCTATCCGACTTGAGACATCAGCGGCCTGTTGCGATGTCAGCGTGAGTGTTTCACCCACGATAGACGGCGTTTCCGTGGAAAATCCAAGCAGGAATGCTTCCAGGGATTTTTTGTCCTGCATGGATAATTTCTGGAAACGGTGGGTGTCGCTAAGAAACTCGCCAAGCGATTTTTTCGATCCATCAGCGCCAAATCCAAATCCATTGACTCTGACATTTCCTTCAAACACTAAACGTTCATTCAGGCCTCGAAGCTGAGCTGCTTTGGCCGATTGTCCAATTAAACCACTGAAGCCGGCAGAACCGGAACCTGAGGTACGTTTATGACAATCTACGCAACGGAATTTATTTTTACCTTCACTTGCGACATCGGAACGGGCATTAAAGATTTCTTCTCCTTGTGCTGCGGCGGCACTGACGGCCAGTGGATTACTGCCAAAGCGAATACTCTTCATGTAATCGGCAAATAACTGCATGTCTTCGTCGGAGATTTCTATACCTCCCATTAGATTTGGAAATGTCCCGTTAAAGGATGTCAAGCCAGGTCGATCGGCTCGCCAATGAAAAATACGGTCACCGGCCAGGCCACGCAACGTCTGTGTCATCAGCGGGCCCTTCATAGGGTGAAGCGGATTGGAACTTCCATTTTTAAACAATTCCCCGCCAGGGTCTCCCAGATCCCATGCCAGACCGTCACGATCACCATCGATGTGACAGGACGCACAGGATACGGTTCCATTACCTGACAGTTTTGCATCAAATAAATAACCCCGGCCTTCACGAATCTGTTCAGGCGTCGGATCCTGCATTACAATTTCTTCGATCTGTCTGGCCTGTCCAAGATCGACGATGGAGAGGGAATTAGACAAACGATTAAGTACATACAAATTGTTCTCCAGCGGATGTAAAGCCATAGCTCTCGGACCACGCTTAGAGCGAGTATTCAGATTGACTCCCGGACTATCTCCAATCTCGATACGTCCCACGACTTTTCCTGCTTGATCCAGGATTCCGATTCGATCCGTTCCATAGGATGTGACAAACGCCCGCGATCCAGTTTGATTGAATATCACATCGGTCGGCTGAGCTAACGACGTTTCCAACGCAGCCTTATTAGGAAGAAGGGAATAATTCAGGCCCTCGTTCAAATCCAAAACTAAAGAATCGCCATCCTCTTGTGTGTTAACGATTGTAATCCGGTTATCAACCACATGACCTCGCAGTACCGGCTCAAACCGAACAAGATTTCTGGCTTCTGTATTAGCCACCCAGAGGTCACCACTTTGAGGATGCTGTGCCAGATTAAACAGAATAGTTCCAACGGTTGTGAATGAGCGTGTCACATTTAATCTTTCCGTATCGATTTCCATGACATCGTAGTCCGCTAGCTGTACATTGATTTGATTTTGCCAGCGTTTATCTTTCGTACTGACGATAATCCCCTGTCTGGGAGCCACTGGTAAGGATGGGTTTGTTACCGGTGGCGCAGCTGGTGCCTGTTCGTGACCGACAACGGTTGTCTGGTTCCCCGAATAATGAATCGCAACCCAAACTTTCTCTCCGTTCTGACTTACCGTAAGTGAACGCGGGTTACTTCCCGGGATAGAAATTTTGCTGACAGTTTTGTGACTATCTGTATCGATCACATAAACGCACCGTTCGCTCATAGACGTTACGAATGCTCGTTGTCCTTGACTGGCAAAGACGATATCACCGGGACGATCACCAACCTGTATTGTTGCTGAGACCACACCTCGTCGCAGATCCACCACACTGATCGAATCTGAGATGTGATTTAGGACCCATACTTCATTTTGATGACTTATAGCCAGTGAAATCGGCTCGATACCAACCGGAATCTCCATGAGCAATTCAGGTAAATCTGGTTGCTTCAGAGAGTAGACTGTCAACAAATTTGCCGGTGTGTTGACGGCATAGAGTTGTCCACCATCCTGAGAAATTATCAGAGAATGTGACTGAGGACTTTCGTAATTTGCAAATGACAATTCCGCTTTTAGCGGATTAGCCAGAAATCCGCAGACGGCTGCAATCAACAAACTACTTTTCATATTCATAGCGGCCCCAATCACTCCGAGTGTGATTTAGCCAAGAGAGCCAATATCACTTCTTCGCAACTACCTAGCTTTACGAAAATCCCAATTTAGGTATGGCATTCCTTTGGCTGATGATGTCCATACTGACTGACCGCCTGCCGTATAGGAGACAACCGCCTCTACACGCGGAGGGAGGTAGAGTCCCTTTGATTCTCCAGCCATGCGCCAGCCACCTTTTTGTTGCATCGAATCCAGAAAATACTCAAATCCATACGGTAAATCACCTTCCCAATTTCGACCGTCTTCGGTTTTGCCACCGGAAAATATAAATTCAACGTAAATTGCATCTTTGCCGTTATACAAAAACGGTTTGTCGAACTGGAAATTCAAACAATTTTGAGGTCCTCCCCATTCGGCTGGTTTTAATGCGGGATACCCTTTTAATGTTGGGAACGTCCACTCTTTACTAAAAACTGTCGTCTGCTCGTCGAGCAATTCAAAGTCCTTAGAAGCATTATATTTGATCGACCCCCAATTACCGTGAGCAATCTTCAACGTGATGTTATCCCAGGTTCTACCGATTGTGTCGTGGTCGCGGTAATCAAGTCGAAATGAAAGACCGTGTATCGGGCGGGCTTCTCCCTTGTGACTGTTATCCATGAAACGATGAGTCGCATCAGCAGCCCACCCAAAAAATCCACACGCAACGGGGCCCTCTTTATCATCACCGGTGGAGGTTAAGGGAAGTATATTTTGCAGCCGCTTTTGCTCATCGAGCGAATTAATTTTGTAATCCGTTCCATTAACACCTTTCTTAGGGGTAATGACTTTCTTCCTGACAACGGAATTATATAAATCGATTGCTTCCTGCTTCGTGAGCTTTCCAGATTCAACTAGCTTTGCCAGCCTTCCAATAAATTCTGCATACTCCCCGTTTGCCGATCCTTTAGCTTTTCCAGCAGAGTCCTTTTCATTATCAGCCTCTGGTTTTTTACCGTATAAAGCCTCGTATTTTTCCTTTGCCTGAGCTTCGGTAATCTCTCCCGCCTTTAAGGCAGCTTCGATCTGAGATTTGAATTGGTCAGTATCTTTCACTGATTTTTTTTCTGGTACCGGTTTCTGCTTGGCACTTTCCAGTTTATCCCCAAACAATTGCTGATACTTCTGTTTAGCCTGCTGCTCGGTAATCTTGCCAGCCTTTACAGCAGCTTCGATCTGAGATTTGATGGTTTCGAGATCTGCGGGGGACTTCACTGCTGATTTCTTTTTATCCTGTAAAGTCTCAGCAGTCGCGTCAGACTCGAAGGCCATGAAACTATAGAAACCTGCAAACAAAACAGCGGTAGCAAGGAAAATGAGTCTGAGGGATTTCATGAGGAATCTCCAGCGAACCAATTTGGCTCAAGTAGGTTATTAATAGGTGAAAAGAAGAATTATTAACCGGCTACTAATTAGCCGGATATTAATAGAATAACGTGTAGGAACGAATCTACAACTGCAGTTATTTTTACCTAAGGATTCAATTTCAATCAACTTTCAACAGAATTCCGTCGGTCGTCATCCTCCGCCAATAATCCCAAACGCATTTTTTTTGCGTATCGAATACAACGAGTAAGTTCTTCTATATATGGAATAATACAATTCATAAAGAACGAATGCAGAAATTGTAGTAAAACAGTGACAAAAAAAATTACACTGCCATCTCTTTACTTTTTCCTGACAGGCTAATTGTGAATTCACCGCATGATCTTGAATTCTATGAACGTGAAATAGACCCCTTTCTTCCGGATCGTATCTATGACGCGCATACACATATCTGGAAGCCGGAATTCTATTCATTCAGTGAACAGGCCGTCGACTGGAATGATTATCAGTCCGCTATGACAGAATTACATGGCAACCGGCCAACCTACGCAATGTTTATCCCGTTTGTTGGCAAAGATTCGCTGGCATATCAATTAGAAGCCAACGAATGGGCCGCCCAACAAAAAGATGCTCACCAACTCAATCGTTGTAATTTCTTTGTAAAGCCTGAAGATGATTGTGACTGGATTCTGGAGCATGCCACTCGACTAGGAGCCACTGGTTTAAAATGTTATCACACTATGGCTAAGACCAAACCAACATGGGAAGCCGATATCCAGGCATTTCTACCTGAGCATCAGGTAAGACTGTGTCATGAACAGGGCTGGTTTATCACATTACACATCGTCAAAAAGGAGGCACTGGCTAACGATGCAAATGTCGAGTGTATTCGGTATTACTGTGAGAAATATCCACAAATGCAATTGATTCTGGCTCATTCAGCCCGAGCATTTCAACCAGCCCACAATCTTCGAGGACTGCCTAAGTTAAAAGGATTATCTAACCTGTGGTTTGATAGCAGTGCTAACTGTGAACCCATGGCACATCAGGCGATATTCCGGATTCTGGGGCATGAGCGATTTATGTACGGTTGCGATTATCCTGTAAGTCATTTTCATGGGCGAAGTCTGGGGACTGCGGACTCATTCCTGTGGCTCTACGAAGATTCACCTGTATGGGGTGAGAAACACGCGCAAGTCAATCCGGTGTTAGTGGGTCTTGAACACCTACGTTCACTTAAATGGGCATGTTGGTCAGAGAAATTAACCGACAACCAAATCGAAGATATCTTTTGGAATAACGCCGCACAGTTATTCCATCTCGAGAGTTAATAAAGCCGCCCATTAAACCTCATAGGACTCACGAAGCACCTTGGCCCAGGCCATAAATTTGCGATCTTTATCGGCAATCACTCGTTGTTGATCATCCTCAGGGAATTCAAAAAAACCCTGGCCGGTTTTAAGACCAAGCTTTCCTTCTGCCTGCATTCGCACAAGCACGTCGGGCAGCTGTATATCGCTACGTATCTCAGACGCCAAGACTTCATACACCTTGGTAAGAATATCCCAACCGCCAAAATCTCCGACCCGCATCGGTCCCACTGCTGCCCATCTCAGTCCCAGGCTACCACGAACAGCAATATCTAAATCTTCTGCAGAGATGACACCACGCCCAACGAGATCCAGCATTTCGCGAAACAAGGCAACCTGAAGTCGATTAAGTACGAAACCAGGCAACTCCTGATGAATACGAACTGGATGTTTGCCGAGTTCTTTAAGAAATTTTGTTGTTCGTTCAATCGTATCCAAGTTAGTTTTTGTTCCGGGAATCACCTCGACAACCGGAATCACATGCGGCGGATTAAACCAATGTGTATTAATTACTCTTGACGGATATTGCAGCCCTTGCGAAATCGCGGTCACTGGAAAACTGGAGGTATTACTGGCCATCACCACTTCAGGTGCCACGCATGCTTCACAGCTGGCAAAAAATTCCTGTTTAACATGCAAATTTTCAGCAATTGCCTCGATCACGAAATCGGCCTGATCCAGCGCAGCAGCCTGACTTTCAAAACAAGTAATACGATCTAAGACTTCAGACACGCTAACTTCAGCGATAGCTTCAGCTTCCATCATTACAGAGAGATTATCGGAAATTCTTTTATGCAGTTGGTCAATATGTGCATTGTCGCTATCAAAAGCCCGGACGTTTCCTCCGGCCAACGCGATTGTCTGGGCAATGCCATGCCCCATCGTTCCCAATCCAACAATTGTTATATTCTCAAATTCCATCGCCTAGCAAAACTTCTTTCTACTGGTGTGATTTCAGGACTCAATTTTCTTTGGCCATCGGTACAGCAATCATATCCATCAAGAATCTCTGATGGTGAGATCCAATCACGGCTACCGTTGCTTTAGACGCTGCGGGAGGTCTGGTCGGGGAATATAACTTTGTACGCAGACTTCCCAATGCACTGCTCGTAGCGCCGTCAGTGACATAGTAGGTTGCTTTAACCAGATGTTTCATATCAGAATTTGTTGCTGCAAGCGTTTTCCTGAGCAGTCCATAAGATTGCTTGACTTCCAATTCTGCATTATCTGCTGATGAATATAGCCCGGCAATATAGATCGTCGGCCCGGAATTGATTTGGCATACACGGCTAAATACAGGAGAGGCTGGAAGGTCTAAGACGGTTTTGTATTCGAGTACGGGAAGATTAGGATCAGCCTCTCCTCCCCACACTATCATCTCAATCTCGATAGGGACGGAAACTGACGACTGCCACTCGACACAAACCAGTGGAGGCTCTTTTCCCTGTCCGAAAACTTCAACCGCCGCCTGATATACCCGGTCTACACCTGCCATCTCATTAACGAAAGCTTTAAGACAAATAATATCCTCATTGGATCGGTTTAAATATCTCACCGATTCCAATAAACCGGTAATTGTTTCTTTCGTGGCCAATTGAAGATCATCATTTCTGGCAGCCTGACCGGATATATAGATCCGTTTACCAGCGGGCAAAACACGCGCACCTTCTTTGCCCCGTTTCAGTGTCCGAACGTCTTGAGATTCGTGACCACCAATTGCCACTAAATCGAGTGCTACTCTTTTTTCCTGCGGCAACAAAGTCACCAGAGAACATATCGGTGGACATTGGCCCTTGGCAAAACGGGAAGCGACTGTTGATTCAAGCTTTCGCAATTGGTCTGCAGAACTGGCGTAGAGATTAAGTTTTACAATACCACCGGATTCAGTTTTTGTTTGATCAAGCCAGCTCTGTGTGACATTCCATAAGGCATCAGCATCATCCGCTAAAAGCTGTCCCGAATGGACTTGCGAAACGTCCTCTACCGTAGAAGCGATAGTCTTACCGGTTTCAGTAATTAATGACGGTTCAACTGCCTGAACATTAAATATCGGTATACCTATCAATAGTAGCAAGAAGTTCAACTGACGCATGGATTTTTACCCAACAGATTCCAACGTGCACATGATCTTGTGAGCATGCAATTCACTACACCATTAAAAGCGATGGAATAGATGTTTTCCAATGAAGAATTCGATTCCAGCATAAACACTAAAAAATTTACAACTGTATTTCGTAACCTGTGAGAAACCTTAGGTTGCAAAGATCTGAGAAGGATCTCTAAACGCCTTGAATTCCAGAGCATTGCCACTTGGATCGAGAAAGAACATGGTTGCCTGTTCACCCACCTGACCTTCAAAACGAATACAGGGTTCAATCACAAATTCGATCCTGTGCGTTCTTAAACGGTCAGCAAATTTATGCCATTGTCCCCATTCCAGTACGACTCCGAAGTGAGGGATGGGTACATCATGCCCATCAACCGGATTACTACCACGGGCAACCTGCAAACCATCTTTTTGATGGATAACGAACTGGTGTCCGAACAAATCGAAATCAACCCAACGTGTATCAGAACGTCCTTCGGTACATCCAATCACTTCGTTATAGAACTGACGTGCGACAGTTACATCGTGAACAGGTACAGCTAAGTGAAATGGTTGCATCGTATTTCCGGTGAAAAATGCTGTCGCGACTGAGCCATGATCTATGAGTCAGGATTCCTCGAGGAAGGTTTATCATAAACTATCCTGCCATAGCTATCGCGGCGATAACCATTTTAACTTTGATGAGGAACTGGCTGGCGAACGATCAGTCTGTACTTCCGTCACCCGATTGGAAACTTTGGATTGCCTGGTGGCCTGCAGAATAACCGGGGCTGATTGATTTACAGGCGGCGGGCGACTAACCTCGGTCTTATTCTCATCACCGCCACCGATCACTCTTGAGAAACTGGCTAAGGTCGGCGAAGACAACTGGGCATTCCTGCTCTTATGGCGAGACGTCCATCCATCTCCCACATCCGCAACAGCGGTCGTCTGATTAGCTGGTGCCACTGCTTTTGAAAGATTCGGACGATAACCTATCGGAACAAGCGTTTCATCATTTAACTCGTCAACTTTTGGAGAAGTTGATTCTGTTTGAGTCTCAGTTACTGCTATTCTCGGAGAATCTAATCGCGGTGCCTGTAACGGTTGAATTTGTGGACTGCCTTTACCCACCCAGGCAACCCATTTTGTCTGTAGGTCTGATGCATTTTGAAAAGGGTAGAACTGCTCAATGGCAGTATCCCAATCCTGATCTTTCATTGCCTGTTCCAAAAATTTAATAAATGTCTGTTTACCGTGATGTGCAATAAGGTATTGACTCACAGAGAATCCCTGAGAATACAACGTCATGATATCTCTCGGATAGTCCTTCATACGCAGCATTTGATTGAAAGGAATTCCGCGTTTGGTTGTCAGGTATCTTAATAACAAGGCATGCTGCTTTTGTTTTTCAGAATAGTGTTCAACTGTCGTACAGGCTCCCTCATCAGCCCAACGCGGTAAGGGTCGTCCAAAATGAGTTGCGAATACGGCATGACTGATTTCGTGGGGTAATACTGAATCCAGAACACGTTGTCTGGTACCTTGCAAAGTCATCTGCCATTGTTGAGGGACATTATTCACAAAGACGAAACTCGTCACACCGCCGGCTCCAAGATGACCGGCCGTATGAACACGAATAGGAATCGGCTGAGTCCACGGCTTTAGTTCATAATCGAGCCACTCAAAGGCGAGTTCTTTACGAAATCTCTCAGCCGAAACAGCTACCTCTCGTGCTAATGACGGACTGGTTGCTGTCACCACGAAATTTTGAGTTCTATAGCTTGCTCCGGTTACCGAGCAAGCGAGCACTGCTAATACAAGCGCTGCCTTGCGCGCATCCATGCCAACCTCTTACGCTTCCCTGCGTGTCTGTAAGTGCAGTCCAAATTGCAGTACATCATGTACCCTGAACTTCGGTCATTAGACATCGAAGGCATTAGCCGAGCCTAGCCCAATTAATGCTCAACAGAACTTATTTCTCAGGTTTTTAGCCAACTTAATTCAGTGGCTGTGGCGGCACATTAGTCCTGAGTTCCAATAGCAGTTGTAGGTTTCCAGCCGGGAACGTACAGTCCTTAAGGCTGTGACGATCCATCCACTGAAAACCGTGTTTTGGATCTGATATCTGTTCAACGGCACAGGCTACGAAATTCAATTCAACGCTGGCATGTTCGTAATGATGGACCGCCTGTGAATACATACCAACAGCTACTACCTGTACTCCTGATTCTTCCAGACATTCGCGGACTGCGGCTTGTTGCGGCGATTCTTCCAATTCAATTTTTCCGCCGGGAAACTCATGGAAACCTGCGAGTGAATCATTGGGGGCTCTGACACCGACGAGAAAGCGATTTTTGTGTTCAACCACAGCAACCGCTATTCGTTTCAGTTTTTGCATAATGTTTGTTCCAGCAGCAGGAAGCTTACTGGTTACCGGCCTGAAGTTCGCGAACTTTATCGAGCAGTCGGCCGGGAGAACCCATGGCGTTGTATCCACCATCAATATGCAGCACTTCTCCGGTAATACCGCTTGAGAAGTCTGACAGTAAGAATGCTCCGCTACGACCTACTTCTTCATGCGTAATATTACGGCAAAGTGGAGCAATATCCTGATACATTGTCAGCATTTCACCAACTCCAGCAGCGCTTCCAGCCAGAGTTTTAAGAGGGCCGGCACTGAGGGCATTGACTTTGATACCGCGCGGGCCAAAGTCATAGGCCAGATATCGAACTGCTGCCTCGAGCGCAGCTTTACAGATTCCCATCACGTTATACCCCGGAACACATTTCTCACCACCAAAATAAGTCATCGCGGCGATAGAACCATTTTCCTTAATGATATCTTTGGCCGCATTGGCAACTGCAATCAGGCTGTAAGCACTGATTTCCATTGCCATCTTAAAACCATCCCGACTGGTTTCAACTGTATCACGAGACAGGTCATCACGATCGGCGAAAGCAATCGAGTGCAGTAGAAAATCTATTTCTCCGAACTCCTGTTTGGCAGTTTCCATGACCGTGGCAATATCACCATCATCCTGTACGTTCATGGGAATAACAAATTTTGTCTGTTCGGGGTACTGGTCTGTACACTTTGTTACACGTCGACGATTTTTTCGTTTTTCATCATCCGGACGATCTGGTAGATGCGTAAAACCAACTTCACCGCCTTCTTCCATAATGGTTTTGGCAATAGCCCAGGCAATCGATCGGTCATTTGCTACTCCCAGTACCAGACCTTTCTTACCATCGAACAACCCCATAACAAATGTCCTCTAAATGAATAATGATTTAATAATTTTTGTGAATGCAGGGTTAAGGATACTCTTAATATAAGAAACACGTAACCCAGATAACCGGATGACATGTGGTGATTACCGCTGCTTATCCGGTGAAAAAGAACTCTGTAATGAGGTAAAACACGGGTGCCGCAAAACAAAGTGAATCAATCCGATCCAGAATCCCGGCATGTCCCTGCAAGAGCGTACCAAAGTCCTTTACCCCTCGGTCTCGTTTAATCGCTGACATCGTAATTCCACCGGCAAACCCTGTGAGGGATATAACCACTGCAATAATCGCTGACTGCCAAAACGTAAAGGGAGTCACCCAGGAAAACAATGCTCCCAAAAGAGCCGAGCTAGCAGCAGCAGCGATAACACCTTCAACTGTACGACTGGTATTAATACGGTCAGCTATCAAATTACGGCCGATCAGTTTCCCCCAACCGAACTGCATAACGTCATTAAGTTGAGTAATCAACACAAAGAAAAACAGCAGGCCCTTATTAGCACTCAGCGCATCACCGGTACTCCATGGTTTGCCTGCGCTATCAAAAATTTCAAGATACAACAGCGCCGGAGCAAAACTCAAAGCGTACACACAGATCAAAATGCCAATCAGAATTTTTGCTGAACGTTCGAGATACCTTTTTTCATCATTGGCCAATGCAATTCGCATCGGTACAAACAACGCTGCAATGATCGGCAGCAGGAATTTAAAGATCTTTCCGTCATCATTAAGCCCCACCAGAACAAACTGCATAGGAGTAAAGATAATCAGAACCCAAAATAATGCCCGATGATCACCTCGTCTGGTCGGTGTCATCGTAATGAATTCACGCAATGCCCAAAATGCAATCATCCCAAACAACACGACTGTTCCGGCCTGCCCAATTACCAATCCGGCAATCAGGATTGCACACATCAGCCACCATGATCGTATGCGCTGATTGAAGGAACGAACGACAGCACTATTGAGTCGTTCCTCAGAACTTCGTTCTAATAACTTTCCAATCAATGAACCAATAATCAGTAAGATCATTACCGCAGCAATCAGCCAGGCTGTTCGTTTTTCAAACGGAAGGGAATACGTGGAACTCTCTTGTATGTATCCCGTTAGTAAGAGATGTAATGTATCAATCAGCATTACTCTTCATCATCCCTTAATCTAATAATCGACTGGCGGGCACGACTGAGAAACTGTTGTTTCGATTCGCCCTGTTCCAGCCAAATCGGAGCTCCGATCGTGATGTTACTCAGCAACGGTACCGGCAACACTTCTCCACGTGGCAGGATACGATTCATGTTATCTAAATAAACCGGTACTAACTCAAGATCCGGTCGTTTCTTTGCTAAATAATATAAGCCGCTCTTAAACCTGCTCATTTCTTCCTTGTTGTTGCGACTGCCTTCCGGAAAGATAATCAAACTATACTTGTCATCCATTTCGCGAATCATTAGGTCTACCGGACTCTGATGCACTTTTACTTCACGACGGTCAATCAACAACGCGTTAAAAGCACTTGCCACATGCCGACGCAACCACCCTTTTTCCCAGTAATCTTTGGCTGCTACCGGTCGAGTGAGTTGACGTAAATGCGGAGGTAAGCCTGCCCAAAGCACGAGGGCGTCAAGGTGGCTCGTATGGTTTGCAAAATAGATTCGTTGACAATTATCGGGCATCGAGTCTTTCCAGCGCACAGTATAGCCACTAATAATCTTAGCGGCTGCCACGAGCAATCGACTGGTTAGTTGCATATTGAAAGGATCCGATCTTAAGGCTATTCAATTATTCTAATAGAACGTGTTAAAACTAGTACTATAGAACAGTCATGAATACTCACAATCCGAAAGAGATTTAGAACGCAAGTCTTAAAAAAATATGCCTAAAGCAATTGTCATTACTATCGATCAACTAGGTGCCAGATACCTTTCCCCTTACGGAAATACATGGAATCCCACGCCCGGATTCGACAATCTGGCCGCAAGTGGTATGACAGCCGAATACTGTTTAAGTTCGAGTACCAGCCTTAATTCTTCGATGCGAAGCCTGCTGACCGGACAGCATGTCATGGCAACTAAAGAGAAGCCGACACTCATGCAGCAACTTTCTGATCTGGGCCAATCCAGTCTGTTAATACAGGAAGGCGACTCATTAACAACTATTCCCGGTACTCAGGAATTCTCACATTTGCAAACCATCCCGCCAGCAATAAATTCAAAAATGGCTGAGTCGCTGGAATTCACTGCTACCGCCCAATTCATCAGTCTGGTAATGAAAGAGTTAGAACAGGGTATCACACACGACCTCACCTGGATTCATCACAGCAGTCTAGGATGCATCTGGGATGCTCCGTTTGCCTATCGGGAACAATTTTTTGGTGAGGAAGATCCTGATATTGCAGAGATGATTATGCCCCCCCTCGGCCCTCTGGCAAATGAAGACGACCCGGATGAAATCATGCAGGTCGTCCATGCCTACGCTGCTCAGGTCAGTGTGCTCGATACTTGTCTGTCGCTTCTACTGGAACAGATCCAGATACTGGTCAATAACCTTGACGAAACCGCTTTACTTATCGTTACCTCACCCCGAAGCCAGGCACTCGGACACCACGGAGGTATTGGCTATGCATATTCACAACCAGCCACCGATCAAATTCATGTTCCCTTGTTTGTAACTAAGATTCTGTCTAAAACACCGGGCAGTCAGGAGACATCACCAAGCAGAAATCCAATACTGCTTCAGCCCGAATGTGTATACGCCACACTGAAACATTGGCTGACCGGAAATGATAACGAAGCCGTTTTTGCTGGACATGGTTCGCAGCTTCAACAGCTTGAATCACCAGGTCAGGCTGTCCCTTCTTTGGCCCAGCAGTTCACGCTATCCAGATTCGCGAAAAATCAACTTGCCATGCAATCACCAGCCTGGTTTTCGGTCACTAACGACGAGGGTTCTGTCCGACTCTACGTAAAGCCCGACGACCGCTGGGAATCCAATGAGATCGGGAGCCGACGGAAAGATATTGTTCAGGAATTTGAAACGCTTTTTCAATCTGCCTCTGAACTACTAAATGAACCGGTAAATTTACCGGAATCCCTGCAAAAACAGGGGTAGTATCTACTCAGATTGGTCTGTTCTACGTTTGTAATTAAGCACTATAATTCCGCTTTAGTGCACAGCTAATCCTCAACTATTTGTTATAGGGGGGATGTCGTAAAGCAGGGAGGCTATCACAGCGTGCTACGAGTTTGCATGACAAATCAATTCAGCTTAGCTTTTGCATCAATCGTGTTCGCACTTTCCGCGGCAATAGCTCAGCCCGGTCCGATAGCTCCGCGTCCTTTAAATCCGACCAATGGGATTGTTCAGGTCCGGGGTCTTCCATCGCTATCATCCGGTGCGGGTATTGTACCGGCGGGTGTGAGATCGGAACGGCCGGAAAACTCCTCCATTAACACCCGACTTCGAATCGCGTGGGGTGGTGGTAAACCGGTGCGATGGTCCGGAACGATCGAAATATCGGAAGGTCATTTCCAACAACTCACGAACCACGGAGTGGAACTTAGCCCGTCATGTGTTCTCTCAAGTAACCATCCACGAGACCGCTTCAGCACTCTGCAAAATCAGATTTCTGTATCACAACAGACGGCTCAGCAATATGATGCGCTGGATATTTCACTTACAACTTCGCGTAATGCGCGTCTCAAGATCAATCTGATTTCCGTGGATGATCCACAGCTAACCTTTCAGGTAGATCGGTCTGTCGAGCAATTCTTATTCAAGTCGTTAGATATGGAATTAGATGAACATGGCAACCGTGGACAGGTAAGACGTGCCCCTGGTGATATTTTGCGGGTTCAACACCGGCGTAACACAATGGTCTTTAATCCCAATGAAGTCTTTGAACTTTCATTGATTCCACACTTATTAGGACGTGAGCGAAGTGGCAGCTATCAATACTCTGCATTTGTTATTGCTACAGACCAGCAACAAGTCATTCATGAGCAACAGCATCAGATTGAGTTAAGTGAAATTGGTCAGTTTCCAGTCTGGAAGAACCTTAAAATTCCAATACCCTCCCGACCAGGGGTCTACGACATTGCCTTCCGAGTGGATTCCAAGCGATTTACAGATACACTCGTTCGTCAGGCACCCCTTGCCACTCGAAAAATTCAATTTGTTGTTATCGGTGGCATTAATGCTCCCCCATCGAATCAGGCCAAGTGGAAGGAAGTCGTCAAGTTTAACCCGGCTAACCCAGCATGGTGGGAGCATCTGGTTTCCCTCACCCCGACCGATCAACTCAAGTACTTAACCGGATCCTCACCCAGTGAGCTGGGATTTAAGCCTTTCGGCAACGGGCAAGTAAAGGAGATCCAACATCATGCAAAGCCGTATAGCAAACTTACCGAAGGTGGCTGGCAGGCTTATCCTTTGACAATCGAACGTCTGAACCGCCCCCACCTGCTTGAAGTCGAGTATCCATCGGACATACTTCAAACAATGGCCATTAGTATTTTGGAACCCAATGCTCTGGGTAAAATCATGCCGCTTGGAATCGATTCCGGTTTTTATCTGCACAAACCTGAGTGGTCACAGAGCGATGTTTCGTTAAAACACAAGATTCTGTTTTGGCCTAAAACCAAGCATCCGATGTTAGTTTTACGAAATCAATTTGGCACGCGGGATGCAATTTTTGGACAAATCAAAGTCTCCGAGCTGCAAGGTAACATCTCAGACCTATATCCGGCCAAATCCAAATTAACCAACTCCAAGTATGAAATCCGCAACACGCGGCAGGCATTAGCCTACTTCAACAAACCACTCTTCATGGAGAACTTCGGAGCACTTGAAGCCAAGACCGGTGACAACACGACAACACTTGATGACTGGAATACATTTTTTCAGGGAGGGATGCGTCTGGCTGATTACTTACAGTTTTCCGGAAACTCCGGTACCATCCTAAATGTTCTCAGTGATGGTAGCAGCCTGTTTCCGAGTGTTCATTTCAACTCGCTTCCAAAATATGACAGTGGTGCATTCTTTTTTAACGGTCAGGATCCGGTCAAAAAAGATGTTGTAGAAATGCTGTTACGTATTTTCAATGAAAAGGGATTGACTCTGATCCCGGCGTTACAGTTATCCGGTCGTCTGCATGAATTGGAATCTATTGGTGAAACTGACCCCAGTATCTATCTGCAATACAACGGCAATCCGGATACCATTGCTAAAGACAAACCGCTCTACAATCCGCTGGATCCGCGTGTCCAGACAGCACTGCGTAATCTCATCAATTCCGTTATCACAAGGTACCAAAAACATGCCAGCTTTGGAGGCATCTGTCTGGAACTAACACCAAATACATACACCCAATTACCTGCCGCCAACTGGAATCCCGATCCAAAAACTCTGGCCAGATTCTTTGCGGAAAAAGAGTTGGCCCCAAGCTCATCTTATGACGAAAATCTACTCGCTATTGAACAACGCTATCATCGGCAATGGTCTACTTGGGTCAGCAAAGAACTGATGAAATTCTATGTCCAACTGGCCGAAGATTTTGAACAACGTTTTCCCGCCAACTCATCGGCACGGATTTATATCTCCACCGCTGAACTCTATACAACCCCTTTGGCCCGGCGACTGGCGCATCCGGTAATTCCGTCCCGTAATGGACTTGAGGGTTTACTTAGCCAGCTTGGCCTCGACCCGTCAGCGACAAAAACACTTGACCCTATCGTGTGGCTCCAACCTAATCAGACAAACCCTGTTCTGGATCCTGTCAGTCAGCATGTTCAGTTGGAATTAAACCGTTCCATTGGTATTGGAAAATTGTTTGCTCAACAAAAAACCACGGGCATACTCTTTCAACATTCACCGCATGTTGCCAGACTGGAAATGCTGGAACAACAGTCGCCGTGGGGTGTGCAAAATACCAATACGTGGTTCGCCAATACACTCACTCCATCGCATCAGTTCAATCGCCAACGCTTTATTTCTGCTCTGGCCAAATCGGATCAACAGATCTTTGTCGATGGCGGCTGGATGCTGTCGATGGGACAGGAAGACTCCACTCGTCAGATGTTCCAAAGCTACCGACAATTGCCTGCTGTGAAATTCGAAACAGTCCGCGCCGGTGGTACTACAATTGCCCAGCCTCTCGTTATAAGACGACATCTTGTGGTCAATGAAGATCAGCGATCAACTTATCTCTACGTATTAAACAATGCCCCCTGGGCCACCACCGCTCAGGTGGAGCTGTTATTACCTCCAAACGGGCATCCGGTTGCGCTCGGGCAGGAAGCAAAATCCAGTTTTCGCTGGCATCCTAAAGGAGCAACCTGGCAATTAGTAATGGAACCGTTTGACCTGATTGCTGTACGGATCGATCATGCCGAAGCAATCGTCATTGGGGCCAATGTTCAGTACAATCAGGAGGTTGTTGCTCAACTTCAGAAGAGTCTTTTAGCAATCAATCAGCGGCTGGGAACGTTACAGCAATCAAGCAGTCGAACTCCACTGAAGAATGCAAATTTTGAAGCACCCTCGGGTAATCAAACTGTTCCAGGATGGGTTTACAACAGTCAGACCGGAAATCGAGTGGACGTGGTACAAAGTACAGCACAGAGTGGCAGTCAGTATATAGCATTACATCGCCCGTCAACTGCACAACAGGTTTTATGGGTTCGCAGTGAACCTTTCAATGTTCCACCTACCGGCCGACTGGCATTTACCGTATGGATGAGAACCTCGACCCCCGATCACCAGCCTTCAATTCGACTTTCTATCGAAGGAAGACTCCATGACAAAGTATATTATCGTCCACATACCATTGGGAAACCGGAGTCCGGCATTACCACAACTGGGAATGTGAATCCGTTGACATCCGAATGGAACCGTTATGTCTTGATTGTGAATGATCTGCCAACACAAGGGCTGACGGACCTACGTGTTGGCTTTGATTTGATGTCACCTGGTGACGTCGAGATCGACAACCTTCAGGTATATGACCTATGGTTCCAGCAACGCGAATATCGCGAATTGATGAAGGATATATCTGTTGCCTATGCCCAACCTGGCCAGGGTCGTGTCTCAGATTGTTATGATTACCTGAGTAGCTACTGGCCAAATTACTTAACCAAGTACGCACCATACCGACAGGCCAACATCGCTCATCAGGCCAGCCTGACCGACCGCGAAGATTCCACTGAAATCCCCGAATCAACACCAGTCTGGCCTCAACTGCCGAACGTACTGGAACAATTCAAAGAACTTCCAACGAAGCTTTTCCCGTTCTAATTCAGGTATTGGAATTTCAACTATACTTCAGCGTCTTCACGCACCTGGACCTGCAGAGCACTGAGTATCTGATTAGCCTGGTCGTTCACTTTACGAACATTCATCACATTATCGAGCACATACTGGTGCTTTTCATTGGTCGGACGAATATAAATACGTCCAGCCTTGAAAGGCCACATATGTTCAAAAATATCATTAACTTCCATTTCAAATCGCATGTGATGTGCCGAATATCGCTTTTTATGTCGCGGTAAGCCATAAACGTGCACAGCTTCATTAGGTCGGATTTCCCAGTAATCGAGAGCCCGGGCAAATAAGATAATCAAAAACAAGCAGCTCAGCATCAATGTCAAAACCCAATAGAAAGTGGCATTTGCGGATGGCTCAAAGCTACTAATAAAATCTCCAATCCCGCCCAGCAAGTCCGGATTCTCTTTGCTAAGAATCCACAAAATCGCAATCCCCAGAAACACGAATGCGATAAGGGCAATAAATCGGTTAGATGGAAAATCGAATCCCATAACCACAAGATTCAACATGAAGATCATCATGAAGATTACGGTGACAGTCACTTCTGCTGATTTTACGGATTCACCTGCCGGAAGCTCATTATCAGCAGCGTTAGCTTCAACAACTTGCTGTGTTGTCTGATCAGCAGCGGAATCCATGGAATCGCTGGCGACAAACTGTAAATAGCAGGCTGCTAAAAAGCAAAACACCAGAGTCGGTAGTAGAAATACCACCTTTGGGTAAAAATAGATTCGAACTTCATCTTTAATACGTTCCGCTATATCTGGATCACCTGGTCTCTGTTGAGCGTTTGCGTCAGCGTTCATATTTCTCTCACTTACAGTAGTTATCCCGGACCTATGTCATACAACCTACTCATTGAAGCGTAAGGTTTTTCGTTACGCATCGCAACGCTTTAAGATAAATCATTGCGCATAAAAAAGCGGAAGGCACGGGACTCGAACCCGCAACCGGTCACCCGGCCCCTGATTTCGAATCAGGTCGCTCACCAATTCGCATACCTTCCGGAACTAATACTGTTTTAGCCTATCCAACGCTGATGGCAAGATGGTAGATCTGGAGCAATTCGAACGACCTGCATAACCGGACCCCGACCCATTTTCAGACCTATTAATCAGGCCATACATTCGGACTATTCCCACCTTCCCGCCGTTGGGAAAACACCTCGAATGTCGATTTTACCACTCGTACGGCTAAAGGCTGTTGTCAGGAATGATCTAAATGGAACCATGATATCGCGCACCAGATTATTTCTATTTTTTTCTCAGACAGGACGACGATATCAACATCAGCGAGAGGCACTCTCTCGGTCAACTTAAGCCACCAGTTGTGAATAAGCTGACAAACAAAGTGGAAACCAAAGTTATCCCTGTTAGGTGATGAAATGAAACGGACTTTTCGAGTTGTATCCCGGGCTTCTGATGGATCATTCTTAATGAATGATTTTGTATCAGAAGATGCGTTAGTAAGTAAATTCGAACAAATCGGAATGGACGACTGTCACACAGATCTAACCGTCCGTGGACTTCCGGTACTACGAGGACTTATCGGTCCTATGGCTGACGGTAAACACATCCGCTACGAAACTCCTGAAGTCTTCGAAGAACTCACCAAGCAATGGGCCACCAGCTCATCGCCTCAAACAGAAGAAAGTGAAGCTCTGGAAACTGCTGAGACCCACTAAGCCTTTAATACGTTGAGATTCAATCTACTTCTCTCTCTCTCACATCGGATTATTCTCCACGTAAAACTAAAGGGACATCCTGACCGGGATGTCCCTTTTTTTATGCAGTGGCCGAACAAACGCACGACGATTATGGACACTGCTATAATAAGCTTAGAGACAATACTTTCTATCCTTTTAGATGACCATGATTAACGCTCAACTACTTTCGATCCTACGCTGTCCAGTGACTGCCAGTATGCTTAGCGAGGCAAATCCCAAATTGATACAAACAATCAATCAAAGGATCGAACAAAATAATCTGCTCTCGCAAATTATGGAACAACTCGAAACCCCGTTAGACGGGGGTCTGGTCAATCAGGATCACTCGCTACTAATGCCTGTTTATGAGGGAATTCCGGATATGAATCCGGATGATGCCATTTCATTGAAACAACTTGAAAAGACTAATTCTGATGAGTGAACCTACAATATTCAAACGTATTATTGACGGCGAGATACCGGCCAATATTATCTATGAAGACGAGCATTGTTTAGCTTTTCACGATGTGGCACCACAAGCACCCGTGCATATATTGGTGATCCCCAAAAAAGAAATCGCCTCGATCGAACATCTCGAGGGGGACGATAAAGAGCTGATTGGTCATCTGTTTTTGATTATCCAGAAAATTGCTCGTCAACAGGGTCTGGCCGAGGACGGATATCGCGTAATCTGTAATTGTGGAGAAGGAGGCGGACAAACTGTTTTCCACCTTCACTACCACCTGATCGGTGGACGAAGCCTACAATGGCCTCCCGGATAAGCAAGCGATACGAAAACTACTGATTCTCACTCGTTATGACCGGTGCATTCGGTATGACTAGTCCCTGACTAAGCTCGTTTTTGTCTACAGCCAGACTCCAATCAGAGGGCTTTGAACAACCAAAGCTATACTGCGTATATGAGTGGAATACGTGACATTTTGTCCTTCCCGAAAGTCTACCAGTTATGGCAGGCCCCGTTCGCGCAACGTAAGCTTGAGCCATTGCTTAAACACAATGATTCATCCGATATTCGGCGGGTACTCGATGTTGGTTGCGGACCTGGAACAAATGCACGATTTTTCCGTAAACGAGAATATCTCGGACTGGATATTAATCCTCGGTATATCGAAAGCGCGACGCGTAGATTTAAAGCTTCACACGGAGCCCCCTGCGAGTTTCGAATTCAGGATGTTTGTGAGTATGATCCAGAAGAGACTGAACGATCGGACTTTATTCTGTTGAATTCGTTTCTCCATCATATTGATGATGAAAACACTGACAGGATTCTGAGTCGCCTGCACAATATTCTGACCGCGGATGGACACATTCACATTCTGGATCTTGTGCTTCCGGACTCAGCAGGGATTCCACGCATGCTGGCCAGATTAGATCGGGGGAAACATCCCCGGTCACTGGAAAACAGGAAGGACATATTCAGGAAACACTTTATGCCCGTTATCTTTGAACCATTCCACCTGAAACGGTGCGGTATTCCATTTTGGAGCATGGTTTACTTTAAAGGCAAAAAGCGATAAACCATCAATCATGAAAACGGCCCCTAAAATCACCGTCGCTATTCCCGTGTACAACGAACAGGAAGTCATTCCGGAGTTGGTACGTCGGGTCTCCAAAGTGTTGGACGAATTACCAGGCGGACCACATGAAGTGGTTCTTGTCGACGATGGTAGCAGTGACAACTCGCTCCGGCTCCTTCAGAACGCAGCCGATCAGGATGACCGGTTGATCGTTGTTTCACTTTCGAGAAATTTTGGCCAACAACCGGCCTATGCCGCGGCTCTGGAATATATTGACGGTGATGCTGTCGTTCTAATGGATGGAGATCTCCAGGATCCTCCGGAACAAATCAAAACCCTGCTCGATAAATATAACGAAGGGTTTGATGTCGTTTATGCGATACGCGTCAACCGCAAAGAAAATCTCATCAAACGAACTTGTTACAACATGTTCTATCGGATGATTCAAAAACTGTCTTCAACTCCGTTACCACGCGATAGTGGTGACTTTTCAATTATCAGTCGGCGTGTCGCAAAATTACTGGCCTCGGATGCTGATCGACATCGGTACTTGCGAGGTATTCGCAGCTGGGTAGGATTTAAACAGACTGGGATTGAAATTGAGCGTGAAGAACGAAGTGCCGGACAAACGAAATACACGCTAAAAAAACTCTTTAAGCTGGCTGCAGACGGAATTTTTTCATTCTCTTTAATCCCCCTTCGCTTAGCTACTTTAATCGGCAGTCTATCAGTGTTTGTGGCATTATTACTGGCCGTCTTTGCTATCTACGCGAAGCTAACACCAGTAGGCCAGCTACCGGAATTTATGAACGACATCCCACCAGGCTTCACTGCCATCACAGTTGCTATTTCATTTTTCGCGGGCGTGCAACTTATGTTTCTGGGAATTGTGGGGGAATACGTCGGTCGAGTTTTCGAAGAAGTCAAAGGACGCCCGTCTTTTATCGTTGATCAGGTTATATCAAATCAAACCAAGTGGACGCCCAATACGCCAACACATACCGACAGCTCTACCAACACCACTGGTGGTGGCAAAGCAGAAGAACCTATATCCTAAGCCTGCTCAATCGCTGGCAAGATCAGGAGGGTTCAGACGACTCACGACAGATACTGGATGTGGGATGTGGGGACGGTTTGTTCTTTCCGGAACTGGAAGGATATGGCAATGTCTGTGGCATCGAAGCAGATGATAGAATCGTCGATCCTGATGGACCTTACTTTGAACGAATCCATTTAGGACTCTTTGATCACTCCTACCAAACCAATCAGAAGTTTGACTGGATCGTTATGCTGGATGTACTGGAGCATATTCCGGAGGCTGTTACTGCACTGGAAAAAGCCCGGGATTTACTTAATCCCGGCGGCCGAATGTTGTTAACGGTTCCGGCCTTTAATTTACTGTGGACAAAACACGATGACTTCAATCATCACATTACCCGTTATACGAAACAGTTGATCACCCGGCAGGCTAACGAAGCCGGTCTTAAAATTGATAACCAACATTATCTTTTCCACTGGACATTCCCAGCCAAATTATTCATTCGTCTAAAAGAAAGAATTTCATCATCAGATCCCAAGCCTGCCAGTCTACCCGGCAAAATATCTAACACCATCCTGAAGGCATTTTGCCTCTTCGAACAGACAACACTTACGCAGCTACGCCCCCCCTTTGGCAGTTCATTGGTTGTTAGCCTCAGCAAACATTAACCATACTTATGACACCCGCTCTTCATACATCACGAAAATCAACCATTCTGGGCATGTGCATAATCAGTCTGCTCGCTGGTGGATATTTAGGATGGCATTACAATCAGGGATGGATCGCACACGACGAAGGTCTGTTGGGGCACACTGCTGAACTGACCATGCTGGGCCAGACTCCTCACGTTGAATTCCAGGACGTTTATACCGGCCTGCTCAGCCACATCAATGCCGTCAGTTTTAAGATATTCGGGATAAGCCTGGCATCCCTCCGCATCCCCTTACTGTTCGGCGCAATAATCACTTCTATGGTCTGGTATCTCATCGCACTGCGATTGGTTAATCCTCTGTTTGCCGGAATTGTAGCCGTGACTTCAACCGTGTGGAGCTTCCCTAATTACTTTGCTGCCCTGCCATCCTGGTATCTATTAATGCTCGCCAGCTGGACAGCCTGGGCACTCATTAAGTTTCATGAAACCACCTCCCGACGATACATCCTGCTGGCAGCTGTCCTTAGTGGGCTGGCGATTCTGTTTAAAATCGTGGGGCTCTATCTGGTCGCCGCCTCTCTGTTTTCCATTTGGATCAGTGATCTCGACAACAACAGGAAACAAACGGAGAATACGAAACAGCAGACACACCCTGTCGCTAAATCTTACCCGAGGTTGATCAGTTTCGGACTTGCCGGAATATTTACACTGCTGGTTGTGCTGTTAATAAAGAAGCATCTAAGTTTTTCGACCAGTGTTTACTTTCTGATACCTGTAGCAGCATCGATGGCCACGATGTTGGAGGTCAGTAAAGAGATTCGGATTCACTTTAAAGATACCGTCATGAATTGTCTGATATTCAGTGCAGTTCTTTGTCTGCCAATACTAGTATTTATTTTCCCTTATATGCTAAAAGGGCACGTTGCTGACATAACCAATGGATTATTCGATCTCCCAAAAGCTCGGTTAGATCACGCTGCTGCACTCCCGCCAAATGGACTCTGGAGCTTGGTCGCTGTTCCGGTCGTGGGATTAACCATTGTTGAAAACAAAATCTCCAGGTCGATGATACTACCGCTGACTGCGACCATTGCCTTAGGGGGTGCTTGCTTATGCATATTGGCCACCAACACCTTAATCTATCAATCTGCTTTTGCTGGTGTGCAATGTTCATTACCTGCGATTAGCATGGGTGCGTGGTACTGTAGTCGTAAGTATGATCTCGCAATGCCTGTTGTCATTCTAACCCTCGTTAGCGGATGTTTATCCATCACTCAGTATCCCTACAGTTCCGGAGTTTACTTTTGTTACTGTGCTCCACTTGTGATACTCACTTTAACCGGTCTTATTGGACGGGTATCGAGCTACGACAAGCCGCTATGGCTGACATTTTTAATGCTGTTGGCCGCTTTTTCCGTGATCTATATCAATTATTCAAACCCGCGGCTAATCGGTGTTAGTTCACAAAGACTGGAAAACAACAAATCATTACAAACAACGAGGGCCAAACTACAAATCGAAAGTATTCTTCAAAAGGAATACAATTTATTGCTACAAATCATCAATGAACATACAACAACCACCGATTTTATTTTGGCTGGCCCTGATTGCCCACAATTCTATTTCCTTTCAGGGCGTCAAAATCCAACCTCTCAGTGCTATGATCTGTTTCGGGCTTATCAACTTGGTGGTCAGTCTCAACTGGAAACTGAACTAAAGACACTAATCGGTGAGAAAGACATTGATTTATTCATTCAAAATCAACTTCCTGAATTCTCACTGCCTTACTCTCATGAGTTTATCGGCTGGCTCGAATCCTGGGGTGATCGTTCACCAACCATTGGAAGTGGCCGATTTCAAATATTCATTCGTAAGAACAAATAAACGAACTAATCAGCTAATAACGTCAACAGTTAACCTCTCAATCGTCGATCCAGTCTGGACAGGTCTTTCATCAATTCTTTGACCGTGTAATATCTGTCTGATGGATCAAACTGCAGGCAACGTTGAATCACTCTGTTTAATTTTCTTGGTACTCCCGGTTTCTTCAATCTGAACAAGTTATTCAGCCTTTGCTGACGTCCCAACATTATCTGCGCCTGAAAGCGTGAACGCATTGGTGGACCCGCACTGTCAAATGGACGATATCCAAAAAACATCTCAAACATCAGTACGCCAAACGAATAAATATCGGAACGTACATCCAGATTAATAGACTCATGCAACACACACCGCTGTAAATGCTCTGGTGACATATAGGATAAGGTGCCACCGGTGGGTGATTTATGAATCAAAAAGTCACCGGCAAGATTAAAATCAAGCAGGAGAGCATGGCCACAAAAACCGATCAGTACATTGGATGGTTTAATATCCAGATGTAAAACTTCCTGATGGTGCGCATAATCCAGTGCTTGGCATATTTCTTGAAGAATGGTGATGAGATTGGGATAGTCCGGATGTCGTTTCCAACAAATAAAGGATTCTGTATTAGATCCTCCATAACCTTCATTTTCCCGAATCCTCTGCTTTAAATCAGTGACTTTATCGTGCAGGGTATAACGCCCCAGATAAGGCATGCAAATCGTTGTCATACCAAGTTCATCCTGCCAACTGGAATAAACCGGCATGATATGTTTGTGATTCAGCCTGCCGACTATTGATGGCTCCTGCTCGATCAACTTTCCTGTTTTCAAAACAACCAGACGGTTTCCCAGCTTCTTATCGATGGCTTTAAAAACACGAGAAAATGCTCCCTGACCAATCTGTTCGAGTAATTCAAATTGATCGAAGTAACCGGAAAAATCCGGCAGCGGCGCATCTTCTTTTAACGTCGGATAATTAGGAAAGAGTTCCTGCAGAAATTCATCAATTCGGTCTTCAATCCTACCGAATGTTAGCAGTTCATGCAGATCACTATGCCCACGAGACTGTCCGGGAAAATCAAGTTGCTTAGTTGGATACTCAGAACCTCTCCTAATCTGTTCCGGGAAACCTGTATGTGCCGTTTCCATCGCCTGCCCCATTAGTTCGGAATCGGAATAACTTTAGCTATCAAGATTATTAAGGGGCAAAAAAAAATAGCCTATCATTTGGTTTTTTTGGCTGTCACCAAATGACAATCAAATTACCTAAACGACCCAGGATACGTTATTTATAGGTGTTGGGAAGAAAGAGGATTATTTAATCTCTTCAGTCTGTAGTACACCAGCAAGGGTTTGGGCTACAGCTTCGGCTCCTGCGGCGGTCAAATGAGTGTCAAATATCAGATTATGCGATAAAAGATCTGTCTGATTCAGATTTTGTAGCACAGGGGTAACATCAATAAAACGTATGCCTTTCTCACGGCAAACTTGCCGTATCGAGTCAGGTAAATCACTGGGAACCCATTCGCGCTGCAGATAATCAGGCGCATCTGCATTCACCGTGTAATGATGGCCACTAAAGGCCCTTCTCTTGCAGGGCATATAAAGGCACGTAAGTTTAAGTTCATTCTGCTTACAGAGCTCATGCAACTTTTCAATACCGGCCTCGTATCGTTGCAATTCCAGGAAAATCTGATCACTACCGGGAGGTGCATAATCTATTTTGAATTGGGTCTGACCATCACTTAGTGTTGCGTTAACAGCAGGACCATAAATCTCCTTACGAGACTTGGAAAAAATTGTTTGATAGACCGCTTTAACTAAGGACGTTTGAGGTTTATAAGCCCGCAACAAGTCGATATGTTGAGTATCGCCGGTCTGTATTGCTGATACTCGATTCATCTCCAGCATATAGTCCTGAATATCATTACCTTCAAAGAACACCCAAATTACTTCTTCCGTTTGCTCGCTAATCCCAAATGCTCTTAAATACTCAGTTTGGTTCAAAAGGCCTGTATGAGAAACGCCAAGGTTTTTGACCTGAACATTAAGAAGCTTACTTAATTGGGACGTTACTAGTTGATCCTGCTTAAGATTTCCAAGTTCTGTAAAAGAATCGCCTATCATAGTAATCTTCCAGTGCGTTAAACCATCCGGATTACGAAAACCATCTGCATCATATTTAAGCGTTTGCTGATGTTCGTCAGGGAACCATTTAGGGTCATAACCAATACGTTGCATTTGTGCAGTGATGACTTTACCCGTCCAGGTTTGATTACCCGGTCGCTTATAATAGGCAGTTCCAAATGGTTCTGTTGGCACATGGTAGAAGATGGGGGTAGCATTCAAATCCTGACCGAGTTTACCGAAATCAAATCCAATTGCCTGAAATGAAAATTCACAAACGCCAACAAACAGCATTAGCGACATCGTTGCAAATACTATTTTTCGTATGAGCGTAATACGGGGAGCTTGTTTTCCGGGTGAGGATTTTTTCATTCTGTAAGATTACTCGTTGATCGGTTTAGCCAGAGGAGTACGACCGTCGAGGTATCTCCAGTTTTTGATAAAGGAGATCAGATCAGCCATTTGTTGATGATTAATCTTTTTTTCCAGTCCTTCGGGCATCAACGAGACTCCCCGTGATTGAATTTCATCTATTTCGGTTCGTAAGACAGCAATAATTTTTCGTTCCGGCTGCATCAATGTGATTTGACTGGATGTTTCTTCAGTGATAATACCATCGAGAATTTGACCCTCATTCGTCAAAACTGAGTAATGCATATAATTGTTATCGATTGCCTTGTTAGGCTGCAGAATATCGGTCAGCAGCTGCAGTGGCTGGCGTGTTCTTGAATCAGAAATATCGGGCGCAACCTGATTTCCTATTTTTCCGATACGATGACATGTGGCACAATTTTGCCGAAACACTTTCTCACCTTCGCGAGGGAATGCGTTAAGTTCCAATACCGCTTTATAATCCTCTAAAACGGCTGCTCGGTCTGCATTTACTGTGGTTGTCTGCAATGCTTTGGATCGCTTTGCAATCTCAGCATTTGGCGACCCTGTCATCCGATTCATACGTGTAACATCAATTTCATTTACGGAAATCGTCTTCATTTCCAATTCAGTTAGCAGCATTGCGGTACGAGTGATATCGCGAAGTACGACGTCGACCAGAGCCCGTTTAACAGCGGGAGCCATAGACGGGAATCTACTAATAATATCAGCCCAAACGCCGGCATCTTTTTCGAAATGCAGCAAACCAAGAATATCGACATGGTAATGAGCGAATGCCGGCTTATTGAGCAGTGTTAACAGGAATTCAGCATCTTTACCCAATGCCAGTAATTGCAGAGCCTCCCGTTTCAATGGTTCAGAAGCTTCGACATCATTAATCCATTGCCGGGCTAACATTAAGAGAACACTGAAGCTAATTTTTTGCTGTTCGGGCAAAGACTCAACTTGTGATCGCCAGTCAATTTGCTTGGCATTAAAACTTTCGAGAATTGCACGAGCTGCACGCACATCTCCAATTGCCACAGCCTCTTGATTAGCCCATTTGGGTAACTCTGCGATCCACCGCAACGCAATCGGTTGTTGCTCTGGCGTCATGCTACGAGCAGCTAAACCATACAACCGATATATATTCTCAGCCTGTTCAACAGTGGTAACCCCGGTTGATAAAAGATTCTTCAGCGCCGCCGTTGCTACATTACCAAGATCATTAGCCGATGCCATCAAGAAAGCCTGCGTCGTATATTCATCTTTAATCACTGTTCTCACCAGCCCATTCCAGGTTGGACTGTCATGCTTTATTTTGTCACCAAAAGAGAGAATGGCCTGAAAACGGACAGCACTTTCCCGGTCTGTCAGAAGTTTTCGGGCAAGTGTTTGTTGTTGTGGGGTATTACTCCAATGGTCTTCAAGTACGATGCACGCATGGACTCTTAACCGTCGGTCATAATGACTGGCTGCCGTCATAATCTGTGCATCTTCCAGCTTATCCCAACCATGAAGTAATCTCAGTGCCAAAACCCTGGCGACCGGTTGTCGGGAATAATTCAACAGCCGACCCAAAAAACCAATCGCCTCGTCAGATCGCTGTTCTGCCAACAACCTAAAGGCAGTATCACGCTGCCAGGAATTCTGATGTTCCAACAACAACACTAATTCCTCTGTCGACTGATTCGCTATACTCCAATTCCACTTGGGCTCTAACCGCGCATTGGCTGGCTTGAGTCGATAGATTCTTCCTTTGTCATCACCACTGCGAGCATCCTTACGGTCTTTCAACTCTTCCGGGACCCATTGTGGATGTTCTATGACAGCTCGATGCATATCTACGATATAAAGGCAACCATCCGGACCGGTTCGCATACTAACGGCTCGGAACCAATGATCTCTAGAGGCCAGAAACTCTCGTTCGGGCGTTGGCGTGCCATAGTAGTAAGGTCCATAGTAGTTGTATCTTGAATTATCTGTAGATGTCGACTGAACCTTTTCAGCGTGAATAAGATTTCCGGTCGGGTCACATGTCAAAATAGCATCCTTCAACCAGGGCAACTGATGACCACGATATACCATCACACCACAGGCTGCCGTAAATTGTCCTTCGTGCAAATTGGATGTCGTCCAAAATCTTGTCAGCGGATAAATCGCCGATTCCTGACCTGCTTTTACAACATCTTTTTTAACGGACAAAACCGGAACAGAAGGGTAACGCTTGAGATACCGATCTTCTATCATGATCCGCATCGCCGGATTACGATTACTACACACATAACGATTACCAATGTCATCGAAGGTGAGTCCGTACTGCCCGTTTCCGGAAACCGTTTCGCAGTCACCCGTTTCAGGATCAAACATAAAATCCATACCGCTAATGTTTAGTGGTTTACTGTCCGGCAGGCGAAGATTCTGAACAATGCCTCCACGCAATCCATTGGCAACATAGATTCGCTGATCGATACCTAATCTTGGATGATTCGCTCTCAGCTGTTGATTATCCTGTGCAAAACCCGCATACCAGACTTCTCGTGTATCGGCTTTATGATCTCCGTCGGTATCTTTGAAATAAACAACCTGTCCGGCTAAAGTCACGACAACACCGTCCTTCCAGGGTTGCAGTCCTGTCGCAAACACTAAGTTATCAGCAAAAACATGTGCGGTTTCAAACGTACCATCACTGTCCAAATCTTCTAATAACTTGACTCGTGAGACTCCGTTTCCTGAAGGGTAATCATTCATTTCAACAACCCACATACGGCCTTGAGCATCGAACGGATTGCAATCGGATCGATAACCTGAGGCTCTGATGCTACCAGCTCGATTTCCATACCCGTTGGAATATCAAAGAACTTAACTGACGCTTCAGGGGATGCGGAATATATTCCTTCCGGTAAACTCTGTTGCTGCGCAAAAGCAGGCAGAGTTCGTAAGGTGAGAAGGAGAACGATTATCCAATCTGATCGACGAAACATAGTAAAGTTTATTCTAACTGGTTACCAACAAGAATCTGCCGCGATTTTCCAGCGAAGCACCGTGTTCTATCCCGAACGCTGATATTTTAATCTAAACTGATAAAGCATCACAAAATTGAGTTCGGACATATCGTAATGAGATGCCAGCACCAATTTCAGACCGGTGTCACAAGCTATTATCTTCTGTATTTTGATGTCCAATTAACGTCTGCCGCACTTTAGCATCTTCCCAGATTTCCAGTGGCGAGTAATTGGGATGCCGGCCATTCTGAACAAAAGGATCATTATGACGGGTATTATAACAATTGATCAGTGACCACCTCGGATGATCACTGCGATTTTGATCGGATCGATGCAGCAGATTGCCATGAAAAAACAGGCCGTCACCTGGTGCCATTTCCACAGCCACCAATTCAAACCTCTGTTTTGCAACGGCAACACGCTCAGGGTCCGCTCCCACCTGTTCGCCAATCCGGCAATGATCCACCCGACCAATTTTATGAGATCCCCGCAATACCTGTAAGCATCCGTTTTCTCTGGTTGCCCGGTCCACTGCCAGCATGCAACTTCCCATATCCGGGAAAAGGCAACCGAAGTTATACCAATAACCATAATCCTGATGCCATTCCCAGGCACCACCAATGCGGGGATGTTTAATCATCATCTTGTGATGGTAGTGATAAACTTCATCGCCTAGTAGCGTCTGCATGGTCTGGACAATCCGCCGACTACGCACCACCGCAGTATAGGGAACGTCATCATCCAGATGATTTCTAAGAGCAAGACGGGTCTCACCTCCATCCCCATCACGCCGTACATAGGCCTCGTCGGCAAGCACCATATCTGCTTTTGCAAACTGTAATAACCCGGCAATTTCCTCCGAATCGAACAACGCCTTCACAAGAAGATAACCATCCCGGTGAAATTGTTCGTTTCGTTCTGTCGTCAATTCAAATGATCTCATCGATGGCGATCCTATCGGACAATGGCGACTCGCAATTCAGAATCGTTTACTTACGACTAACCTGCAATTCACTGAGTTTAAAGGAGTGTGATAACTGCATCTTGCCCTGAAGATCGACAATTCCAACCTGAATTTCCGGATCTTCCTGACTCCAGTCGATATCAATCGTTCCAAAATTCTCTTTGTGGAATGTCCTATCCAGTAACCGGTGGGAATTGTCTGTCGGTGTTCCCCTTGAATGGAGTTGATTGATGCTACTGGAGGTAAAATCATAAAGGGGATAAGATAGGTCCTGCGTTATTCGGGAAAAGTCCGACCAGTGACGATCTCCGGAAACAACGAACAATCCGGAAGCCTGCGATTGTGTGAGCAAATCCAGAAACCGCTGGCGCTCCAAAGGAAGATTGCCCCATGTTTCCTGTCCAGCTGCAGGGGGCACAAGTTGAATACTGGAGACTACGATCCGGACTTCCGCCGGCTGCCGAAGCTGTTTTTCCAGCCATTGCCATTGTGCTTCGCCCAGCATCGTCAACTGCGGGTTTTTGTCCGGGTAATACGGCCCCCCTACGCGCCGTGGTCCGGTCTTAAGATCTGAACGGAAAAACCGTGTGTCTAAAAGAATAATCTGAACCCGTTTACCAGCCGGTCCGAAAACATGAGCATCATATACGCCTGCTCTTTCACGTCGTGGTGAATCCGGTACATCTTTCCAGAAATCTGCGAAAACCTGTTGAGAGGCAACACGTTGTACAAATCCAGCTCCCCCATCGTTCATACCGTAGTCATGATCATCCCAGGTTGCCAGAACCACTGATTTTTCTATCAATTTTTGAAACCGGGGTTTTTCCCCCAGCACTTGGTACTTCGCCTTCAGCACAGCCATATCATCAGAATCACCATAAATATTATCTCCCATGAAAAGAAATAATTCGGGTTGGTAATCCAGAATATTAGTAAACAGTGGTGCCGGATTCTGCTGTTTGATACACGACCCGAAACCAATACGTGTTATTGGTTTTTTTATTTGCTGAGAAATCATTTGATGTGTTAATCGCTTGGTGATCCAACCTGAAGAACCCACGTCCGCAACAGACTTTCCACCGGCGGTCAACAATCCTCCCCCTCTGGCTTGTTCAATTCCATAACCACAATCAAATCTATAGCGACCCAGCATTTCAAAATCGGGGGAAGCTTTTAACAGGATATTTCCATAGCATCCAAACCACCACACGCCATCGGCAAATGCCGCCGCCTGAATACCCAGACGGGTCCAGCCACTATCAAGCACATGTCTTTTTTGAAAAATAAACGACTCATTGTATTCATATAAATAGTTTTCCTCGACACCGTTCGGCAAACCACCTACCACAATAAATTTTCCAGCATGGTATGCAATTCCACCGGCACCGTATTTAACCTGAGGGATTTTATAGCGCGCCTGTTCTTGCAGAGTGCCGGCCTGATAAACCACGATTTCATTGTTCGCATTGCCTGCCGGATTGTTAAACTGACCGTAATTTACAGCTACAAACAATCGACCATCCACATAACACAGATCTCCATGATGGCTGGCGACTTTGATTTTTTTCAGAACCTTGCCCTGAAAATCTGTTTTCACCAGAGTCGTAGTAAAAGACCAGTACAAATTCCCGTCTGCATCCTGACAAACCCCCTGTAAATGATGGGGGTAGACACCTTCACAACGTATCCACTCCGCGGCGCCGCTTGAGTCCATGACCGATATCATGCAAACAAAAATCAATGCTATCAAATTCAATCGTCGATTAATCACTTTCCAATAACTCCAATCTCAGCTGCCGATGCCCAAGGACCGCCGTTGACTTCCGTAAGCGCGACTATTTTTACGAACCTTGCAGAAACCTCGCTAAAAGTATGTTGCTGGCTAATCCGGTTCCGTTGAAACGTACCGGTCGCCACTGGTGTTTCAAATTTCATCCCATCCTGACTCACATAGACTTCAAATCTGGCAATGGCACCATTGTATCCGCCATCCTGCCTGGCAAGATACCGAATACCAGTCACAGAACGCAGCTTTCCCAAATCAATAACTAAGTGATGAGGTTGTTTACGTACCTCCGGAACGTATTGCGTATGCCAATGCGTCCGTGGATTCCCATCAAGTACGTATTGAGCTAATCGATTCCCGGCCATGCTTTGGCTGCTAAAAGCGACAATTTTACATTGACTTTGAGCAATCAGCCCCGTGGTGTCCAGTTTCGAAACTTTCTGCGGTGACGAAAGCGGTCGTGTCGACCCCCATTTTGCCTGACGATCTTTTTCGTGATTGGTACGATCGGCGAATGTTCCCTCTCTCGCATCAGTATGAGCGGAATCTGCAAGCATTTTCATCTCATCAAGCAACTCCACATGCTGTTCAGCCACATTAACCGCTTCACTGATATCATCTGACAAATCATACAATTCCCAGTCACGCTGGGCACCCGGCTGAATAGCCTTCATCTGTTTAACTCGCAGAGCCCTTTGTCCACCAATTTCCCAATACAAATATTCATGCCGGGCCTGTTTTTTATGCGAATATTTCCCCTGCAATTCCGGCCAGAATGAAATTCCGTCAATGTCCTTTGGTGCTTTGGCTCCCGTGATTTCAGCAATCGTGGGAAGAATATCAGGGAAATACCAGAGGTGATCACTAACGCGACCTCCTTCAATTTTTCCCGGCCAATAGGCCAGAGCAGGAATTCGCAACCCCCCCTCATACAATGTCCCTTTCGTTCCCCGAAACTGTTCACCTGTTTCCGGGTGCACATTTGCCCCATGCAGGCCACGCGGATGCTCGTCCGACTTAAAATAGTCATTTCCGCCATTGTCACCACTGAAAAACACGATCGTATTTTCTGCCAGCTCCAATTCCTGCAGCAGATCAACAATCTCGCCAACCTGACGATCCACCATGGTCACCATGGCTGCATAACGCCTGGCAGGTTCAGGCCAGTCCTGATCACGATACTTTTTCCAGGCAGGATCGTTGTCCGGAATATTAAACATTCCATGTGGCGGGGGGATGGGCAAATAACAAAAGAAAGGCTCTGCCTGATGTTCGCGAATAAACTGCTTTGCGCGATCCATAATCACATAGTGCGAATACGTCTCACCCTGATCAGCGCCAAGGTTTCCAGGCAACCTCAACTCCTGACTATTTTGGATGATATAGGGTGGGTAATAGCTGTGTGCATGAACCTGATCATAATAACCAACAAACAAATCAAAGCCATGCTCCTCAGGAACGCCGGTGGAACCGCGACCACCACAGCCCCATTTCCCAAAACCTCCGGTGGCGTACCCTCGCTTCTTCAATATGGTTCCAATCGTCACCTCTTCGCTTCGAAGTGGTGTCCCACCTCCGTTCACCCGAACAGAAGTATGGCCAGAGTGTTTTCCTGTTAAAAAACAACAACGCGTCGGGGCGCAGACCGAAGAACCTGCCAATCCCTGAGTAAACCACACACCCTGACGCGCTAACTCGTCAATACGTGGCGTCTGAATCGTCTGGCTTCCCATAAAAGAAGGTTCAAAATAACCGAGTTCATCCGCCATAATGTAGACAACATTCGGTTTCTGCGCTGCAAAAACCGAAATGGGAAGAAAACACAGAATCTGCGGAATAATAAGGGCCAAAAAGTATTTGTAATACATCACGTCTCACTTAATTAGAATTCGATTACGAACTACGCTTTTTCAGGTAGTCTTCCAGGCAAAGGTGTGGCTTTCGTATACATGGTGGTTTACGATGCACGTTTCCGCTCATACTTCAAAGCAATGAACGATAACGGTAAGTCTACCCCAGTTGAACCGACGACCCAAGACTCCAGCAAGATTGCACTACCTCTCTCAGCAGTCGGCTTGGTAGTGCTAACTGCTGCCTGCTGGGGTGGGAACCCTGTGGCCGCGAAATACAGTCTCTTCTCCGAAGAAACTCAACTGGGCCTACCACCGCTAACTGTCAGTGGAATCCGGTTTGCGATGGCAACAGTTTTCATGGTGGTGTGGTGTCTGCTGGTAAAGGCTCCGATTGGAATCAATCGCAAACAAATCATTCCCAGCTTTGTTGCCGGCACCCTGCTATTTGCTCAAATTGCCACTTTTACCATCGGAGTCCATCTGACTAATTCGACTCATACGACGATTCTAATTAACACCTTTATTATCTGGGTGCTGATCTTCGAGCATTTTTACACTGGCAACCACCGAATTACCAGAATCCAGTTATTTGGCTGTTTTTTAGCCGCTGCCAGTGCACTGGTCACGTTAATACTCAAATCCTCCAACAGCGATACTCCCATCACCGATCAAGCCAGTATTAGCGGTGATCTGATCATCATTTTTAGCGCCCTGATTCTGGCAATCAAAATCCTGTATATCAAATCCTGTCTCACAAAGATTCATTCCGGCACGATTATCCTGTGGCACGATTTCATTGGCGTTCTTTGGTTTATTCCCGCCGCGTTAGTCTTTGAATTCGACCAGATCGCCATCGAATATGTAAATCACGAGGTTGTTGGCGGTCTGATTTATCAGGGAATTATGGTGGGTGGATTGTGCTTTGCTATCCAAACGATGCTACTAAAAAAATATTCCGCAACGAGAATCTCTGTTTTCAGCTTTTTAACGCCATTGTTTGGAATTTCAGCCGCAGCAATATTTCGTGAAGACCCACTATCTCCATGGATATTCGTTTCCTTGATTCTGGTGGCCAGCGGAATCTATTTGGTAAACCGCCAGCAACCTCAGTAAAATGCATTACGACGAAAACCTGTAATCATCGAGTATGAAAATGACTGAATATAATTTCATTATCCAGAATACCTCTTCGATTGTATCTCCCGGCCTGGTTATCTTTCGGGATGTGATGAATGCTAATCTCTCCGAAATGCTTCGCGAAGCCGGCGACGTCACTCGTTTACGACCTCACTGCAAGACACATAAGATGTCAGCAGTCACAAAAATCCAACTCGAATTAGGAATTACAAAACACAAATGTGCAACCTTCGCAGAAGCAGAGATGTTAGCCGAAGCCGGTGTCAAAGACATTCTGCTCGGTTACAACCTTGTCGGCCCTAATATTCAAAGAGCTGTAGAATTTGTTCGTCGTTACAAGGATGTTCAATTCATTGCAACAGCAGACCACGAGGCACCGGTACGAGAACTTTCCAGCGTAATGTCTGCGGCCGGGCAGTCAATTCAGCTATTACTGGATCTGGATTCAGGACAACATCGCACGGGAATAGCACCCGGTGAAGTTGCAAGCCAGCTTTACCAACTCTTTCACGACCTGCCTGGAATTCAGCCTGGTGGAATTCATCTATACGATGGACAAAATCATCAGACGAATCTGGAAGAACGTCGTCTGGCGGTCATGGCCTGTTGGGAATTAGCCAGCGGATTCAGAGATCAGCTTGAAAGTCAGGGACTAAGTGTGCCAAGAATCGTAGCCGGCGGAACCGGCAGTTTCCCGGTTTACGCATCCATTTCCGATCGGGCTCTGGAACTAAGTCCGGGCACCAATACCTTCTTTGATAACAACTACGGGAAAATGTTTCCGGATCTCCGCTACACACCGGCGGCACGTATTCTTACACGAGTGATTAGCCGGCCTACGGAAGATACGATTACCGTTGATCTAGGCTACAAAGCTTGTGCATCTGACCCGGATGTAAAAAAACGGGTAATCTTTCCAGACCTCCCCCATGCCGAGCCAATTCTTCAAAACGAAGAGCATCTGGTATTACGTCTGGATAATGCAGACGACTTTGCCCCCGGCGATGAACTACTTGCAGTACCCGGGCACATCTGTCCAACAAGCGCACTTCACCGGTCTGCCTACGTAATCGAAAACGAACAAGTCACTGAAAGCTGGGAAGTATCCGGTCGCGACAGATGGCTAACGATTTAAGAAACTAAATATCCGCAGCGTTAATCTTCCGCATTAATCTCGTCACCGTCACCTTTTAGGTCTGTGATCAATTTGTTATAAGACTGCAGACATTGCTCGACGGACTGACTTAGTTTTTCAACCGTCTGAGTACTTGTATGTTGTGATTCCATCATTGGTCGCATCCATTCATTCATTACCTGGAATTGATTTTCCAGGACGGTCAGAATGGACTTGGGAACTTTATGCATCACAGCTACTCGCTGCACCCCTTTGCTTTCATCCACAGTTATCGCGCCTGTCGTATAAGCGCGTAGTTCTTCTGCTAAACTCATTAAGGCATCAGCTGTTTCACCAGCGCCATCAATCCCTTCGGTTGTTGGCGATTCGACCACGACTGGTTCAGTCTTAGTTGTCGCGAGACTCTTAACACCATCGCTGATCGTATCGCGAATTTCGTCCAAACCATCAGCAAATCCCTGCATCTGCAGAACAACCTGACCGAACTGGTCGTCTGAACCAACACCGCGAAGCTTGATATTCTTCACAAAAGCTTTTTTGATATCATTCCAACGAGCAGTCTGCTCTTGATCTATCCAGCCACACATTTCATAGAGCTTTAAGAGGTTAGCTTCAGCATCACTGGTCAACGTTTGAGCGTCGTTCTCATAGCTACTCTTAATCAGCGTTTCCAATTCCTCATCATTCATAATTGGAAGAACTTTCTCAGCAATTCGGTTCATATTTCGATACGAGCCCTGCAGCTTAAATGAAGGTTCGGTTCGATAATCATCTGCCTGAGCTGCAGAATTGATATATTCACGGTTTACCTGCAAGACAACATCACGAACCCGCATCAGCTTCTTCATCGTACTGACCATTTCACTAACTTCTTCCATTGAATAGTTGGCTTCGAATTCGACGCCTTCCTGTGAGTCGGTTTGAGCAATACGGATGATACTGTAAACATCCTTTTGACTGCGAGTGGCCAGTTTATTAAGTATTGGGTTGGAGGTGAGACAATTTTCGAGATAACTCATCTCAAAAGCTTCCCGGGTATCCCCAATAATTTCACCGAGGTTATAAATATCAGCACGGTTGGCCAACATGTCAGGAATCTGAAACTTTTCTCCACTCTCCGTGTAAGGGTTACCGGCCATGATCACGCAGACCTTACGACCTCGCAAATCGTACGTCTTTGACTGGCCTTTATAAACTCCTTCTATTTTTCGTTGAGCATCACAAAGTGAGATGAACTTCTGTAGAAATTCAGGGTTACAGTGCTGTATATCATCGAGATAGATCATCACGTTATCGCCCATTTCAAGCGAGAGGTTCAATTTCTCAACCTCTTCACGAGCACCGGCATTGGGTGCCTCTTCCGGATCCAGAGATGTCACAGCATGCCCAATTGCCGGTCCATTAATCTTCATGAAGATAATTCCCAAACGATTGGCCACATATTCCATCAACGTCGTCTTACCATAACCCGGAGGGGAAATTAGGAGTAGTAAACCCATCAGGTCGGTACGCTTTTGGTCTCCGACCACGCCAATTTGTTTCGCCAGGTTATCGCCAACCAATGGGAGGTACACTTCATCGATAAGGCGGTTACGTACAAAAGACGTGAGCACTCGAGGACGATATTCATCTAGTCGCAGGTCAGCTTTCGCCTGATCAATGACTTCTTTCTTAATGTCGATATAATTACGGTACTTTGGAACAACGATTCGCTCAAACCGCTCCATCCTGGTGATGAAATCGTTGTAATTGAATTGATAGGCTTTGTCTTCAATAACCGAATGGTTACCCACCATGTTATTAATCGTTTGCTCAACAGTTCCGTCGACGACATTCTTCTTATCAAGAGAACCTTTCATCAACATGACTGCCAGTTCATCCACGTAATCATCTGCTGTGGAATCCTGAGAAGTATCCAGGAGAAACGCTTCCAACCAGTCACGCAGGAGAATAAATCGCTCAAGCGGGCTCTTTGCAAGCTTCATAACGCTAGTCTTGAATTTATCGACAAAACTATTTTGCTTTAAGTGACGATTAAAGGCGTCATACAACTCAGCAGACTTACGACTAATAACAAATTGATTGCTAACAGTAAGTTCTTCAAAAAGATAGTTAGCCGCCTGGCTTAGATAGTCTTCTGAAAACAGGCCCGTTGCTTCTGCAAACTCGGCCAACAATGGCTCAATCACCGCGACATATTGTTGTTGCTCGGCACTACTTGGGAACAACTGGGCAATTGTACCGACGCCATTCAGACGTGACTGCAGCAACGACTTCTGAGCTGCCTCACCGAAGTATTCCCAGTAAAGCCGTGCTAATGCTCGAGCCTTCGTATGGTATCGCAGCAGACCAATGGATAATTCCATATCTGCTAGAGTCTTAACAATCTTAGCGGCATCCAGATCATGAACACCTTTCGCATAGGCTTCGGTATAACGAGGCCCCATAAACTTCTGCAGTTCTACTACTCGTTGTTGATCATCTAAAGTAGAAAATGCTTCCAGTGACGTTTCAGCATTGTCATGTAACTCTGCAAACATTTTATAGGCCAGATATTCTCCCCGGTAGACGTTCGGGTTTTCCGAGATAACTTCCTGCTGCCACACATCGCGAGTGGCTAATAGTCTTTCGTCCGCAATCTGCTCAAAGAAATCTGTACCCGTGAGGTGATAGAACATTTCTCCATCACGCAAAACCGACGTCAGATCCAATGACTGGATATTTACTGAGAAGTTATGTTTACCGAACTTGATGATATTTTCACCATCAACGAACAACTCCTGTCGGTCCTTAAGCTGACGCACAGCATCTTCACGAACAGTTTTAAGGCGACTCTGGATATCGTCCACTTTAACGCTATCATCAAGTTGCTTAAGTTGATCCACAAGATCGCGGATCTTTTCAATCATCAGATCTGAAGCAAAATAGGCATTAATTTCGTTAACTGATTCCAGGCTATCGACACGTGACTTAACACCTTTGAGAATCCGGTCAGCCGCGTTCATCAGCGCAGTAGCCCGTCTGTTTCGCTCTTCAACCAGACTAACTTTACGAGTTTCAAATGCGTTATATATTTCTTCTCGCTTATCCGTTAATTGAACGACAAACTCATCAAATTCAGCAAACCGACCTTCCAGTTCTTCAAGCTGAATCATCATTTTCGTGAGGAATTCTTCACATTTTTGCGGAGTATCACAGATATCCAGATAGTTAACGACAGCCTGATTGAGAAGCTTCATCTGAGAATTAAATTCGGCAATTCCCTCCACACTCATCAGGTCTTTGACTTTACCCTTGAGTGATGCACGAGCTGTATTCACTTTGCCAAAGATCGCTGAAATATTCTCAATGATCCGAGTTCGTTGAGTAGCATCATCAATTTCCAGATTACTGACGATATCGATCAACATCTCCAATTCGGAAGCACTGGCTGAGATTTCATCCTCCAGAGTCTTCGCATCTGTTACCTTCGTCAATTCGGGAATAGCGGCAGTTTGTCCATCCACACGTTTTGCATAGGGAGCTAAAGCGTCATCACGAAGTAAGAACTCGATACAACGCTGGCTCAGTCGATTATTACTCTCAGCTACTTGCTCTTCCAACTGATCAATAAGTTCCGAGTCACTGTATCGCATTTCACGTAATGAGATGATCTCACCACGAACAGTACGTAATTCTGCCAGAGCCTGTACGAACTCGTCGATATTATCAAATCGACTGTTTTGAACAACTCGCAGTATTTCTGTAACCCGTGCTTCAACCTCGTGAGTTTGATCCAATGTATTCTGTTTAACACGAACCACCTTTTCAAATTCATCGATCGCTGACTCGGCAGCCTGACGGATTTCAAGTAATGGTGCGGCAACATCAAAGCATTCTTCATTCGTGGACCAGAAGAAGCCATCGACTACGTCCCCGGCAGCTTTCACCAGATCAGTATAAAGTCCCGAGTAGCTATCATCTTTTTCAATCAACGAAATAACTTCGTAGCATTCGGCCATCCCACGAACAAGATCTCTATTACCGATCTTGAATAAAAATGAATCTGTATTTGTTTCCGGTATATAGTCTTCAGATACATAGGGGGTTTGCCAAATTTGAAGTGCATGATGTTTTTGCGGATCTGCCTGAGCGCGGAAGCAGATCATTTCACCAGCATGGAAGAATGACGTGCCATTACAAATAACCGGCGTATCGACTTCCTGTTGGATTAGGTTATATCGCAACAACACGTACGTCCCGGTATCTTCACAGTAAAAGACATATAAGTAGTCTTCTCCGTTAGGAGCATCCAACCGACGATCGAACTTCATATGTTGCAGTTCGGTGTCAAAGACTTTGTACTCGCCGGTTGCCAATGCATAACCATTAGCAAAGATAACACCATGGTCATCAGGTAACAGAACACATGATTCCTCAATCGAATCACAACGCCATACTTTTTTAATCTTGTCGTTATAGATGAAGTAACGATAAACATCTTCTTGATATGGGCGAATTTTTACGAGAATCAAACTGCCATTTACGGCGTAAAGAATTTCAGCATCATCGAGCGTTTGGTCAAGGTTACTAACCGGTTCGGAATAAACCCCTTTACCTGAGTCTGTGTTGTTTTCAATCTTGATCGTGAGATCACCACCGGTGGTTTCAACAAACAAACGATCATCAATACTGACGTGAGGATGACTTCCTTCCTCAAATTGGTCACGCGTAGCCCGACGCCAGGGGAAATCATGTTGTGATGGAAATTTAACTTCGTGATCACTACGATTATCAACGTAAGTAAGTTTTTTTCCCTCAATCTTCCATTTCAGACTTTTGTAGTCATTGGTTCCTTTTCCAACGCGAAAAGTCATATACAGGAAAGGACCGATCGTAAAAAACTTGGTAAACTCTGCGTCTTTGTAATACTTATAGATTTCCTGAAAGTCACGCGCGAACTGAGGTTCAGAAAGAAGGTCAGATACTTCAGCATGAAAAGTGCCGTCGCGGAAGGTGTAAACCGCGAAAACATCGTTGGGGTGCGTGGTTTGACGTAAGCCAAAATGAATGTTGTAGCCAAATATGAATTGTTCTCCGATCGCAATTATGTCACGAGGTACACAATTGTGTTCGGTGGTCACACGCTCAGTTCCTAAAAGCGTGGTTTCAATTGATCCAAAGACATCCTTACGCGCTCCATTGAGGCTGGTTAGCCGATCTCGTAATTCACCTGCAAAGCTTTTCAGACGGTTACGTATAATTTCATACGTGCCCGTTTCCAATTGAGGCGAATTAACCTCTGGGGTCTGCGTGTTGTCTGGCTGCTGTTCTTCTTGAGCCATGGTACGAACTCTCTAATGAATATCCCGTTGAGGAATAGTTATCCGAAATAAGTTCAGGAAGTACACCGGTAAGGGAGTCGCAGACCAACCTCCAGCAAATCCGAGAGCCGGAGGCTGGTCTACCACATTCCGAAGGTGTACTAACGGATGCCTTAGGCACCATCCTGAGAAGCATTAACTGTCATGACAGTGCTGGCTTTACTGTCGGCGATGCCGGTACTTTTAGCCATACCTAACATTGACTGCAGCTCATTTCGAATCGAGTCCGTTCGAGCAAGACCAATCATCTTGGCGATCAGAGCCGCAATGGAAAGATCTTTCACATCGTCAGTGCTGAGGTCGAATTGTTCGACCAGGCCCAGAATCCGTGATTTGAAGTACTCAGGGTCACCATTGAAGAAGGTGTCTTTAACGTCACTGACCACTTCACTGTTGTTAACGAATCGATCGACAACCTTACCGCCTTTAACTGCGTTGACGACCTGGTCGAAGAAGGTTGACTCGCCACCGACGATATCAATGCGTGCACTCTTCAGTGCTTCACCCATAATGTTCGACTGGGCTTCTGCAATCTGACGTTGAGCGTCAATAGCAGCGATCTCGATTTCTTTATCTTTGTTGAGCTGTAATTTGTACTCTTCGTGTTCTTTACCCACTGAATCGAAGAGTTTCATAGCATTGGCTTTCTCTTCGATACCCTGAGCTTCCGAACTATACTTCAGCTTCATGACTTCCGCTTCGGCGTTACCTTCTTTGGAGATACCTTCAGCTGATGCCACCATGCCTTTGGCTTCCGCTTCTGCTTTACGCTGAATCACAGCTGCTTCGGCATAACCATCTTTTTCTTTGGCATCTGCTTTGGCTGTAATAACATTTGCTTCTGCCAGACCACTGGCTGCTTCATCAGCAGTTTTTGCTTCGGCCAACATTTTGGTAGCCTGTGTTTCTTTTTCCGCTCGCTGACGATGAGCTTCTGCTTCGATCACGACCTGTTCAGCGTGACGTTCTGCGGCCTGCTTCTCTGCATCGGCGGCTTTAACTTCCTTGACCAGAGATTCTTCTGCGGTCATTTCAGCTTTTGTCACAGTAACTCGCTTCAATCGATCAGCAGTCGCAAACTGTTCCGTATCTTTGATACGTTCCTGTTCTTCGACCACGCCGCGTTCTACGATCACACGTTCACGAATGACTTCCTGAATATTTCGTTTCTCAACTTCAATCGCTTTGTCTTTGTCAATATCGGCCAAAGCAATAACGCGTTCACGATCAGTGGCTTCTAATCCACGATCACGTTCCACACGTTCAGTTTCAACAGCATCCGTTCGTTCTTTATTCTTACGAGCCACAATGATCTGACGATCTTTGTTTTCTTCGGCAACCTGAAGTTCTTCTTCGGTCAGAATCCGACGAGCTTCGGCGCGTAACCGTTCTTCTTCTCTCACAACTGCAGCCTGAGCCTGCTCGCGTGCTGTGACTTCCTCAATTTCTCGACGCTGACGTTCTTCAGCTTCAACTTGTTGCCGCTCAAGAGCTAAAATTGCTTCCCGCGCTTCAACATCCTGCTTAGTAATCGCCTTTTCCTTTTCACGTTCAATATCATTAGCCTGAATAGCTTCACGTGAAGTCAAATCCGTAATTTTCTTGATACCTTCCGCATCAAGAATATTCAAAGGATTCAATGCTTCCAGTGGCGTTTGTTCAAGATAGTCAATCGCCGTACTTACCAATTCATATCCCTGAAGGTCTTCCGGATCGCCAAGAAGTTCTGTAATCGCTACTTTAAATTGATCTCGCTCTGTATAAAGATCTACAAAATCAAACTTCTTACCAATCGTTTTCAATGCTTCTGAAAATTGAGCGTCAAAAAGCTCAATCAGTGAATCCCGACTAGACGCCCTTTCAGCCCCCAGTTTGGCTGCTACCAGTTCCATGTTGTCTGCTGAAATTCTCAGATAAAATGCAACTTCGATATCGGCACGAATATTATCTCGACAAACCAGACCTTCTGAACCGTGTCGCTTAATTTCAATACGCTTAACCGACAAATCCATACGTTGAGCCTGATGAGCCAATGGAATAACAAACATCCCGGAACCGGATGCTGCCCTTACTCCACCAACACCGGTTCGAATCACAGCTTCATCCGGACCTACTTTTACGTAAAACTTGTTAAGAGCCACTGCCGAAATCAGCAGTAAAAACAGCCCGGCACCAATGGCAATCCCGGTGATTACTACACCGTCAACCGCCCCGATTAGGAACTCGCTAAACATTTTCTATTTCCTCTTTATTATTTATTGTTTCCTCGCCCGTCGAACGCGATTCCGCAACAATGTACACCTTCTGAGCTTCGTCATAGCTCACGACAGTTACCCGGGTTCCATCCGGGATTTCTTCTCCAGCCGTCCTGGCTTCTGATATCAAATCACCCTCTTTGCGTTCAATAAAAATCTTCCCGCGAGTGGTGTGAGTTGTAATTCGAGTAGTGGCCTGTTTACCAACAAATGCGTTGCTATCTAAAATATGTTCCTTAAACCATTCACGCATCGGCTGAGTGACAAATTTGGTGCTCAAAGCTCCGAGGCCCATCACCCAAACAACACGAAAACCGATCACGCCGGTTGATGCTTGCTTTGTTAAAGGCTGATAATGCTCAACCCCCAGCGAAGCAAAAAAGAAGCACATTGCAAAAATCGAAAACCACAGCATAAGCGGTATCGTTCCGATATTTAGCCACTTCAGTGGCAACAGACCGATTCCCATGAATCCATCCAGGCCACCAACATCTGCATCCGTATCAAAGTCCAAATCAAAGTCGATTGCATCTAAACCAAGACCTGTTAATACGGAGATTATCCAGTAGAGAACCACAAATATCACAAGCCCCGTCGAAACGATCAACGGGGGTGAAAATATATGTTCGATTAATGTTACTTCACTATTCATGATTGTTTGTATTAACCCTCTACGGATAAGCACATTCCAAGTATCGCCGCCAGCATCAAAGCTGCACTATTAGGTTCTCTCTATTAGTTAGAAAAAACAGGAAACACAGCCAATCTGTAACGGTTGTGCGAATTATCCGGTCACAGGCTTCCAACAATAGAAAAGGGCAACTCGGGAATAATCCGCATTAATGTCATTGAGGAATTCACCAATGACAATCGTTTATTGGGTCAAAAACCAACCAATTCATTAAGAATTCGGGAGTTTTAAAAACCCTTTGATGCGGTTGATCTATCGCCTTACACCAGCGGTATACGGTTTGTCCAGATATTAGCCTGATGGCTTCGCTTCACTGTGATTGCTATGTCACGCAGCGATTTTACTTACATTCCAAATAGTCCGAGCATAAAGCTCTCTACTATTTATAAGTCGTTATTAATTTATAAGTCGTTATTAATTTATAAGTCGTTATAAAACGCGTGTCTGGTATTCGTACCTA
>PAPJ01000044.1 GCA_002709045.1 Planctomycetaceae bacterium | reverse complement strand
GCAAGGCATGGGCGGCGGCATGGGCATGGGCGGCGGCGGCGGCATGGGCATGGGCGGCGGCGGCGGCATGGGCATGGGCGGCGGCGGGATGGGCGGTTTTCAGAACATCGAACCCGGAAAAGTTCGCAAATTCAAAGTCATGACCGTCTGCCTGGAACATGGAAAGAAAGAGCCGAATCCACGTGTAAAATACGATATCGTGCCCATCGAATCGCTCACCAAGAAGCCCGAAGTTATCGAACTCTGCCGTATGCTGGGTACAGGTCAGATGAATCAAAGTGCCGCTCAGGCCGCAGCATGGCACTTCACCGATGGACTTAGTTGGCCTCAACTTGTCAACAAAATTGGCGCTCGTCACCTGAATGGAACGGTAGATCGCTACTTCCACCCAAATCAGGTCAGACTGGGAATGCAGTATGCCCGAGTAGCTTCTGACCGAGCTAAACTTCGTCCAAGTCAGGTTGATAAGATTGAATCACTCTCCAATCAGTAAGTGATACACATTTTAGAGACAAATAAAAAAACCCGGCCACTCTCGCTGGGTTTTTTTCAGTGCCTCTCATGTGGGTGAAAAGCGAGTCTACTACGAGATCAACAATTTATTGTTTCTAAAAGATCTAATCTGTTCTATCACTTCGCTGATACTTGACTGACGATCTGCCGGCTTCTTGGACATAGCTCGCATAGCTATCAACACCAGTTCAGAGGGAATAACTCTCTTTAAATGTTTTGGCAGTCGGTTGCCAGGCGTAACAGGAGTTTCATGAATAATTTTCTCGAACGTCTGATGCACAGTTCTCCCTTTGAAAGGAACTTCCAGACAAAGTAGCTCGTAGAGCATCACTCCGATTGCCCAGACATCGGTTCGATTATCAACATAGTAATTGCCAATGATCTGCTCGGGAGACATATAAAGCGGAGTACCGGGGCGTTGCTCTTTACCGGGCATACCCTCACCATTTTCTTTATGCTCCCGCGTTCTGTCTTCATTGGGCATACCCCAAATTTTGGCTACTCCCCAGTCCACTAGAGAGACCTCTCCAAACTGACCTACTAAAATATTTTCTGGTTTCAGGTCACGGTGAATGACTCCATGCGCATGTGCATTTGCCAAAGCATAACAAGCCTGTAACAGGATTTCTAGCAACCTATCCAGATTGTATTCTTGCTGCGCGTCGGTAACTTCCCGCTTCAAACGGCCCATGATTTGATACAGATTCAGTCCGGCAATCCGTTTCATCGTAAAGTAAAGATTACCGTTAGGATCTCTACCTATTTCATAAACCGGAATGGTATTGGGATGTTGAAGTTGAGCAGAGATTCTGGCTTCACGCATAAATCGTCGACGTTCACGAACATTTCCTTCCAGATGTGGATGAATAGACTTATGAACAACAACACGACCCAATGCATTATCCATACAAGTTTGCAGAACGGCTTTACCACCTTTGGCCAAAGGTCTGAAATCCGAATACTTGTCATAGTCATTGATAAAGTCAACCGGCAGATCAACATCTGTTAGCGAAAGAAAAACGCTAGCGTATGCATCTTTCTGAGCCACCATAGAAACTCTCCTGTATTCGCACATATCTCTACAGAATTGAGCTGAATCACAGAATTATTCGCAATCAAAACTACAAATTCAAGGCAGAGTACTATCAGGAACGACTAATAATCCAGAGCAAAACACCGACCCATGTAATGAACAACGCGATAGAAAGTTTAAGCAGTAGCGGATTCCGTTTAGAATCCACCGGAGCAATAAAATCTGTTTTATCTTCATCATTTTCCGCCATAACAGATTTCCCAACCTAATTTTCAATGGTGCTGAGGGCTGAATTCAGAATGCCTGAAATATATTAAATAACCAGATCATCTTTACTGTGAATATCGAAATCGTCAACAAAAACACTGTCAAAATCATAGACACCGGCGAAGTCATTTTTAGAATCAGAATCTGATTTTCGCATCATTCCAATATCGATCAGATTGTATACGACTTCACCAAAATCGAGGGTCTCTTTCAGTCCCCAACTATTAAGCACCGTCTTAGCCATAAAGCCAAATTGAGAAATACTATACCGCCGGATCGCTTCACAAAGCTGCTGGCCTGTAAGATGAGCATCATCAGGAATATCCCCATGTGCTTCCATTGCTGCTGCAATTTCTTCAGGGTCAACCTGTCCCAGTCCCAATTCATCATGCGCATAATTCAAAGCATTACGAACAAACTCGTATGCTTCGGCTTGATACCGGGTATCTTTGGCTAACAAATCCAGCAGGGGATGGGAGAACTCACTCATCATGTTGGCTTACCACCTTCAGCACTCTGATTTGGTTTACGGTCCCCGTGTCGTCGATCTCTACGACGTCGCCGCTCCTTAGCTTTATTTTCAACAGCGACCACATCATCTGAACTATTATTTTTATCCTTAGAACCTGATTTTGACGACCCCTGATGAGATTTTCTTTATTCCGGACGATTATTTCTTCGAAAACGCTTCACTTTACGCTACCGCCCTTTATTACTTTCCCATGATCTATCCGTCTCAAATGTCTCAATATGTGGCGTGAAATTATCCAATGCCACCATATTCATTTCATCGACTCCGGACTCAGCTAACAGGGCCGCTCACCATCGAAAACCTCCTTATTTTGAGCCGATGATTTCCGTTCTAACGTCGTCAGAATTTCAGACACATGGAGAGTCATCCTGCGACCACTTTCCAATTCCACCAGCAGCTGTTGACTGAGAATTTCCTGATTCAGAATTTTCCCTCTGCCGGAACTGGTAATCACCTCTGTTCCCGAACGTGGTAATTCTTCCTTTAAAGAAACGTAAGTGTCATATTCATACCTGAGGCAGCACTTTAGTCGGCCACAGCGTCCCGAGATCTTGGTAGGATCGAGTGTGGTTTTCTGCAGTTTGGCCATCTTCATAGATACTGGTGGCATTTGCATCAAGTGAGTATTACAGCAGACCGGCTTTCCACAGTCGCCATAATCGGCAAGCAACTTTGCCTCATCACGCACACCAATCTGCCGCATCTCGATCCGCAGCCGAAATTCTGCCGCCAGTTCTTTGACCAGCTGTCGGAAATCAACACGCTCTTCTGAAATGTAGTAGATGATAAGGCGTTCACCTCCAAACAACTTCTCCACTTCCGCCAGTTCCATGTCCAATGCATGCCTGGCCACAATTTGCTGACTGCGTTTAAAGTAATCTTTCTGTTGATCCTGCAGACGGTCCAGTTCAACTGAATCCTTGGACGACATAATTCGAATAATCTGACCATTTGAAGAATTCTTCATCTGACTGATGGCATTCTCTGTTGCTTCACAAAGAATTTCACCTGCTTCCAGACCACGATTGGTTCTAATAACCACTCGGTCGCCACGCTTATATTGTTCTTCGTCAGAGGTGCTCAACAGGCCAAGCAGGCGCATCGCACCGTAACGCGTAATATACTGACACATACTCAGACAGAACCCTTTCCGATGTAAAAGTACAATGGCGCGGGTGTGGTATCAGCAATAGCTTCAAAAAGCAGCTAATCGGTGCAATATGACAACGACAGCAGTAGATAGCCTGTTACCAGGTTTTCATCTGCCTCCAGCCAACGAGTACTCTTAGTGTTAATCCACGATCCATTGCGTTTCTGCCGACGAGCCAACTCAGAAATGAGTTCAGACCGCCAATTATGAGTATTTCCTTTAGCATCTTCCACTTCATCCACTTCCAGTGCCTGCAACGTTTTGGCAAAAGTATGAAGATAATAGAAATGGCCTTCAGCTCCCATACCCGGGTTTTCTGAAAGGTCATAGTGTTTCTTAATCCAGGACATCGCAGCCTGGACACGTTGATCATCTTTATCAACACCGGCATAAATCATACTTTTCAATCCTGCATAGGTCATTGAAGCATAACTTCGAAGGCCGCCATTGGCCGCTTTGCCAGCCTGACTTGTTCCACCGGCAGCGGGAGTGTAATAAAAACCGCCATCTTCGATCTTAGTGGCAAACTCAGTTGTATTATGTTCGGATTCCAGATTTTGTGTGCGTGAAACAAAAACCAGTGCAGCCTGAATAGCCTCATCATCTGCCGCTGCACCACCGGCAACCAAAGCATCGATGAAGAATGATGTATTGCTTAAATCCGGTCGCTTATGCTTTCCATAACCCTGACCACCCCACTCAGGAGCGCTCCTGACTACCTCACCGTCAGCTCCAACCTGAATACCGCGAACAAAATTATTAGCCTTGGCGAGAACTTGGTCATAACGTCCGTCTTTATTAGCTTCTACCAGTGCCAAAATCGCCAGACAGGTTTCGTAATTTCGATACAGAGACCCATCCTGATGAATTCCTCCGTCAGCGCGTACATAGCTCTCAATAAACTTAAGCGCTTTTGCCACCATCGGATCTTCCAAGGGACGACCGCTCTTAAGCAATGCGGTTGTAACCAACGAAGTAATCGCCGGACTAGCTTCTTTGGAGAATGAACCATCATCAGCCTGTCCGGTTGTTCGCAAATACTGCACAGCCCGGCTGACCATCTGATCAACAGCCTGCTGATCTTTATCGCCTAATTCAGCGGCCTGCAACTTAACTGTTACCAGTAGAATCACACACATCAGTACAGCAAGAACTTGTTTTATGAGTTTCATCAATTTTATCTCTTTTCTGTCTGTCCAATCCCGAAGCACCTATCAGTGTCGGCAGCACCCCTTTAACAACTCCATTATATAGCAACATATAGCGCGCAGGAAATCGTTTGCGTTACAAGCACCACACTGGGTAACCAATTAATGCCCGCTTTGGGAAGAATAAAAGAGGATGAATAATCTAACTGCTTACTAGTCAATTACTGCCAGAATGTCATTAACTGACATGAGTAACAACTCTTCATCCATAACCTGAATTTCAGTACCGGCGAAAGAGCTAAACAATACTCGATCACCTTCATTTACCTCGGGGGCTGAACGTGTTCCATCGGCCAGCAACACACCATCACCAATCGATAAAACTCGTCCTCGTTGAGGTTTTTGTTTTGCGGAGTCGGGAAGCACGATGCCTCCAGCTGTTACTTCTTCAGCTTCAACTCGTTTCACTACAATTTTGTCGCCAAGCGGCACAACGTTCATGAAATATAGCCTTCATTTAGACCTAAAATCAGATAATTTAGATACCGTAATTCTGCAACGCTTCAGTTGAACGTGCAACCATTGAGGGAAATTATTCACCAGCGATCGCCGCTTTAGCCTGAGCTGCCACGTTTTCCGCGGTAATTTCGAAGTGTTGATAAAGAACACCAGCCGGAGCAGAGGCTCCGAAACCCGTCATTCCAACAAATTTACCTTCGGAACCGATATAACGATCCCACCCCATCCGCAAGCCGGCTTCGCAGCCAACACGAGCCGCGATGGCAGGTGGCAGAACCGAATCACGATACTCCTTGGATTGAGCATCAAACAGCTCCCAGCAAGGCATACTAACAACGCGGGCCGAAATTCCTTCAGCAGCAAGTTGCTTTTCAGCGTCCAAGCAGATATGAACTTCACTTCCAGTGCCTACCAGAATCACCTCTGGTTCACACTCAGAATCTTTAAGAACATAAGCCCCCTGAGAAGTTCCGCAGGCCGGTCCGTATTCTTCCCGACACAAGGTTGGCAGACCCTGACGAGTCAGGACCAACATCGACGGTTGTCGCTGAGCTGTTGCCAGTGTGCGATAGGCCTGAGCGACTTCATTTGCATCTGCCGGCCGAAACACATTGACTCCCGGAATCGCCCGACAGGAGGCCAGGTGAGAAACAGGTTGATGAGTCGGGCCGTCTTCCCCCAGTCCAATCGAATCATGAGTCATAATATAAATTACATCCTGATGCATGATAGAACTTAGTCGCAATGCGGGTCTTAAGTAGTCGGTAAACACAAAGAACGTGGCACAGTATGATCGCAGTCCGGAAAGTGCCATACCGTTACAAATTGCCGCCATTGAGTGCTCACGAATCCCAAAATGAAAGTTACGTCCCCCATAGTTATCCGGGCCAAAATCACCCGCATCCTCTAAATTCAAATTTGACATATTCGACGGAGCAAGATCAGCACTACCGCCAAGCAACCATGGGAAATTTTCGGCGAGCGAGTTCAGAACCTTTCCTGAAGAAACTCGCGTTGCCATACCCTTTTCATCTGCTTCAAACGTTGGAATTCCTGCTTCCCAGTTAGCTGGCAGATCACCGCTCCAGATCGTTTCCAACTGAGCTGACGCTTCAGCATTTCCATCTTTATAGGCATCATAGCCAGTTTGCCACTGAGCTCGGGCAACAGCACCACGGTGACCGATCCCACTTTGAAAATGAGCGATCACTTCCTGCGGAACTAAAAACTGCTGTTCTGCAGGCCAGCCATAATATTGTTTAGTCAATGCAACTTCATCCGCACCTAAAGGAGCACCGTGAGCAGCATGTGAGTTTGCTTTATTGGGAGAACCGTAGCCGATGACACTTTTGAGAATAACTAACGTCGGTTTATCGTTGGTGTTCCTGAATTCCGTCAACGCAGCCCGAATAGCATCGAGATCATTCGCATCCTCGACCGTCACTGTGTGCCAGCCTAATCCCTGGTACTTTGTGGCAACGTCTTCGGTATAAGCCAGATCACATTCACCTTCAATCGTGATATTGTTATCGTCATAAATCCAGCAAAGATTAGAAAGCTTCAGGTGACCGGCTACTGAAGCTGCTTCACAACCAATGCCTTCCATCAAGTCACCGTCACTACAGATAACATAGGTATCAAAGCCAAATAGAGATGTATCCGTTCGATCGTAGCGAGCTGAGTACCATTTCCCTGCGATGGCCATCCCAACACTGGTCCCAACTCCTTGTCCTAAAGGACCGGTTGTCATTTCAATCCCGGCAGCTTCACCAAACTCGGGATGACCAGCACAGGGACTGTGTAATTGGCGAAAATTACGGATGTTATCAAGAGAAATGGATAACTCATCAGTCACATTACCGGCATTATCAACAGCTTTAATACCAGCCAAATGCATGATCGAATACTGCAACATAGAAGCATGACCACAAGACAGTACAAACCTATCACGGGCAGGCCATTTTGGATCTGCGGGATCATAATTCATGAACTCATTCCACAGTACATAAGTTACCGGAGCCAGAGCCATCGGAGTCCCCGGGTGCCCACTATTGGCTGCCTGCACGCCGTCGATCGACAGAGTTCGAATTGTGTTAATAGCTAACTGTTGAATATTTGCAGTTGTTTCTTCAGACATATAGATCAATCGTTTTTGGTCAAAAACAAGTTGTATTTGATGGTCGCCAATTCTTTGCTTCCCTTTACTAAAGAGATCAAAACAGGCTGAACTCCAAAGTTTACCACTCCAATTCACTCTTGGGTAGTTACTCTGTACCGTCCGACCCTTTTAAGCTTTTTTTCAAGGGTTTATTGGTTATTGTCACTTGATTCCGTAGAATAAACGCTCGTATTACTCGTCTAATCGGAATAATCGAATCATGGCAACCGCACACCTGTGCATCTCGCTCGGTCCACTAAGCGTCTATTTGATGTTGATGGGTCTAATCAATGCCTCTCGAAAACCGTTTGTAACCAGTGGTGCCCGCGATATTTTCTCGCTGGCTTTAGGTGTTTCAGGGCTGGTCATGATAGGTCCTCTAAGATTATTTGTACCGGAGCAGGCACTGACAGCCTTCGGAGCATGGACTTGGGCATTATTGGGCGCATTTTATATCCTCAGTGTGTTGTTGATTGGCATGACCAGCCGGCCCCGGCTGGTCGTCTACAATATCACTGCAACTCAGCTTAAAACATCCCTAGGGATCCTCGTTGCGGAACTGGATAAAACTGCCAAATGGGCCGGCGATAGTGTTGAACTTCCTCAGTTAGGTATCCAGTTAAGCATCGAATCCAAGAATACGATGCGTAGCTGCCAAATCGTGGCAGTGGGACACAGTCAAAATCTGGCAAATTGGGCGCGTTTGCGCGTGAAACTGGCGGCCAGTCTGAAGAAGATAAACGTATCGGCAAATCCATATGCTTTATCGATGATCGGATTCGCATTAGTGTTGGGCACATTAATCGCTTTTCAGATCATTCAGAATCCTCAGATCGTACTAAATGACCTGAGAGATTTTTTGAGATTATAAGCCAATCTTGTCTCTTATCCACACATTGGTGTACAGTCCCGATAGGTTTAGTATCTGTAGAGCGGTATACGAAACAATCCAATGGAGACGGGAAATTAAAAATGACTAATTCGAATGAACGGCGTGATGAATTAGACGAACGCGTAACCAATCTGGAATCACTGTTCACTCACCTCGAAGAAAAAGTCTCCGATTTAGATGGCGTCGTAATTGAAGGGCATAAAAAGATCGAAGAGCTTTCAGATAAAGTCGACCACCTCGAGAAAAAAATGGAATCTGAGAAACATGATTTCCCAGATGAGATTCGCGATCTGCTATAAACGAATCTGATAATCTTGTGAATATCTCAATCGATGATCTAAATGGCAGAACCAACTTCTTCTACGAACAAAACTCCAACGCTTTCTAGAGCACTGGGCAAATGGTCGGCAATTGCAATGATGGTCGGAGCTGTCATTGGATCCGGAATCTTTGCCAAGCCAGCCGCCAATGCTGCTGCCAGCAACAGTGTCACTCTGATCATGCTAGGCTGGGTTGCCGGAGGCGTCATTACGCTTGTCACTGCTATTTGCATGGCTGAACTGTGTTTGATGATGCCTAAAGCCGGTGGAACCTATGTCTATATTAAACAGGCCTACGGAAGACTACCTGCTTTCCTATCTGGCTGGAACGAATCAGTTTTCTTTCAATCCACCGCAAACTCGGCTCTGGCCGTTTTCTTTACGATGACGCTCGGTACGACGATCGGAGTCGAGTTCTCGACACTAGAAATCATCCTGATTGTCGTCGGTCTCCAGGCAACCTTAACTTTTATCAATTGTATGGGAGTTTTCTGGGGCAGTATGATTCAAAACTTAACGACCGTAGTTAAAGTACTCGTTCTTGTATTCATATCGATACTTCCCTTTATTTCTATGTTCGGAGCGAATGAAACTTTTTCGCTGACCAACTTCGAAAGTGTCCCTGTTTCTGAAGACAGATCTGATTCTGTAATTCAAATGCTTACGCTAGTCATGCTAAGTGTTATGTGGGCTTACTCAGGTGGCTGGATGGTCACTAGTGTCGCCGAAGAAATCAAACAACCAGAAAAGAATCTATCCTTTGCCCTCATCGGAGGCGCGTTAGTTTTGATGTTCATCTACATCGCGGTGAACATTGCTTTTCATGGCATTTTTTCTCTGGATGAGATGTTCGCAATCAAGAATGACCCGCTGCAGGACATTCCTCAGGCTGCTGCCAACGCTTATCTTTATCCGCTGAGCGAATCGCTAGCCAAATTCGGTACCGCTTTGATCAGTTCGGTCATCATGGTAAGTGCATTAAGTGCTCTTAACACCGGATTCCTGACTCCTCCACGCGTACTGTTTGCTATGGCTCGTGATGAAATGTTTATACCAGCATTCAAGAAAGTCCATCCCAAAACAAAAGCACCATACATTGCCATCATTGGACAGGGTGTGAGTAGTATCTCCGTATTCCTGCTTGTCACATTTCTTGTGCTTTACACCGGCGATGAAGCGAATAGAAACCTCAATAAAGCCGCAGAGATATTCGATCAACTGACCAACATTGCCGTCCTAAGTTCCACCGTTTTCATCGTCATGACTATTGGTGCTGTTTTTATCTTACGTAACAAAGAACCTGACACACCTCGTCCTTATCGTATTCCGGGCTACCCATTGGTTCCTGGTATCGCCCTACTGATGAATACCGTATTTCTCGTTTTGGTACTAGTTAGCGAAGGATACGCCGGCCTCTTTAGTGCAGTCTTTCTGACCATCAGCATACCACTCTATTTTGTATTCAATCGAGTGACGAACATTACCGAATAAACAGAAGAACTAATTTAGTCTTCCAACTGCAGTAGTTCATTCACCAGGATAGACATTCTCGGAGACGCCTGAGGCGATGACGACATGATTCCGGACACGCTATCCAAAGTCTTTTGCGCGTAGTCCAGGTAGTTCTCGTCTTTCGTAACTTGATAGAGATACAACAGATTTTGACCTGAAACTGAATTGCCTGACGGACGCACACTATCGATCGGATTCTTCGCCCGGGCAATTAAGCGTTCATGGTCGCTAGCTGTAAAGAAAAATCCGTTTGCTAAACGATCCCAAAATCTCTCCAACTGCTGAGCCATTAATTCACGGGAATACTTCAACCACTTCTCTTCACCTGTTGCACGATGAAGGGCGTTAAGCCCTTCGATCATGTAAGCATAATCTGCCAGATAGGCGTTAAACCGCGCCGCTTGCTTATTGAAACTATGAAGCAGATTTCCTTGCTCATCACGCATATTCTGCAAAATAAATTCCGCTGCCTTGGCACCGGCAATGATATAGTCATCGTTCTCCAGCAATCTTCCGGCATCAGCAAATCCACGAATCATCAAACCGTTCCAACTCGCCAGAATCTTTGTATCTAACAACGGCCGTATTCTTTTAGAACGCAATGCCAACAATTTCTCACGAATCGGTAACAGCTGTGACTCAAGTTCTTCCCGGCTCATTGCCCGCTCTTTGGCAATTTGTGAGAGGGATGACTTCAACAACAACGTATAGTAATGCTCCTCGAAATTAGGGTCATCGCTGACACCGTAAATATCCGCCAGCAGGCGATACTCCTGATCGGTTAATTCTTTCTTGACTTCATCACGAGACCAACGGTAGAACTTCCCTTCTTCACCTTCACTATCCGCGTCCAATGCAGAATAGAATCCACCGGACTCATCGGTCATCTCACGTAGTACAAATTGAAGTAGTTCATCGGTTACCTGCTTGTATTCAATATTGCCGGTCAGTTTATAAGTTGCCGCATAGACGGAAGCCAGTTGCCCATTGTCGTATAACATTTTTTCAAAATGAGGAATGTGCCAAAAACGATCCACGCTGTAACGATGAAACCCACCACCAAGATGATCCCGGATACCTCCTAAGGCCATATGGTCAAGTTGACCAGTAAGCATCTCAAGTTCTTTTTCACCCGATTCACCTTCGGCTTTAAGTTGCAGGACGCGATAAAGTAAAAACTCAAGATTGCCGGGAGTCGGGAATTTTGGAACATTTGGATTGGCAATGCTGTAGCCAAAGCCGCCCCACTGTTGATCAAATTCTTCAGCTAAGGATGCCGTTGTTTTGTCGAGTACTTCTGCCGTCAACGGCAAAAGGGAACGAGGTATTCGCGCTTCAAGCTCTGCTTTGACTGCCTTAGTAACCTCAGCCGCCTGCTGATCTACAAGCTCCGGCTGGTCTGTCCAAATCTTCTCCAGCCTTTTAATAATTGTGAGGAATCCCGGCAGGCCTTCGCGATCACCATCACGAGCTGGAAAATAAGAACCACCAGTGAAAGGACGACCATCCGGATGAAGAAACACACTCATCGGCCAACCACCACGCTGAGTCAAAGCCTGTACAGCTGTCATGTACACCTGGTCGACATCAGGACGTTCTTCACGATCAACCTTGACGCATACATAATGTTCGTTGAGGTATTCCGCAATTTCCTCATCCTCAAAAGATTCACGTTCCATCACATGGCACCAATGGCAGCTGGAGTATCCAACTGACAGGAAAATCATCTTCTTTTCCTTTCTGGCTTTCGCAAATGCTTCCTCCCCCCAGGGATACCAATCAACCGGATTGTGTGCATGCGTAAGCAAGTATGGACTGGTTTCATTCACCAGATGATTAGAATGCTCCTTTTGCGCTGCTTGTTTTTTTTCTGGACTCTCTTGCTGAGCAGAAAGAAGACCGGGAAGCAAAACGATTAATAGAATCAAAATAATTCGAAGGCTTCTCATGGCAAATACTCTATGACGTGACAGATACGGATTTTTTCAATGCCCATTGATTGTACCGTCAAAAGACTTACAAGTGGAAAGTTTGCCTATCACTCCTAGCGATGTGCTTACTAATCAGCAGATGATTAAGCATTAAAAAAAGAAATGATGGACGATTTCTTAAGCCTTAACTCAAGTCTGCCAGAAATGCATCCAGATCGTCGTCATCTGCCTTGACCTGTGGTTCGGTCGGAGGTGCCCAGGGATCATCAGTAGTAGCCAAATCGGCTGAAGCTGGTTCTGCAACTGGATCCTGTTCTGCTGGTTTTTCTACTGTTTCATCGAGACCACCAGCGAGATCCATCAATGATGGGAGTTCGACTTGAGCTTCAGGCCCAGCTTCTTCCGCAACGGGATCAGCAACTTCAAAATCAGCAAGATCTAACATATCGTCCGCCGGGGCTACTTCAGGAGTACTGACTTCGAAATCAGCAAGATCTAAACTTTCGGCCTCTGCTATCGCATCGTTAACTTCCGGAGATTCTTTAACCGAGCCATCTGAAACTTCAAAATCAGCCAGGTCAAATTCCGCTTCGTTAGCAGCAGGCTCTTCTCCAGCGGTTGCAGCTTCATTGATTTCAAAATCGCTCAAGTCAAAAGATGCTTCTTCGACATCTGCTGGAATCGTCTCTTCCGCGACTGTTGTAGTTTCTATCTGTTCAGCTGCTAGCGTTGCCGTTTCCAGATCAGCGTCAGTAGTATCAGCTGTAGCTCCCAATGTGAAGGAAACCTGTATTTCAACAGAACCCAACTTCAATTGCGATCCGGAAACCAAAGGTAAGGCAGTTTCCACGCGAGCATCGTTTACAAAAGTACCATTAAGAGATGCCAGATCCTTTACAAAAACCTGCCCACTTTCTTCGTAAACTTCACAATGCCGACGACTCAACAACGGGTGCTTAATGGTAAGAGTAGAATCAGTCCCTCGACCAATAACTACCGGAAGCAACGCCCTGATTGTCTTCAAGGGTTGACCTTCTTTGAAAACCGTAAAATCAACGTTCATGTATAAAGATTTTCAGTGATAAAATGATTAAAGAAAGTTTTAACCTAAGTTTGCGGCTGTAAGCTGCAGTCGTTAACTCTTACCTAAAATTATCAACCTGATACATAAACATAAGTTTATGAAAGCGTAATACAACGCTTCTGCATACAAACCGGCGGAAAGATTAATTTTAGCTATCGAGGGTTATCTCGACAATTAATAAAAATTTGTTTTTAGATTGAATCTTTGATAGCCCAAATTGGCTTACTGTATTGAAAAAATTTATGTTAACAATCAAATGCAATCTCATTAATAAACGGATACTTATTGCCAGTTGCAAAGCCTGACAGATTCAACTGTTCTTCTATTGCGCTAATAAATCTCCATTATCTACTCTTAAAGCCAACTTATTCATGCTGAAAAATGACGCCGCGTTACTGGTTATAAGTAAGTTAAAACCGATAAACAGATCATGAATAAAGCACTGAAAAAAACTTGATTTTCGGACGTTAGTCCCCCTTTAGCGTGCAGGGTTGCTGAGTTAAACTAACAGAACCTATTAAAGGTAATTTCATGTTTTCAGGGGTGGTTCCTTGCAAAACATGCCAATTAAGCGGCTGTAGCTCAGTTGGCAGAGCACAACGTTGCCAACGTTGTTGTCGTGGGTTCGAATCCCATCAGCCGCTCTTTTTGACCTCAGTCGGTACAATATTGCAGGATAGTCAATTGACCGAACGGGGTTTTTTCGAGACAAAAGTCCGGATTCATGACAACCTATAGTAGGTCAATGACACGTGATGATGACGTGTCATTCGTCTTTTATGGGTAAAACGGTTTTCCGACGCCGTGCGGAAACGTGTACTAAGAAACAGGTTTGGGAAATGTCCGACCAAGATACAAATGAAGTTCCAGAAGAAGTTTTGGATACAGTAGCAACTGACGAAGCCGTCGAAGATCAGCTTGAAGAAACCGTAGCTGAATCTGAAGACAATCAGGATCGTCTTGATATTCAGGTGGAAGTCAACGAAGTTGGCGCGTGTGAACGTCATGTGATTGTTACTGTCGTAGCCGCTGATATCGAAAAATACAAAGACGAAGCATATAGCGATTTGATGCCAAAGGCTCAAATCCCCGGGTTTCGTATCGGACGCGCTCCACGTAAGCTCGTAGAATCCCGCTTCAAAAGCGATATCATTGATCAGGTCAAAGGTTCTTTGATCATGGATGCGATGTCTCAGGTTACCGAAGAACAAGATTTCTCGGCTATCAGTGAACCCGACTTCAACTTTGAAGCTGTTCAGATGCCTGACGATGGTGATCTAACATTCGAATTTAACGTCGAAGTGCGACCTGAATTCGATCTGCCCGAATGGAAGGGGTTGGATCTGGAAAAAGTTGTACACGAATACAACGAAGAAGAAGTCAACGAACGTGCCGCTGAACTGCTGCAACGTTACGGCGATATCGATGAAGTTGATAGTCCCATTGAATCCGGTGACACCGTTAACATCTCCATCGAATTCAAAGACGGCGATGAAATTACTTCGACTGTCAGTGAAGAAAATGTGATTGTTCGTCAAAGCCTCTCATTCTCAGATGGTGCAATCAATGGCTTTGGTGATTTGGTGACAGGCGCTAGTGCAGGTGACTCGAAAGATACAACTGCTAAACTCAGCGACGCATTGGATGATGAAGAACTTGCTGGTAAAGAATATGCTGCTAGTATCACAATAAATAGCGTTAAACGAGTGACACCTCCTGAACTTACTCCGGAATTTCTGGAAGAAGTTGGTGGGTTCGAAACTGAAGATGAGTTGAAAGCAGCCGTTCGCGAAGAATTGGAACGTCAGCTGAATTATCATCAGCAACAACGTACTCGTTCTCAAATCACTGAAATACTAACTGCAGACGCTAACTGGGAATTACCTCCTCAATTACTCCGCCGTCAGTCACAACGTGAATTACAACGTTCAATTCTGGAACTGCAGGCTAGTGGATTCCCCGACGAAGAGATTCGTCGACACATTAACCGCCTGCAGCAAAACCTACTCGGTAGCACTGAAAAGGCTCTCAAAGAACACTTCATTCTCGAGCGAATCGCTGAAGATAATGATCTGGACGCGACACCGGAAGATATCGAACGTGAAATTCTGATTATCGCAATGCAACAACAAACTTCACCACGTGCCGTACGAGCTCAGCTCGAAAAACGAGGGGATATGGATGCTTTGCGAAATCAAATCATTGAACGTCAGGCTATCGAGCTGATCACTGAAGCAGCAAACTTCACTGAAACTGACCTGCCGGAAGACGAAGACAACGATTCCTTCGCTCTTTCAACAGCGATAAGTGGCGTTCAACCTGTCAGCCGCTCAGCTGACGAAGAAGAGGAGATAGTAGAGGATGCCAAGCAGGAAGCGACGGTGGCCGAGGCTGATTCCGAAGAAATAACGGAACCCCCTGCTGAAGAAGAAGCTGAATAGTAAAGAATCTTATTCTGCAGATGTTTTTCAGTGCCCAAAGACAAACGTCGGCGAGTTTCATTTAGCTGACGTTTTTTTTGTTCACTGACTGACTATTTTTGCCTTCAATCCTGTCTCCCCAAAAATGCCCACATGTGGCATAATTGACGCCAATGAAAACCCCTTAGAACAACCGGACGGGATTTATGAGTTTTAAGCAATTCAATGAAAAACCGCTAGCCGCAGATCAGACTCCGCTTCCTGGTGATTTTACTGCACCTTACTATCCGGACGAAACGAATTCTTACAGTTACCAAAACGTACAGCGTCAGCGTCAGCTCACACTGGGCGATTTACTACTGGAAAATCGCATCGTCTTTCTTCAAGGCGAGATCCATACGGGCAATGCAAATGAAGTGGTCATGAAACTACTCTATCTGCAAAGCGAGAACCGCAACAAAGATATTCACTTTTATATCAATTCTCCCGGCGGTAGCGTTGTAGCCACGCTGGCTATCTACGACACTATGCAGATACTCAGCTGTCCGGTCGCCACCTACTGTGTAGGACAGGCCGCCAGTGGGGCTGCAGTTTTGCTTGCAGGTGGAACCAAAGGAAAGCGATTCGCATTGCCTCACTCGCGTGTCATGATGCACCAACCCTACGGTGGTGTTAGTGGTCAGATTAGTGACATTAACATTCAGGCGGATGAAATTCTAAGGAACCGTGATGTTTTGAATCAGATCCTGGCTGATACCTGTGGCAAATCCAAGGAGGATATTGCCAAAGATACCGATCGGGACTTTTTCCTAACCGCTCAGCAAGCAGTTGATTACGGCATTGTGGACGACTTGCTCCGTCAACCTGCAGAGAATGCAAACTCAGCCGACGACAAAGAAAAGTCCGAATAGAATACAAACATAGACCTTATAACGGGGACCGTAGCTATGCCTCCAATTCCATATGTAGTTGAATCCAATGGTCGTGACGAACGAGCCTATGACATATACAGTCGCTTGCTTAAGGACCGGATCGTGTTCCTCGGTTCCGGCGTTAACGACGAGGTTGCGAACGCCATTGTCGCACAAATGCTATTCCTGCAGTCTGATGATCCGAAGGCAGACATTCACTTTTACATTAATTCGCCGGGGGGCAGTGTCAGTGCCGGACTCGCTATTTACGATACTATGCAATTTATCACCTGTGATGTTGCAACTTACTGTATCGGTCAGGCTGCTTCTATGGGAGCTTTGTTGCTCACCGCCGGAAAGGACGGTAAGCGTTATGCTCTTCCAAATTCCCGCATCATGATCCATCAGCCACTGGCAGGAATGCAGGGTACGGCTGAAGAAATTCTGATCCACTCAAAAGAGTTTCAGAAGACCAAAGACAAACTCAATGAAATTCTTATCAAACACACCGGGAAGGACTTGGCCACAATCGAAGCTGATACAGACCGGGATAATTTCATGTCTGCTGATGAAGCACAGTCCTACGGATTAATCGACAACGTGGTTTCAACAATGGCCGAGGCGTAATATTCGGATGGTACCTTCCGTAAAAATTGCAAAAGACTGAACCGTTAAAAGTTCGGTCTTTTTTTATTGCTATGGGCTATCGATAAGGTGTCCAGTGTGACCGGGATGTTGAAATACCATGTGAGGATAATACACCCGATGTTCGTACGCCGCCGGGATCTAAACGAACTTCAAGAAACAACTCAGTCGCAGGATCAAGCTCCTTTATCAATTCCAATTCAAGTGGAATCGTAGTGCGGTAAATCGATTTTGAGAGAATCGACTGAAGTTCTTTTCGAGACACTTTCCATTGCCCCACTAACTGACCGGTTACATTGTTTTCGCGAATCTCAATCTCGGCATAATCAGCCTGTGGGGTGAATTCTCCGGCTGCATTGCGAGGTGTAATGTGCAATACCACCGTATCAATAAGACGATTACGATCAGCATCTCGGAACACTGTCCTCAACCTATTAATCTCCACACTCTGAATTAATATCGACGAACGTTGAGGCTTCTCATCAAATACCGTCTGGCTGACAGGTAAGATGACCCCTTGCTGTTGCGACTCTTTGGCGCGCAGATTTTCTTTTGCCAACACTGCCGGATTTTCAAAGCCTAAAGGTTCCGGTGAGATTCCGTTCTGCTGATCGCCTACCGATAAGTCAATTAATGCCGGTCCACCGTCCACCTCAGATTCAACTTCTGCTGCCGGCGTGTCTCGCTCATTAAGCTCTCTCTGCAGTCTGGCATTCTGCTGCTGCAATCTTTTGATTTCATCCAGCTTTTTATCATATTCATACTGCAGATCATAAATCTGATCTTCTAACACCCGGCGTTGGCTTCCCATCTGTTCAATTTGCCGGTTAACACGCGGATTATTCCGACACCCGGATAAAATCAGGATAGAAACGGCCAGTAATAAAGAAGTCCAATTGCGCATCAATCCGCTCGAAAGAAATAACATTGTGCGAACGTAGAGTACGAATAATTGCTGAAATGAGACAAGCCCAGTAGGATTTACAGGCTCTTTAAGAACTGTATCAGATCACTAATCTGACTGTCATTTAATTGATTACCACCAAAATCGCCGGCTGGGTGAGCATAATCTTTGAAAACACTCTCCAGTGTCTTAGCTGAGTTATCATGAAAAAAGTGCACTCGCTGACCAACACCTATTAGACTCGGAGGATTAAACTCTTTATTCCCCTCTTTATCCACTAATCCCACATCAAATAGTTCCGAAACGGTATAGGTTGGAGGAACATGACAATGTTTGCAATTACTGGACATGAAAACCTGTTTGCCTCGTGCGATGGCAGCATTATCAACCTGACCTCGAGCCACATCGATTGACGGAGGACGCTTTAATGATGATACAAAAACAGCAATCTGACTCAATTGATCTACTGTTGGTTCGTCATCCATTTGCATTGTGATACGCAGGGAATTATGAATCTGTTTTTGTAGATCTTTGGCCTGACCGTTCCAGGCAAACGGTTCGGTACCAGCTTTTCCCAGCAGCGAAAAAACGCGTTTCGGAGCACCAAACGACTTGTCGCTGAAGTTATCATTCACCATACCGTTGGTATGACCTTCGGTGTGACAGCTATTGCAACTCATCCAGCCGTCATGAGACAGCTTTGCGTTAAAAAACAAAAGCTCGCCTTTATCCCGTTCGGTTAACTCAGCTTTTTTCCCTAAGGGAAATTCATCTGATGTCTGCTCTGCAAGATCAACGACGGAGATCGAATCTCCAAACATGTTAGCCACATAAACCAGGCCATTGGCTTGATCGATAATCAAATCCACCGGACGCAAGCCAACTGGTAACCGCTGCAAACTAAAGTCATCTTCCTTACCATAGGCAATCTCACCAACACCTCCCAGCGTTACCACCACAGTTCCATTTTCAGCAACGGCGATACGAGAGGGGTCACCGGTAGCATTACCGGCTTCACCCAGCGGATGCATATGGGCACCAGTGTACAGCTCGTCCCCTCCCTTAAGCACGCTATCGAGCTTAAGCCAGCGTAAATCATTAGACATCAGCAGACCCCAATGAACATCGTTGCGCACTGTATGGGCCAGTTCATTGAGCATTTGATGCGCGATGATTAACATTTGACCGTCCGAACTGATTTGCAAACCTCGTACGTTATGCCCGGGAAATTTTCGTACGCCAAGCTTTTTAATTTCACCATTGGCAGCTGCTGAAATATCAAACAACATTAGATTGCCTCCAAAACAGTCGCCAATCACCATATGCTTACCGTCCGGCATAAAAACAATGTTGTGAGGAGTGAACTCCATATCAACTTTCTGTAGCAAACCTGATCTGGCCGGGGTTTGCTGGTTGACATGTACGACTGCCAGTTGACGGGACCACATACCGCTCACATACAACAGGGAATGTCGGGTATCAAACTTTAAATGACGAGGATAGGCACAGACCACGATATCAGCGAGTGGTATAAGACTGTCACTCTTCACTTCATACAGGCTAACTAAGTGTGTAGCTTCATTGGTGACGGCAATGAGATTGGTACCACGGATCAATTCCATATCCGTTGGCTTCCCACCAATCGCAACTTCATTAATCACCTGCCGCGTGGTCAGGTCAAAAAAAGAAAGAGAAGCGCTGCGTTGGTTTAAGATTATAAGTCGATTCAAATCCGACACATGTTCGATTGCAACCGGACGACGAAGCGTGCTAACTTCCATTAACTGATCGGCTGATTTCAGCGGCGCGCTGAAGCAACAGGTCAAAAGCATCGTAAAAATTAAAATGCGACTCATAAGAATCCCCGCATGGCTAAGTATCAAATGACGACAAGCTGCTTCCACTTTTATTATCCCGTAATCTGCAACAATGGAAAAGTCGAATAACCAACTTATCTTAGGCCAGTATCCTGCCTACGGGCTCTCCAGCCACATCGGTCAATCTAAACTGACGGCCCTGATATTTATAGGTTAGTGCGGTATGATCCATTCCTAACAGATGTAGTACTGTGGCATGGAAGTCATGTACCGACACCGGATCTTTGGTGATCGAGAAACCGAGTTCATCCGATTCACCGACTCTGGAACCGCCTCGAATACCTCCCCCGGCCATCCAGATTGTAAAACAGTCCTTATGATGATCTCGTCCGGCGTTATTCAGGCCTCCCTGCACCATCGGTGTCCGACCAAACTCACTTCCACAGACCACCAATGTATCCTCAAGCAGTCCTCGTTGTTTTAGGTCTTTCAGCAAGGCAGCAATAGGTTTATCGACTAATTTGGTCTTATTACGTATGCTCTTTTCAATATTACTGTGGTGATCCCAGCCCTGATCAAATAACTGAACAAACCGAACTCCACGTTCCACTAATCGTCTGGCGAGCAAACAATTGTTTGCAAATCCGGCTTTACCGGGAGATGTGCCATACAGTGCATGAGTCGCTTCAGTCTCACCACTGGTATCCATCAAATCCGGTACAGAAGACTGCATTTTATAGGCCATTTCATACTGACCGATACGCGTTGCTATTTCGGGATCACCCACATCCACCAATTGCTCACGATTTAACTGATTAATCGCATTCACAATTCGGCGACGATCGTTTGCTTGAATCCCCTGCGGGTTGGACATAAACAAAACCGGATCTCCCGAAGACCGAAATTCAACACCCTGATAGATAGAAGGAAGAAATCCGCTACCCCACATACTGTTACCGGCACCACCAACACTGCCTGTCACCATGACCACAAACGAAGGGAGATTTTCATTTTCACTTCCAAGACCGTACGTTACCCAGGATCCCATACTTGGACGTCCAAAACGACCAAATCCGGTTTGCATGAACAGTTGCGCTGGCGAATGATTAATCTGTTCACCATGCATTGATTCAATCACTGCAATCTCGTCCGCCATCGATCCTATTTCAGGCAGCAATTCAGAGAATGTCTGACCGCTTTCTCCAAACTGACGAAATTTAAATTGCGAACCATACATTTTTGGACGGCTGCGGATAAAAGCAAATTGCTGACTGTTAAATAAATCCTCGGGGCATAATTCGCCTGTCATCTCACGCAATTTTGGTTTGTCGACATAGAGATCAAGTTGTGACGGAGCTCCGATCATATGAATATAAATCACACGTCTGGCACGGGCCTGATAATTGCTCTGTCTGGCGCGTAACGGATTGAGAAATGCCGGTACAACCCCCTGAACATCTTGCCCCAACAGGGTCATCAGCGCCGAAGCGCCTAATCCCATACCGCCAGTTCGAAATAGTTCACGACGAGTTAATTCCAGGTTTAGATTTTGATCCATCACTAGTTCCTTGTTATCGTCTCATCGAGATTTAAAAGAACGTTGGCCAGATAGTACCAGGCACCTAATTCAGGCGACACCTCTTTCTCTTTTTCGCCAATCAAAGCCACCAGATCCTTTGAACGATCAGTCAATTGATTAACTGTCTCCTCATACAACTCAACGAGAATGTCTATTTCTCGTTCACTAGGTTTGCGCGACACGGTACGTACAAAGGCATAGGCAACCTGTTCGCGAAGACCCCCATCACGAATCGCATGAAGATCTTGTCCCAGTGCCTTGGTCATTTCCCAATACATCGGATCATTGAGCAAAGTTAATGCCTGTAACGGCGTATTCGTACGACTCCGGTTTACAACACATAAGGTACGATCCGGTGCATCGAAATTTGTGAAGGCCGGATAAGGCGCACTTCGTCTCCAAATAACATAAATTCCGCGGCGGTACCGGTTTGTGCTGGTACTGGTTTCATATTTTGGAGCGTTTCTGCCAACATGTCTCCAGATACCTGCCGGTTGGGGAGGATAAATAGGTTCTCCGCCCATTTGCAATTCCAGCAATCCGCTAATCTGCAGCATGGTATCACGAATACCTTCAGCACTCATACGTAATCGTGGCATGCGAGCCAACAATTCATTTGCCGGATCCTGTTCCAGTAAATCCGGACGCGCCTTGGAATCCTGTTGATAGGTTGCCGACGTCACAATCAACCGATGAATATGCTTCATGGACCAATCGTATTGCATCAATTCAACAGCCAACCAATCCAGCAGTTCGGGATGTGTGGGAGACTCGCCCTGACTGCCAAAATCCTCTTCAGTCGCAACGATGCCCTTACCAAAAAATTCTGCCCACCAACGATTAACCGTGACTCGTGCAACTAGCGGATTATCCTCAGCAACCAGCCAGTTCGCTAAATCCAGTCGATTATTGGAAGCGTCATCTGCGCGATTAAGTTTATGCAGGACGGAAGGAGTCCCCCCAGAGACCAACTCACCATTGTTCTTATATTCACCACGAATCAAAAGATGGGTTTCCCGGGGAGTTTCCATTTCCTGCATAACCAGAGCTGTCGGAGATGGTAGTGCATCGATTTCTTTCTGGAGCTTATCTATTAACTGTTTCGCTTTTTTATACTGCAGTTGATTCTGCAGATAAAAGTCGTGTAACTCCTTCTCCTGCTTCGCGTTACGTTTTTCGTTTTTGACCAATTCCAATATACGTGCCGGAGTCTTCTGAATATCCCGAACACCTGTCATCGCAGAAAGTCTGATACGCCCAATGACCCGACTACCGCCATAATTCATAACGAACCTTGCTTTAAGTGTTAAAGGTTTAGCCGACACTAACGGGTTATCTAACAAAAATTCAGCCTGATGAGGCTTGAAAAACTGAGGGGCGATAGCCCAAGCAGTATTTACGTCACCGTCGACAGCATTATTGACATCAAAATTAGCTTGTGAATAATCGGCAATACCATCGGTCAATTCCAGTTTGATCTCTCCGTGATGCAATATGAATTCCTGAAGTACAAAATTAGGGCGTTCAACGGTATATCGTCCCGGTCCTTTTCCGGGAAGATCTTGATGCGTCAAAGCTTCCAGCTTAAATCCTGTAATATTATCTAAATCCGTCGTAAATTCGATTTCATAAATATCTTTGTCCGGATTGTCCCCCGTCGACAAAACAGACTGATCGTCTAATACTCGTAGTGTGGCGCCATTAGCAGAAACCGGATTCCCGGCTGTCATCACTGTCCATGTTGTCTCATTCTGATTTACCTTAGCGATCGATGAAATCCAATCATCGTATTGTTTATCTAATTCGATCTGAATATCCGCTAGTGCACGCTCTTTCTCTGCTTTTTGGGATTTCAAATCCGCCAATGTTCTTCGATTGGCAAACGAACGCTCTACATCAATCGTCGGACCGTAAAAATTAAATGCCGAACTGGTCCCGTTAACTTCTATTGGGGTATTGTTGAAATAAGCTAACAGTTGATAGTACTCTTTCTGGCTGAATGGGTCGTATTTGTGATTATGGCACTGCGAACATTCGATCGTAGAACCGAGCCAGACTGTGGCCGTAGTATTTACACGATCTATAACCTGATTCAAACGACTCAATTCGGGATCCGTTCCACCTTCGACGTTAAGAGTAGTCAGACGGTGAAATCCTGTCGCTACCTGCTGAGCGTGTGACGGGTTCTCCAGCAAATCTCCTGCAAGTTGCTCAACAGTGAATTGATCGAAGGGCATATCACTATTGAAAGCGCCAATGACCCAGTCACGATAAGGCCAAACATTTCGATACTGATCTGCCTGATAGCCATTACTGTCGGCATAGCGAGCCAAATCCAGCCATGGTCGAGCCCAGCGAATACCGTATTGAGGAGATGCCAATAAATCATCCACCAGTTTGTCATAAGCATTGGCCGATGCATCCCGCACAAACGCGTTAATTTGTTCAACACTGGGAGGATAACCAACTAAATCTAAATACAGCCGACGAATTAAACGCTGTTTTTCCACGAGTGCGGAAGGTTTCACGTCAGCTTGTTCAAGTTTGGAAAGAATAAAGTAATCAATCGGATTTAATGCCCACTGTCGCTGCTGAAGTTGAGGAACCTCGGGACGTTGCGGGACAACATATGCCCAGTGCCGATCTATTTGCTGAGCATCCGAACCTAGACCTTTAGGCCAGTTAGCTCCCTGCTCAATCCAATGTCGAATCAAAGCGATCTGATCCGTTGATAATGCCTCGGCTTCGGCAGGCATTCGTATACCTTCCTCTGCTGAAATCAGCCTTTGATAGAGTACGCTCTGATCAGGTTTCTCCGGAACAATGCTAATTCCCGTCAGACCGCCTTTAAAAGCAATTGCTTTGGCATCCAAGCGTAACTGACCTTCATGTATATCGGCGCCGTGGCAGGAAACACAATGGGACTGAAAAATCGGCCAAATCTCTTTTTCAAAGTCCACCTGTTGCGCAAATAGCCCTGGGGTTGCCGACAGCAACCCTGATAGTAAAAGCAGTATCGCATTAGGTTTTTTCATCAAAACGTTGAATAGTTCCAAGGCATTTGCAGATTTGCATTAATATCTCCATTTTAATTAACCGTCGGCAATTCAACGAGATTTCACTTAGAAATATCGATATTTGGAATCCGCAAATCATAAAAAATGAGTTTGGGAACTATGTCCCAAACTCAGCTCAACCGTATTTGAATTGAAAAGCCTATTTACCACTTGGGCGTTTCGAAACTTTATCGACAGTGGGAAAATCCTTAGGAATTTTTTGAGTCACTTTGCCGGTCGCTGCCCATTCCACTCCACGTTGCAAAGTAGTTATAAAACCCACGCACTCCTGCGAATAAATACCATGCCCCATAGGGGTATGGAAAACTCGTCCTTTTCCGTAATCCACTGTGAAAATCATTGGTTCATGGCGTCCGGTTCCTCCGAATTCCTTCGAGCCATATGCTGTCGCCAATACAGTCATATTTTCGGCAGGTCCGCGTAGCAAATCATACAACTCATCCTTCTCATGCAGCCACTGGCCAGGCATTCCCTTCGTTACAGGATGTTTACGGTCACGAATAGTAACAATAAACGGATGTTGAGCACCATGATTTCCCCCGCGTCCCGGAGTTGTATCCCGAATCAGTTTGCCGGCAGCATTGACATAAATGTATGGACCGGACTTTTCATTTCGTCCGCCCCAGCCTCCCAGACCAATAGCTTCGTTGTACTCTTTCCAGTTTCCAAATGCATTGTTCGCTGCATGCACAACCACAAAGCCACCTCCAGCTTTGATGTAATCAATAAAAGATTTCTGCGTAACTTCCGGCCAGGGGGCTCCATTGTAGTTGGAAACCACTACATCGTAATCCGCAAAAACAGGTGCAAAATCCGGATCGGTGCCACTTTTTGATGTGGTTACTATCTCCACAGAGAACAATCCGGTTGCCTCCAGATAGCCTTTCATCATTTGAGTGGTTTTAGGCCACACACCATGGTTGTTTTGACCTTCGATGATCAGAGCCTTCATTTTGGCTTGCGCCGTAACTGTCATAGTCATTACTAAGAGCAAGGCAAGTAGATTTATCTTTCGAAACATAATATTCTCCAGCCGGATTTGTAATGTGAAATGTAAATTATGAAAACCAATATTTCAGTAATTAACAGATAATTTTATTCTGCCAACCGATTTACTTATCAACACCCTTGGCCTTTTCCAACAACTCAATTAATTCGTATTTGATAAGTGGTTCAGCATAGATTCCCAGACAACTACTACGCGCACGCCAGGTTGTATAGCCGCCTAATGCATGTTGTTCTGGCGGAGCGATATAGCCGAACGCTCCATTAGCAAGCGAAATTGTGTAGGTCATTTCAAAGGGGCTATACTTCTTAATATTCAGCCCGGTCTCGGCAAAAACTTCGTTTGGAATAGCGCCGATTCCCAGAGTGCCAATCTTGATGGCCTGTAAAGTAATCTTACGGGTCTTGGGCATTTTACTAAGTATCAGCGTCTCCATTGCGTAGACTTCCTCAGTCGTTTTGGGCTTGCGAGTTGCCGCCCATGGGGAAACAAATTTCTGAGCATCTTCAACTTCGTCTTTGGTCGGGAAACGAACAGCAACCTCCAGTTCCTTCTCGACCATACTCAATGGCAACCAGGGGTGATATTCAATCGTTGCAAACGCTTTAAGTGCGGCAGCTGAAACATCATCAGCAACAGTAAAACGGTCAAACTTTCTACGCTCGCTGCGTTTATAGTCAGCCAACCATGTATCACCACTGGTCCCATTGGCGATCATGGCTACTGTCGGGCGTTCTTCATCACCTGAAGCAAGCTTCTCTTCGATAATCCCGGCAAACAGGCCAAAATAATCTGCCGAAATATTCGGAGCACCTGCATAGTGCATGGAATAAGCAGACATAAAGGCAATCTGTTTACCTTCTTTAGTCTGTAATGAGATAACTGGTATATCCGGGTCTTCCAACCCTGTTTCTCGAATAGCATCCGGATTATTGTACCCAGGATGCATACGCGCCCGGTCATTGCGCGTGCCGCCAAACCGATTCTTCGGAGCGACGCCTTCCTTCATAAGCCAACGACGCGTAGCGACATTAATCTCATCTCGCCCCATGGCAAAGCCGATTTGAGCGGGTTGAAGATTTGCAGTCGCCTGTGCAATTGCTTTGGCAATCTGGCCCGGTAAAAATGCCACGTACCGTGAATCAACACCGCTTCCCAAAACCGCTATAACAGAAGGAGCACTATGACAATGTGTCGCCGAAACCAGAATATTTTCTGTGGAAATACCGGTTTCTTCCATGGCCATCTCTTTGGCCTTATCAAGCAACTCACGTGGCATCATACAGTTATCAACTAAGACTATCGCAATCTTGGTTATTCCATCGTCCATGACAACAGCCCGCACATGCAAAGGATCGTTAACCTCCTCCACCAACCGTTCGATCATTGAACCATTAACGACCACCGGCAGATGCTGCGGTGTGGCATCCACTCGAGCTGCACCCGCTCTAAACACAGGGTCGCCTGCATGAACAGACACGCTCGTCCCTGTCAGCACAAGTAATACAACGGACAATAGAATCCGGATTGATCGAAGCATCATATCGATAAGTACCTTGTATTTAAGTTAGAAAAATAATAGAAAATTCAATCGGATTTAGCTTTAGCAGGAGTTGGCTCACCGGTTGCTTCTTTTTCAAAGCTAAACTTAGTGATCCCTGTCCCCTCATATCCTTTTTTAACACGGCCATCCTTTTCCAGCAGGCCAAGTGTCCATAAAGCTCCTCTTGAAACTGTCTCCAGCCACTCTGAGGCCTGCATGGTTTCATTATGATGTCCGAGTGTCGTGGCAAAAACTTTGACATTCTGGTATTCATTGGTCCACATCACCAGATGATTGGTCTTGGTATCCTCACCATAAGCGGTGGCCAGAGGTTTCACCGTCGGCCAGATATTTTCAATCACATACAGTTCACCATTAGGAGTCTTCCATGACTCGGGAAAGTGCTTCATAATCGGATTAGTCTTCTCTTTGTTTGTAACATTTAGTACCCGGCCCCCCTTTTCGTGACGCATGGATTTTACGCCCAATAATTTTCGCCACTCGTCTGTCTTTGCATGCCGGTATGAGTGCGCTGAACAGTGAACAAATAAAGCCGGAATCTTATTGGCAATGTGACCGTTGACAATATTCTGTACCCAATCGACATCCGTCACTCCACCATAACACTCGTTATGGACAACCAGGTCATACCCCTTCGCCCAGTCCTTACTGTTGTATACGTCAACCTTTGTATTACGGTCAGAATTGGCATGCACAATATCCCATGCAATACTGAAACGCTGACTAAACCCTTCACTGATAATAACTTTTTGTTTTTCATAGTCATGGCAACAACCACCTGTAATTAACAAACCTTTGACTTTGGCTTTCTCAGCTGCTGATAAAGTACCTGCTGCGAGTAATAAAAAGAAAAGTACTACAGTTAGCATTCGTGACATGATCGAATTTCTATTCAATTAAAATAAAAAAGAGCTACCACCCGAATAAGTTGATAGCTCGTATTTCTCTTGAGCACTATACCTTTGCGGGTACCACATAGGGAGCACGGTAAGGACGAGTTAACATCGCATCTGCCTGTTTGTCGCCGATAAACTGCTCCTTCAAAGGATTAAACTTCAAATCGCGACCAATCGAATAACTATTTTCTGCCAGGTCGATCTTCACTGCCTTCAGGTTGTACTTGAGCATGGCCAGTGAATCTTTGATGGTTTCATTGTCGTTATATGGATTTTCATCTTTCAATAACGAATCCTGCCTGCCTAATCGGTATGAAATATTAGCGAGATGACACAGCGCACTGGAATAATGCGCTACTTCCGCATCACAATTGATTTCTTCCTGTTTACGACTTCTGACTGCCTGGATAAAGCTGCCAAAAGCACCGCCCGGAGTCACCGGAGTGCCCTCTACCTTGAGCGACTCTGCCTTATCACTGCCAGTAGCATAAAACTTACCGGCTTTGATTACACCTTCGGTAGTATAGTACTCATTGGTAACCATGCGATCCGGTGCACCAGACTTGCCTACGAGACCACGAGTCTCAAACAGTAGAATTGCATCATCATATTCGTAAACACTGACTTGCATATTGGGTGTTTCTCCCTGGTCTTTTTCTCCCGGAACATATCGACCGCCAACACTCCAAATTCGTTTTGGCAAGGTTGAATCCTTAATCGCCCAACGAGCAATATCCATTTCATGAACGCCCTGATTACCCGTATCACCATTTCCGGTATCCCAGAACCAGTGCCAGTTATAGGTATGCAGATTACCATGGTAGTCCTGTTTGGGAGCAGGACCCAACCAAAGATCCCAATCAAGTTCTTTAGGAGCGGCCGTCACTGGCTTATGCCCAATCGACCAGCGTGGTTTACAGCAGTAGCCTTTGGAAACAAGCAACTTTCCATACTTACCGGATTGAACTGCAGCAATCTCATTCGCCTTACCCTGGCTGGAGCGATTTTGAGTCCCGTGCTGCACAATTCGATTGTACTTGACCGCTGCTTCGACACACTTACGCCCTTCAAAAACATTATGCGAAATCGGTTTTTCCACGTAGACATCTTTGCCGGCCTGACAGGCCCAGATTGTAATGAGTGAGTGCCAGTGGTTGCAGGTGGCAACTGTGACGACGTCCAGATCTTTATCTTCCAGCGCTTCACGAATGTCCTGAACACAGGATGGTGTATTTCCACCCTTGTCACGCACCATCTTTGTTCGTGAGTCGAACAAACGAGTATCCGGATCAATCAAATAGCTAACTTCAACACCATCCATCGGAGCAAATCCTCCGATATGCGAGGTTCCGCGACCGTTGATCCCGGCGACAGCAACACGAATCCTGTCATTAGCACCAAGAACTTGTCGCGATGACTTTGTTCCAGCGACAGTAAAGCTGGCAAACATAGTGGAAGCTGCACCTGTTTTCTTTACAAATTCACGTCGGTTTAACTGCAACATAACCGGGGATCTCCTAAAGGAATTAAAAATTGTACATCTCAAGATATTAGACTAGATTCTAAACTGAAATTCCAGCAATTCAGTTATTACCTGAACTTTACAGATGCTTTCAGCGGACAAGCAAATTAAACAGTCAGATACAGGTTAAATCGCGCCTTCAATCTTGAATACCTAACAACCCAGAACAAGCAGTTTATGCTGCTTAAGATGAAGAAGCATGTTTCATTGAGATCTTACTTTTTAACGGTTTTATATATTGCCCTATGATCGTTGGCCGGAATCATAACCTCGTAGCTCATACCGTTAGGAGCCACGGATAGCTTAATGAAATTAGCTTTACATTCGTCCGATTTGCGATTTGCGATGAATTGATCCGGAGCGTTATTAACCTGACCATCAGGTCGCATATTCTTATGAACCTGATACATAGCCTGAATAGAAGGGGTTGCCGTCAGAGTCGCAAATACTTCCGGAGCACAACCTTTGGTCACTCCATTATTCATCACAGTGACGGTGGGCAATACTGAACGCAGAATCAATGGATTATTACTGCTATCAAGTCCATGATGAGTCACTTGATATACATCGACCCGACCGATCAGATTAACCGGACATACCAGTTTGGCTTCCTGATTCCAAGTAATATCACCACCATCATAAAATCGGAAATCACCAAATTCTAACAACATGACAACACTGTTGGCGTTATCGGAACCATCACGATCTTTGGGACGACTATCTTTACAGATAGCTTGATTAGCATTTACACCACCCACGGCAGCAATAAACTCCTTACGTGTAGCCAGACATCTGAGACTCAGTTCGAACTGACGTTTACGGACTTCTTTCGAACCCTGTTTTAATGGCAATACAGTACCTGGATTTATCACCTTACGAGCGTCTGTCTTAAAGGTGAAATAGTCTTCACCCGGGTCATCCGGCATATCTTCGAACTTACCGTTATCCCAAACTGTTCCAATTGGAATAATCTTGGATAGCTGTGAAGCACCACCATAATGATCGCGATGGTAGTGAGTCGTGATAAGATTGTCGATCTTTGTCAGCCGGGCTTGCTGCGTCACAACATTGAAAATCCGCTGTGGGTCACGGATACCAGGATTCCCGGTGTCGATCAAAATGGATTCACCTTTGGGAGTGACTATTAGAGTTGCTGCTCCACCTTCAACATCCACCCAGTAGATATCCAACCGCCCATCGTTAGCTCCTGCGTTTACAATTTGAGTGCTATACACAACCAGCATGCTCAGCAAAATTACTCGCAATACCATTTTCATTTTCCTCTCCTTATGAATCTTATCATTGCTCAGGAACCTAATGCCTACAGACGAATTACTTTGAATTTAGTATATCAATTCCACCACTTCGGCATCAGAAAGATCCAATTCTGCTCTCTGGTTCCCTCGTTCATACGCTCGCCAACCGGCCTGTTACTGATAAAGAAAAATACCTAATTCAATGTGGTTTCATCGGAAAGATCACATTCACAGGCTATCATCCGGTCTGGTTTTCCAGACGCGGCAGGAAAGAATTCTCCCAATAAAGGAGATTTTTAAGCTATTTGATTTTCCGCAGAGCGGAAATCTGTCCGGCACACATATCTAGCAAATCATCATTAAACTTGGAAGACACTGTGAATTTTCGATAGTTGGCGGTTGTTTTGCACTAAACAACAGTACCGCGTGAAATTCCTTAACCGCTCGTCGGGAAAGGCGGGGAGGTAGGACTACAATTTATATTAATTCATCAAGCGGCTTCGTACCTGGTGGAATCAGATATTGAGGCCGACCACGGAAGTCAAACAATCGATCAGAATGAAGATTAATTCCCATGTTTCGATAGAGCGTTGCATACACTTCTTCGAATAAAACAGGGCGCTCAATCGCTTCACCGGCCTGTCGGTCCGTTTGCCCGATCACCTGACCCGTCTGCATACCGCCGCAAGCAAGCAGTGCACTGGAAACTCTTGGCCAGTGATCGCGACCGGCATTCTTATTTATTTTCGGTGTTCGACCGAATTCACCCCAGGCAACAACCGATACGTCGTCAGCCATCCCACGTTGATGTAAGTCTTCAACCAACGCTGTGATACCCTGATCGAAAATCGGAAGTTCTTCCCTGGCAGTTTTGAAATTATTACCATGCCAGTCCCAAAAACTATAGTTAACCGTAACAACTCGGACTCCTGCTTCCACCAACCGGCGAGCTAACAACAGATTTTGAGGTACGCGGGGAGCACCATCACCCTTTGGCTGATTGGGATTCGCATAGCCATATCGCTCACGGGTTTCAGCCGACTCTTCACTGACATCTAAAGCTTTGAACAGGTCTGATGATGTCAGGATGCCCATGGCGCGTTGTGAAAAGGAATCCATGCCTTCCATCTGTCCCGAGTTATCCCAGTTGCGACGGAATCTATCGACAGCACCTAGCAATGCTTTACGTTCGTCAAGCCGGTCTGTTGTAATATCCTTGAGTACCAGATCATCCTTACCCGGACCACTAGGACGGAAACTGCTGTGTCCAAGGCCCAGAAATCCTGCTTTAGGTTCGTTGTATGGTTTGTGTTGCGTTGTATAGCAAAGACTGACGAAAGGGGGAACTCCGTCATGGACCGGTCCCTGAAATTTAGAAACAACACTACCGATATGAGGCCAACCACCAGCCGGTTCATTATTGGGGATGTTACCGGTAAAACATTGAAAACCAGTGTGTCCTCCCTGACAGTTTGCCATCGTACGGATCGGAACAAACTTGTCCATCATCGATGCCATTTTTGGCATGTGTTCACAGATTTCTATTCCGGGTATGTTGGTTTTAATAGGCGAGAATTCACCACGTACTTCCGACGGCGCATCTGGTTTGAGGTCATACATGTCCTGATGAGGAGGCCCCCCGCACATATAAACCATGATCACTGCTTTGTGCGAATTCGAAATTCCGTTAGCCGCTTCTGCACGCAATAACTGAGGAAGACTTAAACCTCCTAAAGCACCAATCTGAAGAAAAGTACGACGACTATGACCATCGCAAAACTTTTTTTCTGCAGTCTGTCGATCAAATATTTTAAGCACCTGACAAACTCCTTTTGACAGTATAAATCTCTGTCCAACAATTCATCTTTGATTGAATTCTATAAGTGAAAAACTTCGTCATTAAAGTAATTCACGAATGGGTTCCACACCTGCCGTAACCGGTGAATACGGACGTCCACGGAGGTCGAATTCACGAGTGGCGCGAAGATTTATTCCAATTTGTTGATACAACGTGGCCGCCACTTCCTGAAAGGTTACAGGACGATCAACAGCATACTCGCCAAGACGATTGGTTTCACCAATCACCTGTCCATGATTCATACCGCCACCAGCCAAAACAGCTGTACTAACACGAGGCCAGTGATCACGACCTGCATTCGGATTAATCTTCGGCGTGCGACCAAACTCACCCCATACGACAACCGAAACATCGCGATCAAGTCCGCGATCATGGAGGTCCTGTACTAACGATGCCAAGGCACCATCAAGCATTGGCATATCCTGACGGGCACGAGTAAAGTTACCGCTGTGCCAATCCCAGCGACTGAAGTTAAGCGAAACAACACGAGCACCTGCTTCAACCAGTCGACGGGCGATGAGGAAGTTCTCGGTCATCTTCGGAGCACCATCGGCTCGAAATTCAGGATCTCCTTTTCCATATCGCTCGAGTGTCTCGGGAGACTCGTCCGAAATATCCATCGCACTCACCAACTCAGAGGAAGTCAAGATTCCGACTGCCTGCTGAGTGAAAGCATCCATACCATCCATCGCACCTGTCAGGTCAACTTCACGTTTGATTCGGTCGACCGAAGCCAGTAATGCATTGCGATCCTGCAGGCGTTCCAGCGAGATGCCCTTAAGAACCATATTGTCTGTTTTGCTTGTTTCACCTTTTCCGCCAACCAATCGGAAAGGTCCATGAGCCATTCCCAGAAAACCGCCGCTTCCAGGATCCCCCCAGGGATTGTGACCTGTTTTATAGAACATGCTTACATGAGCGGGAATACTTGGGTTTACCTGTCCCTGAACTTTGGACACCCAGGCACCAATCGAAGGCCAGCCACCAGTAGGTTCATTTACCGGAGCAAAGCCCGTCATCGCCTGGAAAGACGCATGACCACCAGCCGCACCTTCAACCGAACGAATGACGGTAAACTTATCCATCATCTGCGCCATCTTCGGAAACAATTCCCCAATCTGAATACCGGAAACATTGGTGGAAATAGGCTGAAACTCGCCACGAATTTCCGAGGGAGCGTCCTGTTTAATATCCCACATATCCTGATGCGGAGGGCCGCCCGGGAGAAACACGTTAATGATAGCTTTATGCTGACGGCCAGAACTTTGCAGAGCCTCCGCCCGTAGCAGTTGTGGCAACGTAATACCGCCTACCGCAGCAGCAGATCCAATTGTTAAAAAGTCGCGTCGACTATAACCGTCGCAGAATTTGTCACTCTTTGACCGGCGTCCAAAAATCGTAAGCATAAATGAATTCCTTTATCTGTTACGTACCTACTAATATTATCATATTTAAGAGCACGTCCCAATAAATGTTTCTTTCGCTCACCCCCCCCAACCTGACGGATTTAATGAGCGTAATTCAGTAATTTCAGATTTTTTAGACCTGTTGACTCTCACCACAATCAGTAAAGATATGCCGAATAAGGCAAAGTCGTAAAATGCTCAGCAAAACTGCTAAATCTTCCGCAAAAGCGTTGAACTACTAACAATGGCTAGCAGTACTACCAATTTACTCTAAAAAGTACCCTATCCAACACAAACACATGACTCGCAGCGATGAACTCTACTTATTCTATTAAAGCCCATCCAACTCAAAAAATGACCACCACCTCTGGTTGCCATTGAATAAAGAATATCTATCTCAGCCATTCATTGCTGCGATACCATTTATAAGTTTGTTCAAGCCGGGCTTTTAGACGAATGGGGAATTCATATTCCAGATCATTGATTACATTTTCAACTGAACATTCCCAAGATTCGCATTGAGCCTCACGGATCTTATCGAGATTCAATGTTACCTTACTACCAAGCACTCGAGTAACCAACTCGAATATCACCCCTAACAACCACGTCATGGGATTTGGAAGCGTTGCCTGTCTGGCTCCGCGTTTGCCAATCACTCGTTTTAGAATGGATCCGAGTCGGGCATAACTCGGTGCTTCATCGCAAACTCCAAAATAGATTCCATCACCCGACACTGCTTGCAGTTTGTCATCCACAATAATCCGCTGCCCACGTTCGGCAACTCGTACCAACAGTTCACATAAATCTGCTACATGTATCAAGGATACACGTGGAGTTGCAGGGCCTAAAACAAGATGGGAACCCATTACTGCCATCGATTGAAAGATTGGGAACATCTCCGTATTACGTTCACCAAATACCATTCCCGGGCGAACAATCGAGGTAGCGACTTGATTAGCAAACAGCAATGCTGCACATTCCCCCGCCCGTTTACTGAACCCGTAATTAGAAACAGGACGCGGGTTATCATACTCCATACGAACCTGATTTCTGGCGACCGGGCCGGCAGCCGCAATTGAAGAAACAACGATAAGAACCGGAGGTCTTGCCTGACTGGCACATGCCTCGGCCAAATAATAGGTTCCGTCACGATTAACCTCCAGTAGATCACCCAATGTAAAAGCATTGGTTCTTCCTGCCAGGTGAATCACAACATCAACGCCACGCACAGACTCACTTAAAAATCTGCGATCGTCCAGACTCCCCTTTACAAAATCTATGTCCAGATTTTCAAGTAGGGAAGTGTCCGAGGTCTCTCGAATCAGGCACCGCACAGTCTTACCCCGAGCCACCAACATTTCAGTCAGATGGGTCCCGATAAAACCTGTCGCTCCCGTAATTAAATAGCGGTTCATCTATTCAGTATTCATCTATTTAGTGTTCGACAACTTCTTGCCAAAGGTTTTATCGTAGATTCGATAAGTCTTATCGACGGTACAACCTGCTCGAATCAATGACTTGTAAGACAGGTGATTACTTTCCAAAACCCAGGAAATCTCAAGATGCTCTACTGTCCATTTCTTCCATAAGTCTTTTAAACGTGATACCAGTACAACTCCCAGTCCCCACTTTTGATATTCAGGCAAAACGTTAGCGCTAATCAGCCGCATCTTTGTTATCTGTTTACGTTTAGTAAACAACTTATAGCCAAACGGAAATAGTTTACCGCCAATCTCCCTGACCACTTCGTTGTAGTCCAGCAAAACCACACTGGCACCGATAACCTTCCCGTCTGCTTCAATAAACGTTGTCAACTCCGGAACAATTAACAACTTGAGCGCCTTTGCAATGTGTTCCAACTCGGCATCACTCATCGGAACAAATCCCCAGGTGCCAACGAGAGATTTGTTATAAATATCCAGAAATGTTCGCACATCTTCTTTGAATCGTTTCCTGTCTAAGGTGCGTAGTTTGAGGTTAAATTTTTCTTTCGCCATGTCAACAACTCGAAACATCTTCGGATCAAGCCGTTCGACGATATCAGTCGGCGCATAAAATGCAACCAGATCCTCAACCTTGCATAATCCATAGTTCTCTAGCAGTTCAGCGTAGTACGGCGGATTATAGGTCATCATGAAACACGGCGGGCTGTGCCAACCGTCGATCAACAATCCAACTTCATAATTAAGTCCCGGATTAACAGGACCTCGCATCGCATTCATACCACGTTCGGCAAGCCAATCCCGTGCTTTGTCGAACAATGCATTTGCAACATCCTGATCATTGACCGATTCAAACAGGCCAAAAAATCCCAAAGCCTCATCGTATCGTTCGTTATGACCGTGATTGACAATAGCCTGAATACGACCAACAACTTTTCCATCCTGTAACGCAATAAACGTCTGTGTTTGATTAATATCATGAAACGGATGTTTCGAAAAACCGGCCCGTTCCTTCAAATCAATCAGAAGTGGCGGACACCACATTTCATCTCCGGCATAAATCTCATTTGCCAGATTAATGAACTGTTTCTGCTGTCGTCTTGTTTCAACTGGTTTGACAGTAATTGATGCCATAAAAAGGCCTTCTACCACTAAAGAACAGATGCTTCAATATTTAATTGTGAAAGCGCGACGCTGGACATGTCGAGAGTTTTTTTAAGGCAAATATAAGCATTGCTGTTTGTCAGCGGTATGACCGTCACAACCTGCAAAATGGGTCTAAATTCAGAGCCATTCACTATATTCGACCAGTCAGAAACGCCGTAAAAGAGGCGCGCGCAGACATCTATTGTTCGTATTTATGCCCTTTATCATGGCGAATAATACGTTCAAGATTGGACTCATTAGCAAGATGATCATGCGGACCACCAATTGTTGTTCGCTCATCACCGACTCGTTCAAACGACGGGTCTAATTCCAGCTGATTCTTTTGTATCGTCTCTTTTGAAGCGAAGTACTTACCAAGCGGACTACTAAGAATTGCCGGCAGGAACAGTAAATCACCCAGCAAGGCGGCAGCCAACAGCGTCAACATTAAGACACCAAATCGTTGCGTCGGAGTAAACGAACTCAAAGCAAATACGCTCAGTCCCAATCCACCAATCAAAGTTGTTTGTGTCATCGCGGCACCACATCTCTGATAGGCCAGCATCAGAGCACCTCGACGGGCGAGACCTTTATTCAAACCTTTACGAAACCAGGTCAGAAAGTGAATCGTATCATCAACTGCGACACCCATGGCAACACTGGCTGTCATCATCGAACCAATATCAAGAGCCGCACCTAGATGTCCCATCAAGCCAAACACCAAAATAACCGGGAAGACATTTGGAATCATCGAAACCATGCCACCACGAATGTTAGCCAGATTAGTTGGGCTGAGTTTTCCATTTCTCATCATGACCATCATGACTATCGCGATCATGACAAAGGCCAATCCAATACTCTCAATCAAACTATTCAACAGTTCATTCTGAGCTTTATAAACAATTGGCACCACACCGGTGTAGACAATATCAAACCCGGCATCTGTGTTAGCGGATGACTCCAGAACCTTCGGAAGACCATTCAGCCCATCCTCATTAAATCCACTGATATCAATGAAGTTAGCAGAGTTTTCTGCGATCATTTTTTTCTCAAGCCGCGGATGGTCGCTGACTGCGATTACGTAATCATAAGCTGCCAGACGCGACTTCCATTGTTCTTGGCTGAGTCCTTGTAACATCTCAGCGACCTGTTCTTTTTCCGGATCCAGCCACCATAGCTGACTGGGGTGCCGGGGGTGATTATAGAAGCCCTTGACTAGCAAAAGTGAATTCAGCGTCTTAGAAAACAATCCAACCGTATCAACCGATACACTCGTTGAAACATTACCGGAAGAAGAACCCTCGATCGAATCATTACTACCCTGCAAAATTGGTCGCGTTGGATCAGCTCCAATGATCAGAACTTTATTCTTGTCAAAGAACACATTTTCCGCGTTGTAAAGATCGGCTCCCTGACCTCGCTCAGCTTCAAATCGATGTAACAAATAATTACGAAACTGATAAGCCATCTGAATTGGCTCAACAACCGTCTTCAAGCTTGTTACAAATTCACCATAATCAACATCATTCAGAGCTCCTAAGCGCAGGCTGATACGCCATAACTCATTCTTGTCTTGTCCAGCAAGTGCCTCATAAGCAAGATAGTCTTCATCTATCAACTGCTGTGTACTCTGCTCTAAAATCGAATTGGTTGTCGAACGCGTAGTTCTGGAAGAAGCCGGAGGTAGTTCAGGAGCGAACGTCACAGCCGACATTCCCTGCCCAATCACATCCTGACCCTGATCGCCAAAAACTTCTTCTACTGCCGACTGAATACTTTCCACCAATTCGATGCGTTCGAGCATCGTCAATTGATACTTTTGATGATTCTGCTGATCAACCGTCGTCGGTGGATTGTCGATACGTTGCTGTCGCGAAGGCAGGGCCGTTTCAGGTCCCACTTTGACAACCATTTCCATTGGAGTGAGCTTACCAAAGTTTTCTTCCATCCATTCATAGTCGCGGATAATCTTGGCTTGCCCGTCAAACAGTTTTAACAACTGCACCGACATATTTACTTTAGTCAGGCCCCAGATCGAAATTCCAAGAACACAGAACCCAAGACAGATAACCAACTTGTAGTTATCCATAACTCTGGCTCCAACTGCCATCCAGAATCGAGTTAACAACGATTCTTCAATACTTTTGTTTTTCTTCGTTTGCGGTTTATCAAACTTCGGTACCCACAATTTCAAAGCAGCTGGCAAATACGTAAAAAGCAGAACTAACGTGGCCAACACGCCTAAACCTGAGTAGAGGCCGAAGTTCTTAATTGGTGTAAGATTACTGATATAAAGTGAAAACAAGCCGAGTGCCGTTGTAAATGAGGCAATCGTACAGGGCCAGGCACCGTGAGCTAAAGCGCTTTCACTGGCGCGCAGCTCTCCTTCTTCAAAGACTGCATCTCGATAGTAGTTCACAATGTGAACCGCCCCGGAAATCCCCAGCACATAAACCAGCGAAGGCATCGACAGCAGAACTGAGTCAACAATCCCACCGGCATATCCAACAATCGCCATGCTCATGATGGCACCGACACCACCTACAAAGAAGACCATCAAGGTAACGTTCAAGCTCCGGAAACTCAGGTAGGACAAGCACACACCCAGAATGACCGACAGGCCAACCAATCGCCCTAAAGTAATCTGGCCTTCTTCGTCGATCGAGGCGTTGTCGACCGGAGGCCCTCCCATGCGGATGACTTTTCCTTCCAGCTTTGTTTCTCTTGCCCATGGTGCCATCGATGGTTTAGGCGGAGCGGTCACTCCGGATTCTTCGGCCAAAACGACTAGTTTTCCGCGAGGTTCGCGACCAATGCCTCGTCCTACAACTTTTTTCAGATTCGCTTCACCAATATCGCTGAGTGTGACAATGATACAGGTCTGACGTGACGGAGCTTGTACGCCTAACTCCTGAAAAAATGTATACCAGAGAGAAGCTCGTTGAGAAGAAGTGGCTGCCTTAAGAGCCTGACGGTCGCCGCCAAATTGCTCCTCGAGAATTTTTTTCACGAACTCATCCAGTTTGGTTTCCCAACCCTCGGGAAACTCGGCAATTTTATCTTCGTTTAATAACTCAACAAACGCAGTCGGTGTCCATTCAAAACCCGCTTGATTTACTGGCGCGAACAAGGTGCCCGTCAAGCGACTATATGCCAACTGCTCCGCATAAGTCTGGCGATTTTCATCAGACATATTCTGACCGCGCGGAAGAAGAACGCCATTGGCTCCTGCCAACTCTTCAATAGCATCAGGGCCCGAACGAACTGAGGTAAAATAACGGGAGGTTAACTTACGCGGATCATCAAAAAAATCGTTAGACTCGCCAGTCTCGCGAAAGTCCTCACCAAATTGGTCAATGACCTCTGCCTCAACAGAGATATCCTTCAGGACACCACGACGAAATGCCCGTTTTAAATTCGCAATGACATCATCCGTCTCTTTGGAAACCCAAAGCTTCCCATCTTCAGTGATGAAGTAAGACTTGTTGTCCTTGCCGCGCAACCACTTTTCACCCATACCGGCGAAATCAAAGTTGTAGTCATCCAGCGCGTAGAGTCCAAGTTGATCCGCTTTTTCACGAGCCCGAAACAGTTCCGCAGCATAGGCTCTTTCATACTCAGCCTTTGCTAACTCCAGACCTTCTAATCTAGGATCCAAAGGAGGCAGGGTCTCCGGATCAAGTAAGATCTCATTTCTGAGCTTCTCAATCAGCAGTTGATAACTCTCGTCATTCTCATTACACCCTTGCCAGGTAACAACAATAAACTGCTCACCCATGAAGTGACTGCCGAACCAATTGAGTTCCTGAGTTTCAGGATAATCCGACGGCAACCAGTTTTTTACGTCATTCTGCATGTTCTCCATTGCCGTACGAGAACCACGCAAAGCAAAGGGGACGAGAAAACAGACTAACATCAAAACCAACAGCGCATTGGTCACTCCAAGAAACGGAGATTTACGATTAAGCAATGGTAATTGTTCTTTGTCGGGCAATTCTAAATCCTGACTTCCATACCGGTAATCAATTAGTTACGCGCATAGATTGTCCATCGGTAAGCATAAAAGCCTACCGACGGCCAGTTACTGCGTCTACGTCAATGTAGTTTATGAGCTTAGCAAATCTAAACGAATCCAGAGGAGCAATTTCCCCTGTTTACCTAAACCTCCAAAAACATGGGAAAAAGTTGGGCGGAATATATCAATTGAGCGTATTAGGGGTTTATTCCCTGTGTTTCACCAACGTGGTACCATCATAGGATTGACGTGTAAAACGTCATCCTGAACTCTATGGATCTGTTCCGGAGCAACAAACTGTCAAATCCTTACTCGTCCACACAGTCTGGATAGGGTAGGGCTAGACAGAAAGAAGGCCCCAACAGCAGCAGTCAGGAACATAATTAACCGAGACATCTGCGGATAAACTCAATGGCAATTTCAACAAATGATTTCTGTCCTTGCGGCAGTGGTGACAAAATTCGATTCTGTTGTGGCAGTGATATGGCCAAGGATCTCGAAAAACTCTCTTCGGGAATCGAAGGTGAACAGTACATCGCTACGCTCAAAAAAATCGATGGCCTGATTGAGGAGAAAGGCAATCTCGGTTGTCTGCTGGCACTAAGAGGAATTGCCCTCATGGCGACCGGGCAAATTGATGAAGCTCAGCAAAACGCACTGGAATTTCTTGATATCGAACCGGAAAACTCCACAGCCTGGGCTCAGCGTGCGATCACCAGCGCAGATGAGCCGCATAAGGTTATGGAATACGTTCAAAGGTGTCTGGAACATTCATCTACTGAACAAATTCCCCAATTGATCCTGCCAGCGATCCAGGGCGTGACTGATGCGTTGTTCGCATCCGGCAACCTGTTCGCTGCTTTCTCCCACCTGACATTGGCATCTGCCATTTCCCGTGGCAATCAGCAGGCAGTCATGCGAATGTTTCAGTTCGTACAAAACCCGGACTATCCACTGCTGCTCAAACAACGACTTCCTTTACCTTCAAAGTCTGATGATGTGCCTTATGCAAAGGCCTATGACGAAATCTCCGAATTGTCTCGGCGCGGTGCCTGGTTCCTGGCATTGGATCAAGCGGAAGATCTGCTTGAACAGAACAACGGGGATCAAACGCTTCTCAAAGCTATCGCTGTGCTCAACACGTACCTAGGTCAGGATGAAGGCGCCGAGGCATGGCGGGAATATATCACTACGATTGATAGTTCCTCCGACGACGCTATCGAAGCAGAAGCATACGCGCAGATGTTGGAAAATCAATCTAATCCTGACGTACAACCAATCAATCGTGTTTCATACAACATTGCCGATTTAGACAAAGTGCAGGAGCTGTTAGTCGCCAGCGATCAGGCTCGTCTTGTCCCTTCTCCTGACTACTCTAATGAAGATCCGGAAAACCCTCCGCCACGTAATATCTTTGTTATCACCGACCGACCACAACCTGAAAGTGGTGCTCACCTGACACTTGAAGAGGTTCCCAAAGGCATCGCCTCTATTTATCTGTTTGGTAAACAGACTGACCGGGAAGCACGCATCGAACTTGTGCCAAGTTCGATCGGCGGCGAACAGGCCGCCGGTGAAATATTAGCCGATATTGCTAATGGGAATCTGGGTAAGCCTGATTCCACCGAAGAGATTTCTCAAGTACCTGTCCTCACCGACGCAATGGCGTGGAATCCCGTCTTTCCTGATGACACTCCACAGGACAAAATTCAGGCGTTGTCGCTGGAACATCGCCACACCAGTCTTCTCGAAACTTTCCCCAAGATTAAACTGGCTGCCTTAGACGACATGACACCGGAAGAAGCATCTGTCGACTTCGAAGCACGAATTAAACTGGATGCATGCCTGTTAATCATTGAATCCAATTTGCAGTGTCGTGATCATAATGCCACGCTGAATGAGGTACGTACATTACTGAGTCTCAAGCCGATTGAAGCTGTTGATCCAACCGACGTTGATCTCGATCAGATACCTGACATCCGGTTGGCTCGTTACGACGTCAAGAAACTTAGTACACAGCAGTTAGGTGATGTTTACCAACGCTGCTTCTTTGTTGGTTTCCGTCGCGGTTTTATTAATGCCGCCAGGGAAATTATTGAACGTGATGAAAAGCCTGAACACGTAAATATGCCCGACGTTTATGCAGCCTTATTAGAGAGTCTGGACTCTATTGAAGGACGACTGGAACTTGTGGAACAGGCCAAGGCAGAAGTCATCGCGCTCGGTGAATCTCCTGCTGCATGGCTACTTCGCGAAATCCCCTTAAGACTAATGAATCAGGAAGCTCAAACCGCATCTAATTTGATTCGCAAACTGGAAACCGATCACATCAACGAACCCGGTATTGCCGAGCAATTGTATGGCTTACTGGTACAGATGGGAGTCATGAATCCGGACGGCACGCGTGCCACATCTGCCGGTCCGTCAAGCGGGCAATCCGAAGGAGGAATCTGGACACCAGGTTCTGACTCCAACAACGATGCAGACTCCGAAGGATCAGGACTATGGATTCCTGATTAATTCTCCTAAGAAGGAAAACATTCAATGACCAGCGAGAGTGATCTACGATGGATGCAATATGCTTTGGATATTGCACGTCGGGGGCAGGGGGCGGTGGAACCGAATCCTCTGGTTGGTTGTGTGATTGTCATCAACGACGAACTGATTGCCGAAGGTTGGCACGAAGTCTTTGGAGAAAGGCATGCAGAAATAAATGCCTTGAGCCGTTGCCAAGGCGTGGATCTCACTGATGCTACCCTCTATGTCACACTCGAACCTTGTGCACATCACGGCAAAACTCCACCCTGCAGTCAGGCTGTAATTAAATCCGGTATCAAACGCGTTGTCATCGGCATGCAGGATCCTTTCCCACAGGTCGACGGGCAGGGAATCGAGGAATTACGTCAGTCCGGTATCGAAGTCGTTACAGGCGTTGCCCAACAGGAAGCTGAATTGTTGAATGCTCCTTTTATAATGCGTCAACTGAACCAACGTCCCTGGGTGATTGGAAAGTGGGCGATGACACTCGATGGAAAAATTGCCACGCACACGGGTTCCAGCCAATGGATCTCAAATGATAAATCCAGAGCTATTGTTCATCAGATACGGGGGCGAGTTGATGCCGTGATGATTGGCCATCAAACTGCACTGTCTGATAACCCGTCACTCAACGCTCGACCCGCCGGTCCCCGAATGGCAGCCAGAATAGTCGTGGCCCGAACTCCGGCACTGAAACTAGATTCCAATCTCGTTAGCACTGCAAATCAGCAACCCCTCATCGTGACCGCCGGACCAGAGGCGGATGGAAACCATCTCGAAGACCTGCGACAACATGGTGTCGAAGTCCTTAGGTTTAAAAATAACGAAACAATCCTGAACGAACTCCTGCTGGAATTAGCGCATCGCAATTTTACAAACGTGCTAATCGAAGGAGGTGCTGTTTTACTCGGAGCATGTCTGGATCAGAACCTTATCGATGAAGCACATGTCTTTATCGCTCCTAAAATGGTCGGAGCAGAAACAGCTCCTTCCCCTATTGGGGGCGAAGGAATTGAAAACATGCAGAATGCACTCAACCTAATAAACCAAACCGTTGATATTATCGATGACGATATCTATATCTCCGGAATTGTCAGCCACAACAATTCGCCCGACGTATAATAGACACATGAATCGCCTGTTCCTGTCATCACTGCTCGCACTCTCTATATTGCCTTTGGCCACTGCTGAAGTACTTTCACAGCAGCAGCCTAAAAGTAACAAAGAAAGCCAACAACAACTTGCCGAATTCGTACAAAGAGCCATTCCTTTTCTCGATAGTGATCAATTACAACAACGCCAGCAAACAGAACAGGCGCTAATCGCTCAAGGGCCACGTGTGCTGGATCTGTTACCGACGGATCTGGAACCCTATTCATCTGAAATCCGGACACGCTTGGATCGTATTCGACAGAAACTTTACGAGGAGGTGGCCATCCAGACTGCTGGTGGATCAAGTTTTTCCCTTTCCGGCGTCTACCGTCTGCCGGATGTAATCAGAGAACTAGAATCACAAACCGGTAATCTTGTCATCACAAGTCGTGATATTGATGAGTCAATCGAATTAGACCTGCAAGACGTGCCATTTTATCGGGCATTCGACAACATACTGGACTTAGCCGGTCTGGATGTCGAACCCTACTTTGCCCCTCATCCCAATCAAATCCTAGTTAAACCTCGCTTAGAAGAAATTCAAAATCGCGAAAATACTGCTCAGTATGTGGGTCCTTTTCGGATGGCTGCCGTTAGGATCAACTCCAGTCGATCCCTGCGGATTCCCAACTCAGCACGCTGTGCGATCACACTGCAGGTTTCGTGGGAACCCCGTGTTCGTCCACTTTACCTAACTATCGACACGTCTTCTCTGAAGACTATTGATAACACCGGCACGGAAAGGACTCCGCTGATTGCCGGAGAGAAGACGCTAAATGTTGAAGGCACCGCACCATTGGTCGAAGTGGCGATTCCATTCCCGCTTCCGGGCAAAGATGCCGAACAATTCCGTGTCCTACAGGGGACAATCTCAGCAATGATTCCCGGGCGTCAGGAACATTTCGAATTCTCCAATTTACAGCTCAATTCTTCATTTCCAAAGCAACAACGACGCGCAGGGGTCACGGTAACGGTCAATAATGCAAAGCAGACCGATCAGCAAACCATAGTGGTAGTGGATATCCATTATCGCGATGCGGGTAAAGCATTTGAATCTCACCGTGGATGGACCAATCGCAATCAGGTCTACCTGGTTTCCAACAAGGAAACGCTGATAGAAAAACCCCGTCGGGAAACCCTTTCACAAAAAAAACAATCCGTTACTTATCGATATATCTTCGATTCAGCGGCGGAACTGGACAAACTTACGTTTCATTACCATACACCGGCGTTGTTACTGGAACGCCAAATCAAGTTTGAGCTAAATGATCTTCCTCTTCCTTAAGAACCATCTGTTCTCCGTTCTGATAATCGTGGTGTTGGCGACAGCAATTTCTCCAACGGAGGGTTCACTAACGGCACAGGATAACTCAGACAACGTTGTTGCCACCATTAATCAGGATCGAATCTACGAAGGCCCGCTGCTTGCTCAATTAAAATCGCTGGCCGGCGACACCCCGAGCGACTCAGACGCATATCAACGACTACGCAGACAGGTTCTGGAAAGTGCTATTCAGCGCCGGCTGGCTTTGGCTTATCTGGAAATAATTAACCAACGTGCAAGTCATGATGATATCCAATTGGAAATCATCCGATTGGAGAAACGACTTGCTTTGAAGAATCAAACAGTTGCGGATTATCTTCAGCAAAAGCACATCAATCGACAAGAACTTGAGCACCGCATCGACTGGCAACTCTCCTGGCCAAAGTACTCCAACCAATTCCTCACAGACAGTAATTACGAAAACTTCTTCAAGCAGAGACGAACCCATTTTGATGGTACCCGGTTGCTCGTCTCACAAATCCTGTTGCATATCCAGCAGCGGCCATTGAGAACAGAAACACAAACTCTGGCTTTAGCCAAAGAAATTCTTCACCTGATTCATGAGAACGAAGTGACGTTTGCAGATGCTGCCAAACAGTTCTCAGATAGTCCCACCGGAAAGAAAGGTGGACTGGTCGGCAGCATCGAATATGATGGCGCCATGCCCCGGGAATTTAATCAGGCAGCTTTTAAGCTAAAACCCGGAGAAATTAGCGCACCGGTAAAAACCACATTCGGCTATCACCTGATTCAACTTAATGACATCACAGAAGGTTCCATTACATGGCAGATGGCGCGCCCGCGTTTAAGGAAAGCGATGATTCAATACCTGCTTAACTTCCTGACCGACGAAGGTCGGAAGATAGCAACGGTTGAAATCTCCAAGGACTGGAAATGACAAACAAATCAAGCGAGAATTTTGCTTTTCCTGATACGCTTTGGCGGCGTAAAGTGCGAACCCGGATCCTAAACTGGTATCGTCGTAATGCCCGGGATTTACCGTGGCGTAATAATTTGCATCCCTACCGAAGTTGGGTGAGTGAGATCATGCTGCAGCAAACCCAGGTCGCCACGGTTATCGACTACTTCAATCGATTTATCAAACGATTTCCGGATGTTGTTTCTCTGGCCAATGCTGAACAACAGGAAGTCTTACGTTACTGGGAAGGTCTTGGATATTATCGCAGAGCACGTCAACTACATCTGGCTGCACAGGTTGTGCGTGACCAGCATGACGGCGAATTCCCTACAGACTTTGAGTCCGTACTGGCACTACCCGGCGTCGGACGATATACAGCCGGAGCCATTCTGTCCATTTCACGGAATCAACGACTGCCTATTGTGGAAGCCAATACAAATCGCCTTTTTGCCCGATTACTTCTGCATGATGAGGACGTCATGTCCAGCAGTTCGCAAAAACGATTCTGGGCTTTTGCTGAGTGGATCCTTCCCCGCAAGCACATCTCTGACTTTAATCAGGCACTTATGGAAGTCGGAGCACTCGTATGTACCCCTCAGAAACCAGATTGTAAAGGCTGTCCGTTAAAGTCCATCTGTCCAACAGAATTGCAACAGTGCTGGGAACGAATTCCGAAACCTAAAAAGAAAACAAAGTACGAAAACCTGTTCGAGGTCGCCGTCGTGCTCCGGGATCCCAAATCTAAATTTGTCTTAATTCGTCAATGCGAAGCCGGGGAACGCTGGGAAGGCCTGTGGGATTTCCCCCGCTTTGAGTGTTCGGTCAAGAAACCGAAACAACCAACCCGTCACGAGCTTTCACGTATTTCAAGCAAACTCAACCAACTAACAGACTGTTCCGCTACGCAACTCAACTGGCTAACTCAAATCAAACATGGGGTTACTAAATCCCGAATTGCCCTAAATTGTTTTCAAGCCGATGTGCCCCGACGTAAGCGAAAGCTGAAAGAAAATCTAAAATGGGTGCATCCGGATGATTTGAACAATATTCCATTGAGTGTTACTGGTCGTAAACTAGCCAAATCAATTTCTTAAAAATCACAGCTAACATTGATTACGGGATTCGATTCCTTCTATAATTCTGAGCGACAATTTACTCCATCTCCTGGTCAACGGAATGACAAGATGAAAACCACTGTCATAACTTTTATCGCTGTACTCCTGTTCGGATTCTTTGCCTTCGTGGTGGGGGAAGAAAAACCTCTTGCGGAGCAGCCAGCTACAGCGGCTACTAAAATTGAAGCTGCAGGAAATCCCACATCCCCTCAAACTCAGCAGTTACTAAAACTGCGCGAAAAAATTGGCAGTCAACTGAAAGGAAGATTACTGGAAGACGACCCGGAGGCAAGCCAAAAAGACTTTGCACAGGCATTGGAGAAGGTCGAACAGAGTGAGCAGGAAACAGAACAAGCGGTGGCTCCGGCAGCGTTTAAAGCTCCGCAATTACAGTTGGAAATACCCAGCAGCAAAAAATCCTCCACAATCACAGTTAACAGGCTTGCTGATATGATGCGACACACATCAATGGCTCTTGATCAACGAGCAGGACATCTGGAGATCATTAAGGACTTTGAAAATGCCCAGAAACTCCGGAAACAGGCTAAAAAGCTGCGAAAAAAGGCTTTTCTTGTTGATTCTTTAAATACAGATTCAGCAACTATTTCTGTTGAGAGGCAGTGATAACCGTTAATAATTAGTAATAGTAGGCTGAACCGGCTAGAAAGTCCGATTGCTTAATTGACAATGGTTATAACGGTGAAGCATTATATATATTGAGATGCTTCTCGTTTTTAGCTTATCTTATCGGAACAGTACCTCTGTAGCGTAGGTTATCACCCAAGGGGAATCGCGGGTGGTGCAGTTATGTTATAGCTTTGAATCAGTGGGTTTTAATAGGAAATCCTGCGTAGGATGACACGTTTTATTCATCAATTCAGCTTCCTGACGCTATCTAGGGTATTTGTTAGCCAACGGAACAAAACTTAAAGACTAAATCGGATCGTCAATGGCATCACAACCCAGCGAATATGTAAACGTACTTCTTAAGCGTAGTCTCGTCAGTCCGGACCAGGTTACTGAAGCGGAAGAGTTGTCGAGAAGCAACAGTATTCCACTGGGTGAGGCGCTGATCTCGCTAAATTATGCAACCTCGGAAGACGTATGCCGGGCGATGGCAGAGCATTACTCTCTGGACTACATCAACCTATCGGAAATCAAAATCCCTGAAGCGATCATCGAGTTAGTTCCTGAGACCATCGCTCGCGAAAACATAACTATTCCGCTGAGTGAGGAAGGGGATGCTCTGCGTGTAATTCTGGCCGATCCGATGGATGTCGAAACCGTTGAAAAGCTCCGGTTTATTCTCAACCGTCAGATCCAAATCGCTCTGGCACCACGTTCAGGTATTCTCGAAGCGATCAACCGATACTATGGTCAGTTCGATGGCGAGTCCGCTGACTCGATGCTACAGGAATTTACAGACACGGCGATCGACTTTACCGAAACAGAAGACGCCGCCGATGGCCTTGATGACGACGACAGTGACGGGCCGATTGTCAGGCTGGTACACCTGATGATTTCCGAAGCGGTTCAGCTTCGAGCATCCGATGTGCATGTTGAGCCGTTCGAGGACAGAATTCGAATTCGATATCGAATCGACGGGCGACTCGTAGAACGTGACAGTCCTCCACGACGTCTGCTCGGAGCCATTCTCTCGCGTATTAAGATTTTAGCGGACATGGATATTGCCGAACGCCGTCGCCCACAGGACGGTCGTATTAAAATTACTGCCGGCGGTAAGACACTCGATTTGCGTGTCAGTGTTCTTCCCACAAATCACGGTCAGTCCGTCGTGATGCGACTGCTTGACCCTGACAACATTAAGATCGGAATTCGTCAGCTTGGATTAGGTGAATCAGATTTCCGACTTTTCACCGAACTCATCAAACGTCCCAACGGCATTATTCTGGTAACCGGCCCAACTGGTTCGGGGAAAACAACGACGCTCTATGCAGCATTAAACGCAATGAACCGTCCCGACCGTAAGATCATCACGGCCGAGGATCCGGTTGAGTATTATCTGCCTGGAATCAATCAGACCGAAGTAAAACACGACATTGGTCTCGACTTTGCCAAAATCATTAAATCAATGCTTCGTCAGGCTCCTAATATGATTCTTGTTGGTGAGATGCGAGATCATGAAACAGCGTCGATGGGTATTCAGGCATCCCTTACAGGGCATCTGGTTTTCAGTACTCTGCACACTAATGACGCACCAAGTGCTATTAGTCGTTTGACTGATATTGGCGTTCCCGGATATCTGGTTGCATCCAGTGTAATCGCGATTCTGGCTCAACGTTTGATACGCGTTATTTGTCCGCGTTGTAAGCAACCTGAAAAATATTCCAAGGAAATTCTTGAAGAAGCCGGAATTACTCCCGAGATGCTTCAGGGAGCAAAATTCATGAAAGGGGCCGGATGCAACCACTGTAATCGATCGGGATATCGCGGAAGAATCGCTGTTTACGAAATTATGCGTCTGACTTCAAAGATTCGTGAACACATATTCAAAGATTCCACCACTGCTCAAATTCGTGAAACAGCAATCGCAGAAGGAATGTCCACGCTATACCAGGACGGAATCAAAAAGGTGCTGGAAGGAATTACAACCATTGAAGAAGTATTCCGGGTGACCAAGAAAACTGAACAAGACGACGAAAATTAAATCTTTCATCAATTGGATAAAAACTGATGGCAACCATTCTTATTGACAAGCTACTGAGTGCCTGTGTCAAGCAAAATGCAAGTGACATTCACCTCACAGTAGGTCAACCGCCGGTATTCCGTTTACACGGACGCATGCGAAAGTTGGAAACAAAAGTACTGGAGCCGGATGACACCGTAGCGTTAATGAAGAGTATTTCACCGGATCGCTGTCAACGAGAACTACAGGAACAGGGAACGGCTGACTTTGGTTTTGCTTTTGGGGATCAGGCTCGATTTAGAGTCTCTATCTTTAAACAGCGCGGAAATATTGCCATGGTGCTGCGACAAATTCCAAATGACAAACTAACGCCGGAACAACTCGGACTAACCGATGCCATCATTCAATGCGTCATGCGGCCTCGTGGTCTATTCCTGGTAACAGGCCCAACAGGATCCGGCAAAAGCACGACCCTGGCAAGTCTGATCAACTACCTCAATGAAACCGTGGACCATCATATTATTACAATTGAAGATCCAATCGAATTTTATCACGATCATAAAAAGTCTACGATTAACCAACGTGAAATCGGAGTGGATACGCCATCGTTCTCAGATGCTATCCGGAGAGCACTAAGACAAGATCCGGACGTGATTCTGGTAGGAGAAATGCGAGACCTGGAAACGATTGAAGCTGCCATCACTGCAGCGGAAACGGGTCACGTTGTATTCGGTACACTGCACACGAACAGTGCTCAGGGAACGATCAACCGTATTATTGATGCCTTCCCTGGTAATCTTCAGGATCAAATTCGAACTCAGCTTTCCACTTCCATCATCGGTGTACTGGCTCAAACGCTATTACCACGAATTGGTGGGGGACGTGTAGCAGCCTACGAAACTTTGCTGGTTACCCCGGCAATCGCAAACCTGATTCGCGAAAACAAAACCTTCCGAATTAACTCGGCAATTCAAACCGGTGCGAAATTCGGGATGCAGTTAATGGACGACGCGTTATTTGACCTCTGGAAAAGAGAAATCTGCATTGTTGAAGAAGTGCTTACCAGAGCGCATCGACCTGATGACCTGGCGAAACGCATCGTGGCTGCTCAGCAGGGACTGGAAGCACCTAAAACAGGATTAGAAGAAGAATAAAACTTCGAGCCCATACTTAATCAGTCGGACAAGACGACGGCAATATACAAGACGACGGCAAAATAAGAGAACCAAACAATGGCAAGACAACTTGGTCAAATCCTAGTCGACATGGGATTCATTAATGACGACCAGCTTGAAATGTTGGTCGAGGAACAGGCTCAGCAACCCGGAGTAAAAATCGGTAAAGTTGCTGAAGACATGGGACTAATTATTGATACTCAGTTGGCACAGGCACTCGCCGAGCAATTTGATATGCAGATCGTTGATTTGGGAGACATCCAGATCAATCAGGATGTGCTCGATGAAGTCACCGAAGCCATGGCTCAGATGTATCAGGTCATCCCGTTACAACTCAACGGTAATACACTGACACTGGCAACTTCGTCGCCGGAAAACATCACGGTAGCCGACGAATTGCGTACCTTTCTGGGACGCGATATTCAATTGGTTATTTGTACAGAACACGAAATCGAAAAAATGCTTGAAGAGTTTTTTGACTCCGGGCGTGAAACGATTGAACGAATCGTCGCCGACCTGGCAGACGACATCGCACTGAAAGAACAGATCGATGCATTAACAAGCGGACCAATTGACCTGACAAGTGCAGAATCTCTGGCTGATAGTGTCCCTGTACGTAAATTACTTAATATGGTTTTACTTTTAGCCATTAAAGACCACGCATCGGATATTCACTTTGAGCCTTTCGAAGACGAGTTCAGAATCCGTATTAAGGCCGATGGTGTACTTTACGAAATGGTACCGCCTCCTCGTCACCTGGCCTTTGCAATTACCACACGTATTAAAGTCATGGCCAATCTGGATATTGCAGAGCGTCGGCTGCCTCAGGACGGACGGATCGAACTTGTCGTCGGTGGTCACCCGGTTGACCTGCGTGTGAGCGTGCTGCCAACAATGTTTGGCGAGTCGGTGGTTATGCGTGTGCTCGACCGAAGTGTTGTGTCACTTGACCTCGGAAATGTCGGTATGAATGAACGTCTGATCGAACAATTCCGAGAGGTCATTGAAAAGCCAAATGGCATCGTACTGGTGACAGGACCGACAGGTTCAGGAAAAACGACCACACTCTATTCAGCCTTGTCTGAGTTAAACCGGATTGAGGAGAAACTAATTACAACCGAGGATCCGGTCGAATATGACATCGATGGAATTATCCAGGTGCCTATCAATACAGACGTCGGCGTTACATTTGCTTCCTGCCTGCGAGCTATTTTGCGTCAGGATCCGGACAAAATTCTGGTCGGTGAAATTCGAGACATTGAAACGGGAGAAATTGCCGTGCAGGCATCTCTGACCGGTCACCTTGTATTCAGTACACTTCACACGAATGACGCTCCCAGCACCATCACACGCATGAAGGATATGGGAATTCCAACATTTATGATTTCAGCAACGGTGGAAGCCATTCTTGCTCAACGTCTTGTCCGTCGGATTTGTAATAACTGCCGTGATGAAATTGAACCCTCTGATGAAATCCTTACTCAACTTGGATTCACCGCTGAACAGGTTGCCGAAAAGAAATTCTATAAAGGAAAGGGTTGTGACCACTGTAATAACTCTGGATATCGAGGACGGGTCGGACTATTTGAATTAATGATCCTGAACGACCACTTACGCGAAATGATCATGCAAAATGCGTCCAGCGACGAGATGCGTGAGCAGGCACGCGAATATGGAATGGTGACACTTCGTGATGCCGGACTACACAATCTATGGGAAGGAATTACTACCGCAGAGGAAGTTATTCGTGAAACCACTGTCGACGGATAATACTTTTCCAGACAGCAGTTCTTATGACGGACGACTGTTTCCTGCATACAATTAACAACTGACAGAAAATCTTCTTACGAAGCTAGAAATAGAGTAAAAGAATGCCATCATATCAATTTGAAGCACTGGATCCTACGGGACAGGTCATTCGGGACGTTATTGATGCGCCTACAGAAGAAGAGGCACATACGACTATCCGCCAGATGGGCTATTTCGTCACCAAGCTGAACGTCAAGAAGAGCGCCTCTGATAGCGCCTCTGATGCCCGCAGAAAACGTAAAAAGACACTGCCTATGGGTGGTGGCGGTCTGAAAGCACTCACTCTTTTTACCCGTCAATTGTCGATCCTCCAGGATGCTGGTCTACCAATTCTTCGTAGCCTGCAAATTCTTGAAGAACAGCAAAGCGGCGGCAAGCTCAAGAATTCCATCATGGATACGTGCGACAACATTGAAGCCGGAGACACACTTAGTGAAGCGATGGCAAAGTGTCCAAGAATGTTTGACCGCCTGTATATCAACATGATCAAAGCTGGTGAAGCTGGCGGTGCCTTGGAAATCATCCTTCAACGTCTGGCTGATTTTAAAGAACGAGCAATGTCGCTAAGACGTAAAGTGATCGGTGCCATGATTTATCCGGTACTCGTGATCGGCATTGCGATCATTATTTTAGCATTCATTATGGTGATGATTGTACCGACATTTGAAGAAATGTTTATCGAGTTTGAACTGCCGCTACCAGCTGCGACTGTCCTACTGATCAACATGTCTCATGCGATATTTAAACTATGGTTTCTCTTCTTCCTCATACCAGGCGGCTTACTGGTGTTTATTATTCTGCTTCGGCAGTTTAATTATGGGAAGGTCGGCTGGGACCTGTTTATGCTACAGATCCCGATCATCGGCGGTTTAGTCGAGAAAAACTGTATGGCTCGTACCACTCGTACTCTTGCAACACTAATCTCCTCGGGTGTACCAATTCTTGAGGCCTTAACGATTTGTCGTGATACCGCTGGTAACGGGATGTTTGAACAAATGTATTCAAGAGTCTCGGAAGGGATTCGTGAAGGGGAACCAATAGCTGTTCCACTGAACGACAACTGCCATGCAACTTTCCATCCAATGGCTCTTTTCTTCTGGTTATTCTTCGGAGCTCTGCCCGGCATGATCGTTATGATAATCCCAGGCAACGGAATGCCTACGTTAGGGATGATGATCTCCGGATTGGGGTGTGTTTTAGGTGGGCTGGTGTATGTTATCCGAATGCGTCGTAGAATCGTCAATTCTCTAATCGTCAATATGGTCGATGTGGGTGAAGAAACAGGTGAACTGGATACCATGTTGTACAAAGTTGCAGACCAATACGATGAAGAAGTGCGTACTACCACCGACGGTATGATGGCCATGATCGAACCGCTGATGATCGTGTTTCTGGGGGGTGCGGTTGGTTTTATCGTGATCTCACTGTTTGTTCCTCTGATTTCATTGATGGAAAAACTGTCCGGCTAAGCGATTTTTTTTCGAGCAAACTATGGCGGGTTGGAACCCGAAACTAAATATTTTTACATTTTTCAAAATAACAAGCGAATAATAGAACTTGCTGAGGATCTGGCAACACCTCAGCATGACGGAGCACTCAAATGAAGCGAAGTTCCACTTTTCACGGCTATCGAAATCAGGGGTTCACTCTGGTCGAAATGCTGATTGTCATTGCAATTATCGGGATACTTGCCGGAATTCTGATCCCGACCATCGGAGTTGTAAGAAAATCTGCTGCAAATGGTGGTATGGCGATGGAAATTAACAGCCTTAGTGCAGCGGTTGAAGCCTACAAACAAAAATACGGTGATTACCCACCTGACGGATCTAATATTGTTGTTTTTCAACGTCACATTCAAGTCGCTTTTCCCCGAATCGCTCCGGCGGAAGTTGCAAATCTAATCGGCTTGATTGATCTCAAAGACAATTCAGGCAATTCAACCGGCAGAACGATCATCGATCCTGCCGAGGCACTTGTTTTCTTCCTTGGTGGTTTCAGCGATGACCCACGATTCCCGTTCACCGGCGAAGG
>PAPJ01000043.1 GCA_002709045.1 Planctomycetaceae bacterium | reverse complement strand
GCTGGCAACTAGCGATAGGGGTTGCGCTCGTTAAGGGACTTAACCCGACACTTCACAGCACGAGCTGACGACAGCCATGCAGCACCTGTGTATGTTCCACCACGAGGGCGTGGCTCCCCTTTCAGGGAGTTAATCCATACATGTCAAACCCAGGATAAGGTTCTTCGCGTTGCATCGAATTAAGCCACATGCTCCACCGCTTGTGTGAGCCCCCGTCAATTCCTTTGAGTTTTAGCCTTGCGACCGTACTCCCCAGGCGGTGCACTTAACACTTTTGCTTCGGCCGGGAACGGCGTCAAAACCTCCCCAACCTAGTGCACATCGTTTACGGCGTGGACTACCGGGGTATCTAATCCCGTTCGCTCCCCACGCTTTCGTGTCTCAGCGTCAGAACAGGCCCAGTCGCCTGACTTCTCCTTCGGCGTTCCGCTAGATATCAACGCATATCACCACTCCACCTAGCGTTCCGACGACCCCTACCTGTCTCGAGACCAGGGGTTTGCCCTGCAGTTCCTCGGTTGAGCCGAGGGATTTCACAAAGCCCCTACTGGTCCGCCTACGTACTCTTTAAGCCCAGTGATTCCGAATAACGTTTGGACGGTTCGTCTTACCGCGGCTGCTGGCACGAACTTAGCCCGTGCTTCCTCTGAGGTTCAGTCAAGCCGAAGCTTTCCTCCCCTCTGACAGCGGTTTACAACCCGAAGGCCTTCATCCCGCACGCGGCGTCGCTCGGTCAGACTTTCGTCCATTGCCGAAGATTCTCGACTGCAGCCACCCGTAGGTGTCTGGGCAGTGTCTCAGTCCCAGTGAGACGGGTCATGCTCTCACACCCGCTACCCATCATAGCCTTGGTAGTCCGTTACACTACCAACAAGCTAGTAGGACGCGGAGTTCTCTTGAGGCCAAAAAGATTTGGTCCGGAGACATTATTCGGTATTACCTGTAGTTTCCCACAGCTATCCCGATCCTCAAGGTAAACTTCCACGCGTTACTCTCCCTTGCGCCGCTGTCCATTCAAATAATCATTCCGAAGAAATCAAAAAAGAATTTCTCGCTCGACTTGCATGCCTAATCCACGCCGCCAACGTTCATTCTGAGCCAGGATCAAACCCTTCAATTAAAGTATTGAGGCTGACTTCCGAAGAAGTCAGTTATCCGTCAAATAACTCAATCGGAGTTCGATTGGAGTCAAGGAGTTTTGAGTCACTATGGTCATAAGTGACTACCTTGCCAATTAAATAATCCTGAGTTCCTAAAGTTGACTAAAAAAAATAGTTATTCCAAAGGAATAAGTACGAGGTCCACCAAATTTTCAAAGATCAATACACTTAGGATGTTCTCCTAAGTGCGAAAAATCAAATATACCGTGTAGGGATTAACCGTCAAGCGGTCACGTATTACTTTTCTGCGGTTTTTTTAAGAACTTTAACTGAGTCATATTCTCGCTGGCAAAACTTATCCGTCTTGCCGTTTAATTATCTCAAAGGTTCACCGATTTACGGCGTTTTAATTTCGGCTAGAAATGTTTCGTTCAATCGCAGATTGTTTTTTAGCATGAACAGCAGCCGCCTCTGTATGAAAGTAAGAATACTACCCATAACTACCGCCCTTTATAAGCTGCGATAGCAGTACTTTCCAGCTGGCTTCTAATTCCTTTTTGATGCATTCGAGGGTATGCTAAGAACAGCAATGGTTTTCACACCAGTAGTGTCTGTTAAACCAAACAATAAGGTTTAACACGATCAGAATTGGCAGCATAAATCGTAAAAGCAGGTAAATTCAGCATGATTTGTCGAGGAGTTCGTGGAGCCACCACGGTTGACAATAACGACCGTGAAGAAGTACTGACCGCAACCAGGCAGTTACTCGCTCTTATGATTCGTCTCAATGACATCCAGCCGGAAGATGTGGGAAGCGCTATCTTCAGTATGACCCATGATCTGAATGCTGAATTTCCCGCTCTGGCTGCACGACAACTCGGCTGGCTTGACGTACCGCTAATCTGCACTCATGAAGTCAACGTTCCAGGTTCTCTACCTAACTGTATCCGCATCCTGCTTCACTGGAATACCGAAAAGCCTCAGTCTGAAATTCAACACGTCTACATAAAAGATGCCATTAAACTTCGCCCTGACCTGTCTGATCTGCCCCCGGTCGATTTTCAGGAACTCGAGCAATGGATCCAAAACGCGTTAAACCAATAACGATTATAACCCGTATCCAAAAACCTCCGGCCCGCTCACCGTATTTCACGTTGGCTGTCGTTTAATTCACCTCATACCCACCTGCCTTTAAAGCCTATTGGTAAAATAATCAGCTTAAATACATGCTTAAAATAACCGCTTCTATCCTGCTCGTTGTCATTTCAACTTTTACAACGATGGACTTCGTGCCTCGAAACGATGTTAAACCGGAAGCACTAAAGATTGCCTCGGCATCAGCGGAGGCTAAAAATCAGCTCCAATCTTTTCGGATTCACGACGATTTTTCAGTTCACCTCTTCGCCGCTGAACCGATGATGGCTAATCCTGTCGCCTTCGCCGTGGGCAATCAGGCGCATGTTTGGGTCTGTGAATCTTTCCGGCAAAACCGAGGTGGCACTGACAACCGGAAACACAACCGGCAATGGCTCGAACGTGATATTTCCCCGCTGTCGGTTCGAGATCGCATCAACTATTAGTAATTTCGCTGGTGGGCCTTCCGGCCTAGTCGAATTCCTCAAGCTGGGTTCTGCCAAAGCAAACTAGATGATGAATGTCGCGGACGATAACTGTAAAATTAAAATAGAACCCTCAAATAACGGCCGCTTCCTTATAATATTCCCAATGTGCTACAGCAACTGTTTTATTAGAATGATAGTAGTATGATTCGCCCTTAAATACACTTGTTCCTGGTATGAAATTTCTCCATCGACTGACTGCGACATCCATTTTTCTGACAATCGTCTCAACTCAGGGACTATTGGCCGATGACGATGTTGATCAAGCAGGTCACGCTTTCTTTGAAAAGAAAATCCGCCCGGTGCTGGTGCGCTATTGTTATGAATGTCATGGCGAAGAAAAACAGGAAAGTGATCTGCGGCTGGACAACTATAAAGATCTGATGCGTGGAGGAGGCACTGGGCCGGCGGTCGTTCCCAACAATTTGGACGAAAGCCTAATCATCCATGTTTTAAAGTACGAAGATGAAGAAATCCAAATGCCTCCCGAGCAAAAGCTGAGCAACGAGATTATCGGAGACTTTATCAGTTGGATTGAAATGGGAGCACCGCACCCTGATTCCTTGACGACCAAGATAGAACCTCGGGAAGATGCTGTTGACTGGGAAATCGAACGTAAGTTCTGGTCTTTCCAGCCGATCAATGACCCGAAAATACCCACGACCAAAAACAATAGCTGGGCGAGGCAATCGATCGATAGCTTTATTCTTGCCAATCTCGAGAAGGAAGGTCTGACACCGGCCCCTGAGGCGGATAAAACGACTTTAATTCGCCGAGTAACATTTGCTTTAACAGGCCTGCCCCCGACACCTGAAGAAGTGAACGCATTTTTAACAGACCGGTCGGATCAGGCCTATGAAAAGCTCATCGATCGGCTATTAGATAGTACCGCCTATGGCGAACGTTGGGGCCGATTCTGGCTCGATGTCGTGCGTTATGCAGACTCCAACGGATTGGACGAAAACATCGCTCACGGAAATGCCTGGCGATATCGTGACTACGTGATCAAAGCGTTCAACGATGATATGCCATTCAATCAGTTTATTACTGAGCAAATCGCTGGTGATCTGCTGGAAAGCTCCGACGATATTACCGCTTCTAATCGACGTCTGGTGGCAACGGGCTTTTTAGTTCTGGGACCCAAAGTTCTGGCCGAAGGTGACGAAGAGAAACTCGCAATGGATATCATTGATGAACAGATTGATACCATCGGCCGTGCATTCATGGGAATGACCATTGGTTGTGCCCGCTGTCATGACCATAAATTTGATCCAATCTCCACCGAGGATTATTACGCTTTGGCTAGTATCTTCAAAAGTACCCGCACGATGGAATCCTATAAGCGGATTGCAAAATGGAATGAAAACGAAGTATTTACCCCTCAGTCCAAGGCGGAATACGAAGACTTTAATGTTCAGATCGGGGAGGTTCAGGAGCAAGTCAAGACCGCGACCGATGCCGCTAATAAAGAGCTTCTGGTGCGACTTAAGACCGACAAACTGCCCGAGAAACCAGCTGAACAGTACAGTGAACAACACCAAACAAGGATTGAAGAGCTTAATCAACAGATCATAAAACTCACCAATCAACGAGGGAACATCCCGACGGCGATGGGAGTAAAAGAGGCTGAACCTGTTAACTTAAAAGTTCATATTCGAGGTTCGCATTTATCTTTAGGTAAACAGGTCACGCGGCGTATGCCACAGATCTTTGAGCACTCCCCCGAGTATCCGATCTCCGAAGCACAGAGTGGCCGACTGCAGTTTGCAAAATGGCTAACCAGTGAAAATCATCCCTTAACCGCCCGAGTGATGGCTAATCGACTTTGGCGCTGGCATTTTGCTAATGGATTACAGGGATCTACAGATAATTTCGGCAATCTGGGTGACGTACCGGTTAATCCGGAATTACTTGACCATGCAGCGCAGCAACTGATTAAGAACAACTGGTCCATTAAAGAGTGGCATCGCTGGATCATGAACTCGTCAACCTACAAAATGAGCAGTCGCTATGATGCTGATGACAGCCAACACGATCCCGAAAACAGACTGCTATGGCGTTTTCCTGTGAGGCGACTGGAAGCCGAAAGTATTCGCGACTCAATCCTGGCGGTCAGTGGCCTGCTGGATCGTGAAATGGGTGGCAGCATGCTGCACGTCAAGAATCGTGAGTTCCTGTTTGACCACACAAGCAAAGACTTAACTGATTACAGTTCACTGCGTCGCAGTGTCTATTTACCAGTAATTCGCAACAACCTCTATGACTTCTTCCAGTTATTCGACTTTAATGATGCGTCGGTTATCAACGGCAACCGTGAAACCACAACCGTGGCTCCACAGGCTCTGTTCATGATGAACAGCCCCCTGGTGGAGGAAGCGAGTTGTCAATTGGCACATCTACTCGAGGACTTACCTGAAAAACAACAGATCACTCGGCTGTATCAATTGACACTGGGGCGATTACCGAGCAAGCAGGAACAGTCAATCGCTCGTAAATACCTTAGACAGTTCCTTATAACACCCGTCGTGCCAATATCGGCAACGACGAATTCAACCGATGAAAAGATCGGCGAGGAATCGACAGAACCGTTGACCATCGAATTTCAGGCACTTAAACTGCTATGCCATAGTCTGTTGGCCAGCAATGAGTTTATCTACATTAAATAAACCAGCAAAATGAGAAGTTTCGAAAACCACATGGATTGCTGCTCTCAAACCAGCCGACGCTCGTTTTTAAAGTCTTCGACCTTGAAAACAACGGCACTTGGTTTTGGGCATCTTGCGTTAAGCTCTCTGCTGCATGAAAACGCTAAGGCAGATACCTCGAATCCACTTTCTCAGAAACTCACACCACACGCTGCCCGCGCCAAACGTGTAATCTTCCTGTTCATGAAGGGTGGCCCATCAGGAGTTGATACGTTTGATTACAAACCACAGCTTGAGAAGGATGATGGCAAGGAGCTTCCTTTTGACAAACCACGGGTGCAATTCGGTGAAACAGGAAAACTGATGAAATCCCCATGGAAGTTCCGTCCCTATGGCGAAAACGGGGTGATGGTAAGCGAGTTGTTTCCAAATGTTGCCAGATGTATCGATGACATGTGTATTTTGAATAGTGTTCACGGCACAAATGCAGCTCATGGTGGAGCGTCACTCAAATTACATACAGGCAGTGATAACTTTGTGCGTCCGAGTATGGGCTCCTGGGTAACCTATGGTCTAGGAACAGAAAATCAAAATCTGCCTGCCTTCGTCACCATCTGCCCTACGTTGGCTCACGGTGGCCTGAAAAACTGGAGCTCTGCATTCCTTCCTGCGGACTATCAGGGAACACCTCTAGGTGTAGCCAGTCAACCTTCGACCAATGCCAAAGTGAAATACACTCAAAACAAACGGGTCTCACGCAAACAACAACGTGTACAGTTGGATTTGCTGCGGCAGATGAATCGACAGCACATGGATGGCCTGGGGCCTAACCAGGAACTGGAAGGACGGATCAATAGCTTTGAACTGGCCTTTCGCATGCAAAGTCAGGTTCCTGATGTATTAGATATATCAAGCGAGACTGAAGAGACACAACGGCTCTACGGACTCGATGGAGAAATGACTAAAGACTTTGGGCGTCAGTGTCTGCTGGCTCGCCGATTCGCTGAACGAGGTGTGCGTTTTATACAAATCACACATAGTGACAGCTTTGTCCAATGGGATCAGCACGGTGATTTAGTCAAAGGCCACACCAAGAATGCTCTGGAGGTAGATCAGCCGATTGCAGCTTTGCTTACCGACCTGAAACGTCGAGGATTGCTGGAAGACACCCTTGTCATGTGGGGAGGCGAATTTGGACGGACGCCTGTGATGCAGGGATCCAATGGTCGTGATCACAATCCAGAAGGCTTTACTATGTGGATGGCCGGTGGAGGAGTCAAAGGCGGTTTTAAGTACGGAGCAACAGACGAGTACGGATACTATGCTCAAGAAAACAAAATGCATGTTAACGACCTTCATGCCACACTACTGCATGCCGTTGGACTTGATCACAGTCAACTGACTTACCGCTATGCCGGTCGTGACTTCCGCCTTACCGATGTTGGTGGAAACGTTGCCACTGATATTTTTGCTTAATCAGATCTCCACGCTGTTGCTTCTGATTCTTATCAGACTTACCAACAATAAAGAAAGCACACCTCGATGCCTGCAACTTTTAATACTGAGCGACTAGCACGACTCTCCACAATAGCTCAACAGGAAATCGATCAACAGCTAATCGCAGGATGTGCTGTTGGTGTTGGTAGCGAAAATGGCCTGCAATTGGAAAGCTATCATGGTCTGGCAAACGCCGAAGACTCTATCCGAGTTTCTGCCGAGACAATATTTCGTATCGCCTCAATGACTAAACCAATTACCAGCGTGGCGATCATGATACTTTACGAACGTGGAATTTTCCTACTGGATGATGCCGTCGAAAGATACCTGCCCGAGTTTTCGAATATGCAGGTCTTCAGTGGGCAACGTGATGAAAAAGGAAATGCCTTAACGCGTCCGGCTAAATCATCAATTACGATTCGTCAGTTGCTGTCTCATAGCTCTGGAATTGGATACAGCTTCAGTCATCCAAAACTTGCTAACTATTACAAGGCAGCCAATATTCGCGATTGGGGCTACAGCGACAGCACGACAATTAAAGATATTGTCCAGCGAATAGGGGAGCAACCACTGGCATTCGATCCTGGTACCCGCTGGCTCTATGGATTAAATACGGATGTGCTTGGACGACTGGTGGAAGTCCTCTCAGGTATGAGCTTTGCGGAATTTCTACAGGCTGAGATATTCGAGCCGCTAGCGATGAGCAATACAACATTTTATCCTGATACCCAACAGTCCGAACGACTGTCTCGAGTTTACACACCGGATGTCACCACAGACCGTTATGACGATATCAGCTTTTGGGACGCTAAGCAGGAATTCAATATCCCGCAAGGTGCCGGCCTAAGAAGATTAAGCAAAACTGAGTTGGAATGCCTTGTCAACGTCGATTTTGATATCGTGCATTCTCCCGAAACTGGAAAACAAACGTATTATTCCGGTGGGGCAGGATTACATTCGACGCTTCAGGACTACAGTAATTTCTGTCAAATGATGGTGTCTCGCGGTAAGCATCAGGGGCAGACTGTTCTCAGTGAAACCAGTATAGAACTAATGCGTTGCAACAATATTGGCGAGCTGAATATTACGCTTGGAGGCAGCCCTCGAGATAAGTTTGGCTTGGGCTTTGGTATTATTCAGGATATGGGTGCTCAGCCGTTTCTTAGTGCTATCGGTAATTACTACTGGGGCGGGGCTTACAACACGCGCTTCTTCCTGGATCCGGTCCATCGAATTTATGCCATTTCTTTGACCCAACTGTATCCGAACTTTCATTGCGATATTAACAACCGTTTGATGGGCCTAACGTATCAGGCCTTAGAGTCGTCTCCCACATAGCTTGTGCTTGACGAGCGAGCAGTGTGAGATATTCTTACTCATACATCACGTCGAAATAACGACGACGTCCCAGTAGCTCAGGGGATAGAGCAACGGTTTCCTAAACCGTAGGTCGGAGGTTCGAATCCTCTCTGGGACGCTTCTTTTGTTTGTTCAAGAGCGCAACAAAAAACAGAGACATACCACAATAAGATATACCTCTGCCACCATTAACACACACGCAATACACCAACAGAACTCTGCGTCTGCGACAACTACCTGAACTGTAGCTTTGAGTCCGCTAGTCGTTAGCTTTTTACTTTTTGACGGCCACGGATAACCTTCTGCTCTTCACGGCGTAATCCGTAGAACATTGTTCCTGCTACAGCCAATTCGATAACCCAGGCGGTGATGCCTGCCATTAGTGGATCCATCGTACACCTCTATCAATTTCAGTATTAATTCAAACGCTACGGTTTTCGCATTCAATGAAAAATCCAAATAATGCGTTTACCTATAAATCGCTTCTACAACTAAAGTTCTTACATATTTATCTTAAAATTCAACCTATTTCTATACACGAATTAGTATCTCAACACCCTACAATCATTGATAAAGGGGGTTTTATTTACATTAAAGGGTTAGGAATGAATCTCAAGTATGAGTTAAATGTGTCCATAAGGAGACAAATATCATGCTTAAAGTAAGAATTTACACCTTAAGTGTCATTAATATATGATGAACTCACTGTTAGACCTAACAACGTAAAAAAATAGCTGTTTTTTATTGATTACCAACTGGCGGCGTAATCGATACAGTCGTTACAGTTTCAAATGGATATAAAACTTTTAGTCATGCTTAATTAAGGTGATCCGTGATACTTAGAAAAATTTCGACGAGCAACCAGAGCGGTCTATCGTATTAGAGTGCTAGTACTCTGGCTTCTGTTTAGCGGCTTGCTGCTATTCACGCACTTCGAAATCCGATGCCGGAACATAACGATATCCGACTCCTCGAACTGTTTGCAGCAGCACAGAACGGGCCGCCAACTTCTGTCGTAGCGATTTCATGTGAACATCGATAGTTCTTTCAGTGGAACAATTGTCCTCACCACGACAGGCTTCCAGTAATTCCAGACGATTAAAAGTGCGCTCAGGCTGTTTCATCATGAACCACAGCAATCTTAACTCAGTTGGTGTTAATACCACATCAACACCTTCTAGGCTGGCGACATAATTCAATCGATCTACTTTAATGCCACAACTCTCAACAAAATCGTTTTGTTGGGTTTCCCCCAGCGGGCGTCTCAAGAGCGCTTTAATACGATGCATCAGCGGATGCAGTTTGTAAGGTTTGATTACATAGTCATCGGCTCCCATATTAAAGCCAACCACTTCATCCACTTCTTCAGCTTTTGCTGTCAGCATCAGTATACGAATATTCCCGGTAAACGGATTGCTTCGCAGCTGACTACAAATCTGTAATCCATCCATAGACGGCAGCATAATATCCAGCACAACGAGATCGGGTTCAATCGCCTGAGCTTTCTCCAGACCTTCCACTCCGTCATTTGCCGTAAACACTTCATACCCTTCACGCACCAGATTGTATTCAAGAATATCGGCCAACGCCTTTTCATCCTCGATAATTAATATTCTGTCTTGTGCCATTTCTTCTTTCTGCCTCTTGCCGCCTTGCTAGCTGTCACTTAGCAAATACAACCCGTCGCAATCACGCTCATTGTTATGACGCCTCGGTGACGATTGTCTAAGTCTCCTGTTAAGTGCGTCGATACAGTGCCATTCCATCCATAATTGTGCAACAACTTTAGGTCATAACAACCGAAAGGGTATCTCAATTGCTTTTTAATCATATGAGTTATTATTAAGAAATCAGCAAATCACTTATTAAAATTCAGTGAAGAAGACTTCAACCTACGAATTTGGCAAAACCTGAGAACGCCTGAATCCAAATTGCAGCTAAGTTCAATATCCGGGCTGTTCGCATAAGTTTGAAACGGAATCTGTTATGGGAATGGCCCGACTTTCATCGTACTTCTCCTGATGAATATTCCGTTACTTGTAAGTATCTCGTCTGGTGATTAAATCTATAACGCAAAACCGGTATAACCGGTTTAGTATCTAAACTGACAAGCACCTTTTTCAGATAAGTCTGATTGAAATCGAACTATGGCTTGAAATATAGACTCGAAAGTGCAATTATTAAAAGGTAGGAATACCCTCAACTATGTTTTCACTCTCACTGAAATAGGTGCGTAATATGGCTTCGGATGTAACCCGATTCAATATTCAAACAATCGATGGGGTTACCATCGCTAAATTTATCGACAATCGCATTCTCGACGAGGCGACCATTCAGGTTATCGGTGAACAGATGTATCGCCTGGTGGATGACCATGGATTGCGAAAGGTTGTCTTAGACTTCGAAGCTGTTGAACACTTGTCTAGTGCTGCCTTAGGCAAGCTGATCAACATGAAGAAGAAGATGGATGCCGCCGGCGGGCAACTCGGGATGTGTAGCCTGCGACCTGAATTATTGAAGATTTTCAAAGTAACTAAGTTAACCAAAGTCTTTAATATTTACGCATCCATTGAAAAAGCCTTAAAAGGATTTTAAGGTAACTTCCTCCAACGGTTGATCATCTGGACTGATGACTACCCCTTTTCGCCTATTACAGATTGACCGAGCTCTCAACCAAAGCTTATCTTCCGGGATCTCGTGTCTGTAAACGTAAATATGTCCGAATTGATAATTTACAACCAGACTTTTGCAAGTGACTTGCACGTTTCTGCTGATGTCCAAAAGGAGCTTCAGGAATTGTGGCAGGCTCAGGGCATGAGTGAGATGGACCTTCCTGATATGCAGCTTGCATTGGAAGAGGGGCTTGCCAATGCTATTAAGCATGGCAACAAAATGGATCCGGGTAAAAAAGTGACCGTCGAGTGTTTCCTCAACGAGGACATTATTCGTATCGTCATTCAGGACGAGGGTAAGGGATTTGATCCTGAGGATGTGCCTGATCCGACACTACCTGAGAATCTGGATAAACCCAGCGGCCGTGGTGTCATGCTCATGAAAGCGTTTATGGACGATGTCATATATAACGACATCGGCAACCAGTTAACATTTATTAAACGATGTACATTTGATCGTTAACTTCGCTCACCCAAAAGAGTCTCCGTTTCATCTGTATACGGCCGAACTGCTTAGCATGAACTCTGAGCAGGCATCTCAGAAAACTGCTTATCTCCCAGTTTTTTCTCGCCGCTCAAATTCTGACGGCTCAAGCATCACTCAAGAGCATCTAACTCCCGGCAAAATCCGCCCGACAGAATTGGGAAACGACACCAGGTCTTAGGATCAAGATTTTCGTCATCAACATGGAACGAGGGGGCAAATCGCTCTCGCTTCCACTGATTGCGGGACCAAAGCTGAAAGAATTTTTTAACCCAAGTGATCACCTGTTCACGGTCCGCCTCATATTCTGCAGTTAATTCATGCCCGGTTAAAGTATCGAGTATTTCCTGCGGCATTAATTTGTCGCGAATTGCTAAACGTTCGATAAGATCCAGTATTTCGTAGGGCATCAAATCCGACTCGTCAGTCTGCTTTTCTGCCGGTGGGCGAAGTTCGGCTGTTGGCTGCTGTTGATTTACGTTTACTAAAGCAGCAATGGGTTCTCCGCCGTGAGGGCCTTGTTTTTCCAACCAGCGGAGCCACTGTCGTAAAAAGGCCTTATCGATCCCGGCAATTGGAGAGATGCCTCCACAGGTATCACCATCCATCGTGGTATAGCCGACTGCAGCTTCCGAACGGTTGCTGGTAGCCAGCAATAGCCCACACTTGATATTGGCTAACATCCAGACACTCGGAGCACGCCCACGAGCCTGAATATTTTGCAATGCCAGATCATCCCGATCCCATGTCAATTCTCGCTCCAAAACATTGCTCACCAGTGACTTGTACTGTTGAACCACACCATCCACGTTGAGCTCGTAAAACCGGGCACCGATTGCCTTGGCAACGTTTGCTGCAGCATCGCGAGTAATCTCACTACTGTTGCGTGTAGCCTGATAAACACACCATAACAATTCTCCAACCCACTTCTCTGAACTATCAGGGGCTATACTGTCAAAGCAATGACCTAACCGCTGGGCTACTCCTGAAAGACCGATATCCTGTACAGCAAAGTCGATCATCAGTTTGACAAGCACAGCCACGGTTGCTGAATCGGCACCGCCACTGAGTGACAGAACGAACCCATGAGAACCGGATTTACGCATATAGTCGAATAACGCCAGTGAAAGAGAACGCGCGAACTCCTCCTCTTTCAATGCTTGACTCTTTTCCCACGCACATACCTCTGATGCAGATGTGACCGCTGGCTCTGTGTGTTCACCAAACTCAAATTCAGAAGTAATTGCGGTCGTTGATTCTAAGGTCTTTACATCGACAACAGCTGTCGTTAACACAACGTCCCGATATGAAAATCTTGAACCGGATGCTACCACCGTACCATCCACACCAATCATCGTGTCGCCGTCATAAATAGCGCGTCCCGCTTCATTCCCAACTAAATTGGCATACACATAAGCTCCTGCAATAGCCTGACTTCCGGCCACCAGTAAACGCCGGCGAAGCTGATGTTTTCCAAATGCAAAATGAGACGCACTTGGATTCAGGATCACTCCCACATCTCTGGAAGCTAATCGTTTAGCGGGCCGCTCTTCAATCCAGGCATCTTCACAGATTTCAAATCCAACATGTACTCCACCAATCCAAAATGTCACATCACCAAAAGGGACTTGGTTACCTGCCACGTTGACTGTGATTTGTTCATTGGGTAGCCACGCTGTAAACCAACGCGGTTCGTAATGCAGTCCGTCCCCCGCAAGGTTTTGCTTTGCTGCAAATCCCAGTAGTTTCCCATCAGTCACCATAGCCACTGCATTATAGGTATGGCCATTTACCGACATTGGTAGACCGATGGTCACTGCAATACCCTGAGTTTGCGGAATGAGCTGTTCAAGAAGGTGCAACGACGTTTCCAGTACGCCATTGGCCATAAATGCATCTTCGCAGCCATAGCCCGAGACACACAATTCGGGAAGGCAAAGTAGGTCTGCCTGTTGAGCCTTAGCTTGCTCAATCGCCGAGAGAATATTTTGATAATTCTGGTTCCAGGCAATCGGAGTTTGATTTAACGCTGCCGCAGCCAGCTTTATACGTTTCATCTCATACTCCAGTAAACCGCCACCATCTAATCCGGCACTTGATCGGTACTACTCTTTATCTTGTAGTTCTTTAATCGCTTTAGGTAATAGTTTATCAACAAAACCACGTGCACCGCGTCCTTCCTCGTCGATGCGGAAATTAACGTCATCAACGATCACCTGCACATCAGCTTTCCAGAACTCCTCCTTGTCTTTCATCGTAAGACCCTCGTCCAGTGGACGAACCAATCGCATTCCCACACCTAGTGCAGGGCCACTGGTAAACCACCACGGGCTAAGAGGAATATTTGGATCCTCACCACGCCATTCATCATCACTCGATGGCAAACGCGAAGCACTACGGCAATCTTCCGGATCTAAATCGTAGTAACCACCGCGTACTACACGCGGGAACAATTCCTTCGTTTTTACCAGAGCCTCGCCGGTGGAAACGCGTTTGCCACCAAACTTCGCATAGCCATCCTGAAGCAGACCATCCAGCACCCACTCGCAAGCATTACCATACATATCGTAGATGCCCCAGGGATTGGGCTTCTTTTGGCCCACGTGATGCGTTGTCTCATTGGAATTCCCGTAATGCCAGCCATAATCATCCAGATCTGCCGGATCATTACCGAAATGATAGGCTGTCTTGGTTCCGGCGCGACAGGCATGTTCCCATTCGGCTTCCGTTGGCAAACGATAAAAACGCTCATTCAATAATGACAACCATTTGGTGTACTGTTTGGCTGCATACTGACTCATAGAAACAGCCGGAAGTTCCGGTTCTTCTCCATTAAGGTAGGTAAAGCTGGTGTCATAAAGATTAGAGGGAGCCGAGATTACTAAAGCATCTTTTTGCTCCGACAACTGGCGTAATTTATGCGTTTCAAATCCTTTAAAGATGTCATGCATTGCCATATATGATTTGTATTCAGCCCAAGTCACTTCATACTGACCGATCCAAAATGGTTTGATTTCAACTTCAAACTGAGGACCTTCATTCTCCTGTCGATCCGCTTCATTATCAGGGCTTCCGATCGTTGCAATCCCGCCAGCCACAGGAATCATTCTGTACTTGACATCTGTGCCGGGAATGATTGCTTCATAGGCAACCATATAGCCACGTTCCGTCTTAATAGAAGTTCCATCAGCAGGCTTCTCGGCGACAATCCCCAGAGGTAGCTTTTCATCTGCCATACAAAGACTTGTCAGCAAAGCCAGCAACCAAATTCCAATCAAAGTACGTATCTTTGTCATCACTTTAAATTCTCTATTTCAAATCTTCTTAACAACTAAGTCGAATCCTATTGGAATACCACATAACTCTTAGTGAAGTATCGTTTGCCTTGGCTTCTCTGTAAAGACAACGCATTAACTCTAAAGAAATATTCGCCTAATGCTGCGCGGAATCAAGATGTTCTAAAAAGCGGAAAACCATTTCCTGCCGAGCCTTTTCCAGTCTTCTTCTTTGGCTTAGTGAAAACGATACCGACCGTGAAATCTCAACACGCGCATTCCACTTAAGAAGACAGAATGCGCCGTCGGCCAACAACTCGAACTCTTCCCAACCGGTGGCAGCATCGGCCAGGGACTGACTAATCAACCGTAAACGCCGATCCTGCCATGCCTGCACAATCTCCAGTGAATTGAAAGGGGCCTCACTGTGGCTAAATAATACTTGACCTATTCCTGCTGGCTGTGTTACCTGACAAAACGGGCTAACCTGCCCGTGCCACTGCCACCATTTGGAAAGGTCATAAAGCTCAGCGTAAATTACAGCTGGAGAATACGGCAAGGAATATGAAGACGTCAGTACAAAGACACTTTGCCGATACCGCTGAGGGTGCCACAAGTTCCAGCCTGTAACAGTTGCCAGAATTAACAGGCTCACTAAAAACACAAATCCTAGGCTTGGTAACACCGCATCTCCAACTACAACAACTGTCTGCAATTGATTAGCATTGTCACAAAAAGCGAAGATCTGTCACGCAAATGGTGTAGTAACGCAGAACAGTCTGGGAGAATAGCTACTCTTTGATTTCACCACCGACGCCCGCGGGCATCAAGCAGATCCCGATAGCTCCCAAGAGATATATCCAACTCGTTATCCGACCTACAAGTGCATAGTCTTCATTAAAAGCAGCAAGAATATAAGCTCCCCCGACTACCGTAAGAGCAGTAATTACCCTACCAAAATTAAAACAAACACCGGCACCGGTACTACGAATCCGTGTTTCGAATAATTCCGGTAAAAACAGCGGCAACCAACCGAAGAAGATCCCGCTAAAGAATCCTAAAATTCCAAACGTAAGAAGGAATAAGAATTGCTGGCTCGGATTCAGATACCAAAACAGTAATTGGGCGCTTGCCAGACAAATCAGGCTAGTCATTAGATAGCTTCGCCGACGCCCGAATTGGCTGGCGACCCACCCGCCCAGAAAACTTCCGAAGATCCCGGTCAATGAACGAGCCATCCCAACATTGGCCTTAAGTTCAGGTAAATCCATTTGATCTCCTACCTGTCCTGCCCAAAAGACGGCCCAGTTAGCCGATCCCCATCCACCAAGAAGAGGGACGGTTGCCAATAAGATTCCAACGATTGTTACGGGCAGGAGCTTTCCGGTAAAAACATCTTTTGTCGAGACCTGCTTAACCTCAGCATCTTCCGCTACGAACCCTTCGGCTTTCTTTTTAAGCCACAGCGGTGATTCCGGAACAAACAACCAGGATATCAATCCAAGAACAATTGGGCAGCCACCTAACAACATGACCCATCGCCAGTCATCATCGGTTACTTCAACATACCTACCTAACGTATAGGTCAGGAAGATCCCAACATTTGCAGCCGTACCTAACACTCCTGCCAGTAATGGTCGCGACGCGGTTGGCCAGGCTTCCGAGATAAGAGCAACCCCATTAGGCCACATCCCGCCAACGCCCATACAGACAATAAATCTAATCAGCCACATTTGCTCGGGCGTTTGTGCGAAATAAGCAATTAAAGATGCCGCCGAATAGCAGAGAATTGCGAAGGTCATGCCTCGAGAGCGGCCAAACCTATCTCCGATATAACCAAAGACCAGACCTCCTAAAGCCGCACCAAACAGGAAGGCCACAACAAAAAATCCAGCCCATTTCCCGACTTCACCATTAAATCGTCGTTCACGTTCCCAATCTCCCAAATCAGCGGCTGTCAGCAGAATTGTCTTTTGCGTTATTGACTCAACCTGCCCCCCTTCTTCTGTCGGAGTATCTTCTTCCGTTTTGGTTTTAGCAAATCTTTGCTTCAGCGAATTGAGATCTTTAACAGACAGCCCCGTAGCCTCTGCAGGTAATTCAAGTTCTTCTTCGCTGATACCACTTTGTCCATCGGTATTTAAGCTAGCGTAATAATTTATTCCCCGACTGGAATCAAGCTGCGTAAGTTGACTGATTCCCACATTGGCTAACAGTTCCTTGCCTGCCGTCCGCATGGCAAGACCATTAGTCGCCATATGTGTACCACCGAAAAACCATCCAAGAAACGCAACGGCAATAGTAATCACACATTGATTTTTGGTTAAGCCATTTCCCTTTGGCTCATCAGGATCATATTCAACTGAAGACATTTTCCACTTTCTCAATCAAAGATAAATTTCCGATCATCGACTAATCCTCAAACTTTACACAACGCCATTCGCCACGATCAGCCGTTACATCGATCACATTTCCATCGGGGTCGAGCACTTTAAAAGAACGCCCAGGACCTTCTGATAACTCAACTTCTGTCCGGTCTTTGACATCCCCTTTGGAGATCTCAGCACCCCATTGAACAGCCCGGTCCCAGATTTCCTGAAGATTATCAACAATCACACCAAAGTGAATATACTCGTCACCTTCTTCAAAACCGTCACGATTACCGTGATACGGTAACAAGGTAATATTGATATAACCATCGGTGATATCAATCGAGTCACCCTGCGGACGCCAGGCAAAAAATTCAAAGCCAATAACGTTGGTATAAAAATCACGAGATTTCTCGAGATCCGAACAGCGAAGTGCCATATGCGCCATACGAGTGATCGCCATTGATTATCTCCTTAGTCTCAACGGATCGTTGCAGTGATTACTACTAATTCGTGTGAAGCCCCATTGTACTGACTTCAGGGCTCTCACGCCAAAGTCAGTTGTCGTTGGCTAATTCCATCTGGCGTTCAAAGAACTCGCGGCAAGCTTTTACATAATCGGTGGCGGCTGCCAACGTTTCTATCCCCTGGGCCTGGTGGATGGTAAAACTGCCGCAATAGTCGATAGCATTCAATCCCCGGAATACCTGAGCAAAGTCAACACCTCCGCTTTCCCACAAATACAGATGATGAAAACGAACCGGCCCTCTGCAAAATGTCTCAAGCACCTCAGGACCTTCCGGATCGAGTCGATGATTCTGTACGTAGACATTCATAATGTGAGGTTTGAGCCTTTGCAGCGTCTCGATACCATAATCCTGAGCGTTGAGCAGAAGATTAGCAGGTTCGTAGATAATGCCAAAGTTGTCCCGGTTGATCTCGCTTAGTACATTCAATATCTGGTCGACTTCTTCAAATAAACTGGTCGTATGGCATTGATGAGCCAGGCGGATTCCGCGCTCTGCCGCCAGATCTGCAGCCTGACGTGCAAAGGCAATATCATCTTCTTTCTTCATGCAAATCCGGATCAGGTCACAACCAAATGCTTCTGCCACATCAAGCGATGGGCGAATGTCCCGTAGACTACTGGGACCATCTTCATTGTTCAGCGGAACATCATAATCAGCAGTTATCATCGTAACCGGAAGATCCGCGGCGGAAATAATTGATGCCAGCGTTTGAAGCCGCTCCGGGCTGTCTTCGACACCAGCACCGCTAGCACGCATACAAATGGCCGTAGCTCCTCCCTGCTGTACGATTCCGATGAAATCTTCCAGTGGTACGTTAAGTTTTGTCTTACAGCTGGCTTCAACGATGCGTACCGAGACAGAAAGATACATTAATACGATTCCAAAGATTGCTAAATTTTGAAACAAACGGATCAGTGTGCATTATAGATCATCGTGAACAAACTCTAACTATTAGTCATGAAAAGCGCAAAAAATACCCACCGGCCGAAGCCGATGGGTACTTGTGAGGGTGCAGGGACTTGAACCCTGGACCTACGGATTAAAAGTCCGTTGCTCTACCAACTGAGCTACACCCTCAATAAGCAACTTAGTTGAATTAGAAAACCTCTGTTTGTCAACCTGTCTAATACTCTAACCATTCGACAATTTATGACCGTATGACTTAAATCTATTCGCAAAAAGACCCTATTACTTCTGTCTAATACTGTAGAGACGCTCAGCGGTACGAATAATCAGTTGAGCGTCTGCAATAGAGGGCGTTGCCATGGCCATATCGGTTACATGCAACTTGTTCTTACCGATCACTTCAAACTCATCTCCCGCTTTGATTACATACGTCTCCCCAAACTCATTAATACAAAAAACATGACCTCGGTAAGCCCATGGTGAACTAGTAAAAGCTCTTCCCGCATTGAGTCTTTGCTTTGCATAAATCTCTTTTCCGGTCTTTGCATCAAAGCAAGCAAAGAAGCCGCGGTCGTACAGCACATAAATCCTGCCTTCATACAAAACCGTACTCGGGTTGTAAGGTGCCGCCTGTTTTTGACACCAGGCAATGTATTCATTACTTGTTTCACGATCCTTCAGACTAATATCGCCACTGGCTCCGGGTTTAATTGCAAACAATGGTTTTTTCTGATCCAACACATATCCACTACTAACAAATAAAAGGTCATCTTCTGCATAGGGCGTGGCAATGGTAATACTTGAATTGCCTCCGAATTCATACAGCAATTCTCCCTCCAGACTATAAACACGATTCATACCGGTACCGGGTGTGACCAGTTCTGTCCGTCGCGAATTTTCCCAGACAAACGGCGTTGCCCAGTTGCTACCCTCAGGTCGCTTAGCCTGCCACAACTCTTTGCCGGTATTCTTATCCAGCGCCAGTAACAGCGACTGTTCTTCATTGTCATCGACAATAAATAGTTGGTCTTTATAAAGCACCGGAGAAGCAGCCGTTCCCCAATCATGCCGGGTTTTAGCAACTTTACCTCGACGTTCCCAAATTGACTGACCGTCAAGATCCAGACAAAAAACTCCCAGATGTCCGAACGACACATAGAGTCGCTCACCGTCGGTCACCGCAGTTTCAGAGGCATAGCTGTTCTTAATGTGAACCGAACCCACGGGTATCCCTTTATGCACTTCTTTCTTCCATACCAGTTTTCCGGATTTAAGTTCACGGCAAATCACTAACCAGTGATGGACACCTGCGGGGGGCTTCGAGCGGTCACCACCAAAATACAGACCCTTGCGCGCATCTTCGGTTTGGCCCTCATTAACGACCGTTGTGTAATAGATCTTACCTGACGTAATGATTGGCGAAGACCAGCCTCGGCCTTCTGTCTCCACTTCCCAATGGATACCTTCACGACTTTCATAATCCCAACTAATTGGTAGCTGATTGTTGCCACTAATGCCTCGTGAACCGGGGCCGCGAAACTGATGCCACTGTTGAGCTACAGCAGGATTGACTGCAATTTGAGTTAATACCAGGCTCATCAGTACTAGTAATTGTTGTTTCATCTGGTTTGTTTTCTTGGTTAAGTTATTTGCTGAATTTCTTTGATTCAATCGTCGATTGAATAAATTGGACAGGCTATATTGCTGATAGTCAAATTAAGAGAAGACCTAATGAAAATATAACCGAAAGGCCAATCTGATGAAGCCGTCTTTTATTAAGTTCTGTGGCCTGCTGGCCCTGCTGACACTGATTACCACTGCACTAAGTGCCGAAGTCAAAACCGGAGATCAGGCTCCTGACTTTGCCTTAGCCGGCAGCGATGGCAAAGTCCACAAATTATCAGATTACAAAGGCAAAGTGGTTATCGTTGCCTGGTTCCCTAAAGCATTTACCGGTGGTTGAACGGCTCAATGTGATTCGCTGCGTGTCAGCGGAGTTGAAAAAGGGTTTGATCTAAAACTACTAGGTGACCGAACCTTTAACGTAGCGGCCCGTGAAAAAGGATCGGGACTGGACAAATTCAATGTCGCCTTTTTTACCGCCAGTTGTGATACTGCAGAAACTAATAAGCGATACGCCGATTCTCTTAAACTCGACTATCCCATCCTCAGCGATCCTGAGAAAAAAACCGCCCGTACCTACGGCGTGGTTACCGACAAACGACCTGTTCCTTTCCGTTGGACTTATATCATCGGTACCGACGGTAAGGTTCTTCATGTCGACAAAGAAGTAAGCGCCAAAACACATGGTGCTGACCTCGTGAAGAAACTCAAAGAGTTAGGTATCAACCAAAAATAGCCGTTACCACTTATGCTGATTCATCCGCGAACCATTGATCCTCGGACTTCGGAGGGCTTGGAAATTGCAGGATTTGAGAAGATTTCAAAACAGCAGGTTATCCGGACTGATCAATCGTTCAAAGTCTGCTTCGCTTACGACTTGCACTTTCAGTTGCTCTGCTTTCTCTAGTTTGCTCCCCGCATTTTCACCTGCCACCAGGTAGTCTGTTTTTGCTGAAACGCTACTACTTGTCTTTCCACCATGCAGGACGATCAAGTCATGAATTTGATTGCGTGTATAGTTGGTTAAGGTACCGGTGACGACAAATGTCTTGTCGGCAAATAGGTCACTAATCTGTTGACCACCGGAATCTTCCGAAACCATCTCGACGCCCGCCTCGACAAGTTCAGTCAGAATTTCTTTACCCGGCGACTCGTGAACAAAACAATAGAGGCTTTCAGCGATCACATCACCAATTTCATCGATATTACTTAACTGCTCAATACTAGCCTGCCGCAATGCCTCCAATGTTGGAAAATGCTGAGCGATCGTGGCAGCCACCTGAGTTCCCACATGACGAATAGAAAGTGCATTAAGGACTTTGGCTAAACTGCGCTGCTTACTCGTTTGAATATTGACTATCACATTCTCGGCTGATTTTTCTCCCATACGATCTAACTCAGCAACTTGCGCAGATGACAGCTTATACAAATCCGCATAACCGGATACCAGCCCGGATCTAACCAACTGTTCAACAAGCTTATCTCCCAACCCTTCAATATCCATCGCATTACGAGTGGCGTAGAAACGAATTCGTTCGCGTAATTGTGCCGGACACTGATAATTTGGGCAACGAATATAAACGCCACCCTCATCTCTGACGACAGCAGTCTTACATTCCGGACAATGCGTTGGAAAAAGAAACTCCGGTAAGTCCGTCCTGCGTTCATGTTTTTCAACACGCACGACCCTTGGAATAATCTTTCCCGCCTTCTCGACAACCACTACATCACCGACCCGAATATCTTTTCGTTTAATTTCGTCTGCATTATGCAGGCTTGACCGACTGACGGTTGTACCGGCCAATTCCACAGGCTCCAATTCAGCAACCGGAGTTATGGCTCCTGTTTTACCTACCTGTACGGTGATATTGTTTAATTTCGTGATTGCTTCATACCGTTCCCATTTATAGGCCACGATCCAACGCGGACTCTTAGCCGTATTACCTAGTGCTTCTCGTTGCCTGAACTGATTCAGCTTAAGGACGATTCCGTCTACTTCAAAATCAATATCCTGAATCTCCTGCGTAAGAAATCCACAGTGTTCTATCGCCTCTTCAAATGTTCTGAAACTGTTGACAAAGGGTGACGCGGGCAAACCGTATTCACGTATCTCATCCAGAAATTCCATATGGGAAGTACTACGAATACCTTCGCAATGTCCTATTCCATGACAGAACATTCTCAGCCTGCGTTCTGCACAAATGCGAGGATCGAGTTGGCGAATGCTGCCTGCTGTCGCATTTCTGGTGTTTTTAAAAGGACTATCACCTCGTGCAATCTGACGCTCATTAATTTGCGACAGATCATGATTGGTCATATAGACTTCACCACGTACTTCCAACACTTCCGGCAGGTCATCTCCGAGTAATTTCAAAGGGATGTCAGCAATAGTTCTAATATTATGAGTAATCTCGTCACCCTGCACACCATTGCCTCGCGTTAATGCTCGTGCAAGCACCCCATTTTCATAGATAACAGAAGCAGCGACCCCGTCGATCTTCACCTCCACCACCCACTCGGATTCACGCCCATCGAGTGTTTCCTTGCTTCTCTGCCCGAACTTTCTCAACTCTTCAAGGTTATAGGTATTATCAATCGATAACATCGGTAAACGATGTTCAACCGTCACCAAATAATCAACAGGCTGCTCTCCAACTCGCTTAGTAGGACTGTCAGGAGAATCATATTCAGGATAAAGCTGCTCTAACTTATGAAGTTCCTGTAGCAATTGATCGTACTGCAGGTCCGTAATCTGAGGTTGGGCGTCAATATAATAGAGTTTATTATGACGCAACAAATCACTGCGTAACTGAGCAATCTGTTGTTGTGCTTTTTTGCTCACCGCTACCAGCCCTTCTACGTGTTACTCGTTGATTCTTCTGTCTGCTTCGCACTAACTACATCATTTTCAGGCGGGGCTTGCAGCACATGCTTGGGCGTTTTAGCCTGATCACGCAAGCCGTCCGGGTCATGCACTTCGTCATAGGCGATGGCAGCGAACGTCAAAACGCCAAGCACCCCTAATTCAGCGAGCATCAAATCGAAGCCGTTTTTATCTAAAAATCGAAACAAAGGATGATATGTCTCAGCCGGATCACTCAATTCAGTAATCTCCTCAGACGCCCGTAAATATGTCACCGTCATTACACCATAGGACGTCGCGGTTACCGCAAAGACCACACCAACCCAAATTAGTAGTGTGTAAAAGGGATTCTTTTTTTTCTTATTTTTTGCAGCCACCGTTTCGGGCCTCTCCTTCACCAAGTCTGCAGGGAAGTCTGTGGATCCTGATGCTTTTCAGATTACTGGATACTAGCTTATCTAACCATTATCGAAAATCCCGCTTAACCCCCTCATTCACTGCGAAATCAACTGGCATTCCCAATCCTAAAATTTTATCATGAAGGATTAATGATCTGCTAAAGTACCTCACTGTATACCTTTGAAATTGTGAAGAACTTACGGCAGCTATACATGCAGCAGCAACATGAAAAACTGTTTGGATCTGAGCGGGGCTCATTTTGGCAGCCACAGATAACACTCTAAACGATAGCATTTTTGCCGGCGAGGCCGTCGATATTCAGCTTCGTGGTGTACATGTGCATAACCTGAAAAATGTGGACTTAGATATTCCGCACAATCATTTAGTGGCATTTTGTGGTGTAAGTGGAAGTGGTAAGACAAGTCTGGCTTTAGACACACTTTATGCTGAAGGCCAACGACGCTATATCGAGAGTTTTTCGGCTTATACACGCCAATTTCTTGACCGTCTGGAGAAGCCTTCAGCGGACCGTATTGATGGCATCCCACCGGCAATTGCGGTAACACGTGGCAATAATAGCCGCAGCAGCCGTTCCACAATCGGAACGGCTACGGAAACTGCAGACTATCTTCGGCTGCTGTTTGCCCGCGTTGGGGAAATAACATGTCACGGTTGTCAGAACAAAATCCAAAAGGATTCACCACAATCCGTTACCGAAGAAATTTATAATCTGCCGGATGAATCTCGCTTTATGGTGGGCTTTACCACGATGCTTTCGGCGGAAACACTTGAATGGAGTAATCAACCGGATGATGATTTGGAACAAGTGTCAATACTCGAAAACTATCTTTCCCACTTTCTGGAAGACGGATTTGTTCGGGTTATTGTAGCTGGCACCACTTATCGGCTGGAAGATGAGCGTGCAGCCTTAATCGACCACTGCAAAAATAGTATCAACAGCTCCGATGATTGCATTGAATTGCTGTTCATCGTAGACCGTCTAGTAATGCAACGTGATGACAGTTTTGATGGCCGTTTACGTGACTCACTGGAAATTGTCTTCAGTCAGCCTGAATCGAGTTGTGTGGTTAGTGTGGAAGCGTCTGATGAAGTGCCTAAGACTCAGGATAATTCAGTCCGTCTTGAAATAGATGGGCGCGTCTGGCATCAACGTCGATTTAGTGCTGGCTATCGATGCGATCAGTGCAATCTCGAGTACGCTGCTCCTGAACCACGACTTTACAGCTTTAATAGCCCGCTAGGTGCCTGTACCGAGTGTGAAGGGTTTGGAAATATCATTGGCAATGATATGGAACTGATCGTTCCTGATCCTGGTAAATCGATCCGCGAAGGAGCTATTGCGCCCTGGAAAACTCCGGCCTACGAGCACGAATTACAGGAATTACTGGCATTAGCCGACGACTATGATTTACCCGTCGATATTCCGTTTAGCAAATTATCTGCAAAGCATTTGAAGATCATCCATGAAGGGGTACCGGAGCGGGAATTCGGCGGATTAAATGGTTTCTTTGCCTGGCTAGAAAGACGTAAATACAAAATGCACCTACGTGTATTTCTGAGTCGGTGGCGAAGCTACCGACAATGTCCGAAATGTTGCGGAGCCCGTCTTAAACCGGAGTCACTGGCAACGAAAGTTGGCGGGAAAAGTATTGCTGAAATTTGTCAGCTGAAGATTCAAGACGCTATCAACTTTTTTAAGCAGATTCAATTTACGCAATGGCAAAAAGAAGTCGCTCGTCATGTGATTGAGCAAATTCACTCCCGACTGCATTACCTAAACGCGGTAGGTCTGGGCTACCTAACACTAGACCGTACATTAAGGACGCTCAGTGGTGGTGAAGCTCAGCGTGTGAGTCTGACAACGGCATTAGGTTCAAATCTGGTCAATATGCTGTATGTTCTGGATGAACCAACTGTCGGACTACACCCTAAAGATGTACGGCATCTCTGCAAAGCAATCGTTGGATTACGCGATCGTGGTAATACGGTGATTGTGGTTGACCACGAAGAGGAAATGCTGCGAAACGCTGACCAGTTGATTGAAGTTGGCCCTGGTGCAGGTGACCGTGGTGGAAAAATCACCTTTCAGGGAACACTCGACGAAATGCTGGCACAAGAAAACAGTCTTACCGGAAGTTACATGACAGGTGCACGAGGAGTTGTCATCCCGGAACGACGTCGGCCTGCAAATCGCGGCTGGCTCAAACTTCAAGGCGCCAGCGGTAACAACCTCAAGGATCTGACCGTTGAATTTCCCTTGGGTGTCCTCTGTTTAGTAACAGGTGTGAGCGGTTCAGGGAAAAGTACACTTGTTCAGGACACACTCTACGGAGCGGTTTGCCGTCGTAAACGCAAAGATGCTCCTAAACCACTTCCCTATAAAGACATCGTAGGTGACGGGCAGATTGACGATGTGGTACTTGTCGACCAAAGTCCTATCGGTCGGTCTCCCCGCTCAAATCCGGTCACGTACATCAAAGCCTTTGACCAGATTCGTGCGGTATTTGCTGATACACTCGAGGCCCGAACTCACAATTATTCAGCGGGCCATTTCAGCTTTAATGTCGACGGTGGAAGGTGCAGTGTCTGTAAAGGTGAGGGACAGCTGGAAATCGATATGCAATTTCTAGCAGATGTCTATATGAAATGCCCGCAGTGTGGTGGAACAAGATACCGTGACGAAATCCTGGATGTCACCTACCGTGGTCTAAATATCGCCGATGTCCTGAGTATGACAGTGCGTGAAGCTTTTTCATTTTTCCGGGGTCAAAACAAAGTTCAGGCAAAACTAAAACGTCTGATCGACGTCGGTCTGGATTATCTGCAATTAGGGCAACCCGCCAATACGCTTTCTTCCGGTGAGGCTCAACGTTTGAAACTGGCCGCCTATATATCCACACATAAACGTAATCGCACACTTTTCATTCTTGACGAACCTTCCACCGGCCTGCATTTCAATGACATCCTGCAGCTACAAGACTGTTTCGATACACTTTTGACACTCGGGCATTCACTAATTGTCGTGGAACACAACCTACAACTCATGAAAGCTGCTGATTATATTATCGACATCGGCCCAGATGCAGCAGATGAAGGCGGAACTGTGATTGCTGAGGGGACCCCTGAAGACCTGACAAAAATTGAAGAATCCTATACTGGTCGCTTCCTTCGGGAAGTGCTGGATATCGACTGAGTAGAAAATGTCGCAATTAAGCCCCATACCTATCCCGAGTCTCTTTTATACGAATCTCAATAGCGTTCGAGTGTCTGTATACGGCTCACTTGATGGTGAATTTAACTGGTCCGATGGCTGGAGAATTGAAGGTAATGTTTACGGGCCGCACTGCAAACTTAGCGATACACTACCGGCCAGAATAAAACTTCAGGATCTTGGAGATGGAGATTCTCTTCTTTCAACAGCCATCGTACCCGATCCCTGCCCTTGGTCTGCTGAATTACCAGCCACCTATAAGGTGACTACCAATATCACCAAGAATAACGACGTGATCCAGATCAACGAGCAGCAGATTGCATTTAAAACGCTTGCTACAAATGTCACCAAACTGGAACTTACAGACCTCAACGGATTCACAAAACGATGGGTCTTAAGGGCGGCCGCCGGAACCGTTGATTCTGCGCTCAGTGACGGGGGTGAGCAATGTCGTGAATTACGTCTGTCCAGAGTGATTGTTGATCCTGACTTTGAGGATTGCAGTCGGGCCACAGCAGAAGGTCTATGGATAGTCGCAGTGTTAAACCAATCGGGCGATGCACTACAAAAAAATTTAATCTCTCTGAGCCAGTGGCCATGTATTGCCTGCTGCTTACTTCCCGCCGAAACAGACCTGGGGGGAATTGATCTGCCAAACCATCTGCTATGCGCAGCCTATATAACTGACAATCAGGAATTACCATCCTGGGCAGAGCTTATTTTCGCAGATGCCTCGGATCCAACATCCTTCAATGCCCGCTGGTCTTCTTCTGTTATCCCTGTCGTTGCACATCAGTTAACCGATTACAATAATGACCGCGAAGCACGTAAAATGTGTACTGCGATACAAGCGGGCTTGGCGCCTCATACGAGTTACGCCGGCTATATTGTCAGCGACAGACCACTCTATCTATCGCAGGATTAAACCGACTTGAATCAAGATATACCTGAACAACTGCAACGCTATATTCGCCAAATGCGTTATGCGCCGTTTGGGGTCGAAGGACAGCGTCAATTGGCTCAAAGTCGCGTTTTAATCTGTGGCTGTGGAGCACTGGGAAGTGTATTAGCCAATACTCTAGCACGAGCCGGTGTTGGATTTCTAAGAATTGTCGACCGCGACTTTCTGGAGTGGAACAATCTCCAACGTCAGGTTTTGTATACCGAGCAGGACGTTCTGTCCGGCATTCCCAAAGCCATCGCAGCAAAGAATCATCTTGAACAAATCAATTCAGAAATCAATATCGAGGCCGTGGTAACGAACGTTTCTGCTGGGAATATCGGTGAAATGATTGACTCTGTCGATTGTATTGTCGACGGAACCGACAACTTTGAAACGCGGTTTTTACTCAATGATGCTGCGATCAAGCATAACATCCCGTGGGTCTATGGTGGCTGCATTGGCAGCGAAGGGCAAACAATGACCATTCTTCCCGGTGAAACTCCCTGTCTTCACTGTCTCATGCAAAATGGTCCTCCTCCACCAGGTACAACGCCAACCTGCGACTCTGCAGGGATCCTTTCACCAATCATCAATATCATTGCCTCATTACAGGCACTGGAAGTAATGAAAATCGTTAGTGGTAATCGGGATAAAACCAGTCGCGTACTACAAATCTATGACATTTGGGAAAATCAGGTTCGTCAGGTAAAGCTGACACAGCTACGCGAGAATGGTGCTTGCCCCACCTGCCAAGAACGACAATTCAATTGGCTAACAGGTAAACATGGTAGCCAGTCGGCTATCCTTTGTGGCCGGAATGCAGTACAACTGTCTTTTTCAGGTGAATCAGAAATCAATCTGGAGCAATTGCGTGTTAAGCTTAGCGGCCTGGGAATGGTTGAAAGCAATCCTTTTCTTTTACGAGCAATAATTAACGAATTTGAAATTACCGTCTTTGCTGATGGTCGAGCAATCATTAAAGGCACAGAAAACGAAAGCGTTGCCCGTAATGTTTACGCAAAATATATTGGCAATTAACCGCTATTGCTGCTCTTTTTACACGTTTGAGTTGAAGCAAATTGGCCCAGTTTGTCTTGCTAGCTTCCAATTCTCAAAATAAAATCGATAGTTTGGGCAAATGCTTATAACTTGCTCCTGAAAACGTTGATTAATTCACTCAGCTTTACAACAAGGAACGCGGAATGAAACGCTTCTTTTGCTTCACATTACTAATACTGGCCACAGTCATGGTCGGTTGTGACTCCGGCGATAATGGTAGTTCAAACACTACCTCGGAAACTCCAGCTAATACAGACACCGGCGTAGTAGGCAGGCCCACCGTTGCCTATGTCACCAACGGTATCGCTTCCTTCTGGGACATCGCAGAAGCAGGTGCTCAACAAGCCGGTAAAGACCTGAATGTCGACGTTCAGGTGCATATGCCTGTCGACGGAGTACAGGATCAAAAGCGAATGCTCGAAGACCTTGTCACCCAACAGGTCGATGGTGTAGCAGTTAGTCCTATCGACTCAGACAACCAATTGGATTTACTAAATCTGGTTGCCAATGCAACTACCCTAATTACTCACGACTCCGATGCTGCTGATTCAGACCGCGAACTGTACATCGGGATGAGCAACTATGATGCTGGTTGGATGTGCGGTGAATTAATCGAAGAAGCGACCAAAGACGTTGCTGGCCAGGTCTCCATCATGATTTTTGTTGGTCGTTTGGAACAAGTCAATGCACGTCAGCGTCGTCAGGGTTTGATCGACTACCTGATGAAACGAGAAAAAGACGATCAACGTTATGACAAGCCGGGGGAAGTGATCAAAAACGATCGATTTGCAATCCTCGGTACTCGCACTGACGACTTTGATGCCAACAAATGTAAGTCCTACGTCGAAGATACCCTGACGGCTTATCCTGACATCACCTGCATGGTTGGTCTATTTGCATACAACCCACCTCAAATTCTGGAAGCCCTTACTTCGGCTGACAAACTCAATGAAGTTCACGTCATTGGTTTCGATGAAGATGCTCAGACGCTGCAGGCGATTGTAGACGGCACTTGCTATGGTACTGTGGTTCAGAATCCTTACGAGTACGGTTATCAGTCCGTGAAAGTACTGGCCGAGCATGCTACAGGCGTGAAAGACATTTCTGAACTTGACGACTTTATCGACATTCCAGCCCGCAAAATCCTAAAAGACAATGTACAGGAATTCTGGGATGAACTGAATAAATTGACCGGTGAAGACGATGCTGATGAGGCCGGAGACTCAGCAGAATAAGATCCAAACGATCATTATCGAAATCCAGTTGGGGACTGTCTTTCAGTTTTGAATACAGTCCCCAGTTTTATGATTCGAAAACAATATGTCACAGCAAAACCTAATCCTCAATGTTCAAGGCCTTACTAAACGCTTTCCTGGCGTTGTGGCTTTGAACAACGTGCAGTTGCAATTGCACGAAGGAGAGTTCCTGTCACTGATTGGAGAAAACGGTGCCGGTAAAAGTACTCTGATGAAGATTCTTGCCGGTGTGCAACTTCAAGACGAAGGAACCGTGGAGGTTTTTGGGGAAACTGTCCATATGGACAGCGTCAAGACAGCTCAGCATCACGGTATCGCATTAATTCATCAGGAACTCAATCTAAGTGAAAACCTTAGTATCGCTGCGAACATCTTTCTGGGACGTGAACCAGCCACCGCCGGCTTTATAGACAAAGAGACGATTCGTTGTGAAGCTCAGCGATTCCTCGATATGGTTGACCTGAAGATCCCCCCGGAGACGCTTGCTGGTGACCTGTCGATCGGTCAACAACAACTTGTCGAAATCGCCAAAGCTCTAAGCATTGATGCTCGCATCCTCATTATGGATGAGCCCACCTCCAGCCTAAGTGCCGGTGAATCCGAGCGACTTTTCGAGGTCATCGCCGAGCTCCGTGAACGCGGTGTGAGTATTATCTACATTTCCCATCGGCTGGGAGAAGTCCGAATGCTTTCCGATCGGGTGACAATATTCCGTGATGGAAAATACGCCGGTGACCTGTGTGGCGAAGAAATCACGCATGATGCGATGGTCAAACACATGGTAGGGCGTGATATCTCGCAGTACTATTCCCACGAACCTAATCCAATCGGTGATGTCATTCTCGAAGTCTCCAAACTGCGAACTCAGGCTAATCCGGAACACGAGTTATCCTTTAAGGTTCACCAGGGTGAGATCGTTGGTATTTCCGGACTCGTGGGAGCCGGACGTACTGAATTATTAGACGCATTATTTGGAGTCGCACCGGCAATCTCAGGAACCATTTCAATTTCTGACCAACAAGTCGAACTGACTTGCCCAAGTGATGCTATTAATCTGGGATTAGCACTTGTTCCGGAAGATCGTAAAGGTAAGGGATTGGTACTACAAATGAGTGTTAAGGAAAATACAACCATGGCTTCGCTTAAAACGCATGCCATTAACGGTATTTTCAGCAACGCCGAACGTGAAGAACTGGACACCGACGAAATGATTGCCCGGCTAAGAACCAAGACTCCAAATGCTGAACAAACCGTCGGCTTTCTTTCCGGTGGTAACCAGCAAAAAGTCGTACTTGGTAAATGGCTTGCCACTTCACCTTCACTATTACTATTGGACGAACCAACACGTGGAATTGATATCGGTGCCAAACAGGAAATCTATCAATTGATGGAGGAGCTTGCTTCACAGGGCATGGCAGTTCTGTTTGTTTCCAGTGAACTGGAAGAAATTATCGGTATGTCGGATCGTACGATCGTAATGCATGAAGGCAAAATTACAGGCGAATTACCTCGAGAAGACTTAACCGAGGAATCAATCATGCGTCTGGCCACCGGTGGTGTATAACAATAAATCCATTACACATTTATAAATCCTCTAATCATAAGGGTGTCATCAAATGAATAAGATCATGGGAATTCTGATGCTACTGGTATTTGCCTGTATCGCTACGAATATCCTTAGTGGTGGCAGTTTTGTAATTCCATTTAACCTGCAGAATCTGATGGTGCGCACATCACTGTTCGGAATCATTGGCATCGGGGTGGCCTTTGTTATTATTACGGGAGGAATCGACCTGTCGATAGGATCTATGATCGGCCTAATTGGCTGCCTGATGACGATTACTCTGATTGATAAAGAGTGGGGGATTATGGCAACATTGCTTATCGTTTTGGGTGTCTCTCTACTACTTGGATTCGTTCACGGATTATTGATTACCAAGGCTCATTTACAACCGTTTGTGGTAACGCTCTGTGGTTTACTCATATATCGTGGTGCCGCCCGTTGGATCACCGGGGATTCGACCGGTGGATTTGGTAAAGACTACAATGATTCTCTCCGTTTGCTGGCAACTGGTAAGCCGTTCTCAACAGCAACAGTACTTATCGTTTTAGGTATCACAGTTACCCTGTTCTGCATGTACAAAATCATCAGGAACAATCAGCAGAAACAGGGTAAGCCACTAAACTGGGTGATCGGTGGGGTGATTAGCATTTGCGTAGCCATTAGTGGCGCCAGCCGATTTTCCAATATTTCGGCAGATCAGGTTATACAACTGAGCACAGCAACTACGGTAAACATTATGAGTAAACGTGATACCGCGAAGCTCGACATTACCAAAATGGATGAAGAAAACCCCGGCAAACGTCCCAGCCAGTTCATGCCCGAGATTCTCTTGAACTATGTCGGCTATTTGGCAATCCCATTTGCAGTTAGTCTGGCATTTGTTTTTCTAAAAAGAGATACCCATGCAGCTTTAATTTCGATTGTTTTGTTAATTTCAGGAGCTGCATTAACGCTTTGGGCCTCCAGTTATGTGAGTACCCTATTTGGAGAAAAAAAGGATATCGGATTTCTAGCCATTACAGAGGTAATTGTCACGCTGGGCATTTTCATCGCCGGTGTTGACCGTTTTCTCAAAGGTGTTTATCGCTCATTACCTGAGTATCGAGGGCTGCTGTCAATAACTTGCACTCTGAGCGTATGCTGGCTGGTAAGTCAGACTCCGATTTGCCGCACACTGATTCCAACCCCTATGGTATTCCTGGCTGCCATTTCTACGGCAGCTGCCATATTCCTTAATAAGACGATCTATGGACGCTACTTACTGGCTTTGGGAAATAACGAATCTGCTGCTCGCCTAAGTGGTATTAACACAGACAGAATGATCATTCTGGCATACGTTATCTGTGCATTCTGTACTGCCGTTGGAGGCATCTTGTTTGCCCTAGACGGCAACTCCATCCAGCCAGCCGGTCATGGTAATTTTTACGAACTATATGCAATTGCTGCAGCTGTCCTCGGAGGTTGTAGCTTACGTGGTGGTGAAGGTAGTATTGCCGGGGTTGTGATTGGTGCAGCCGTTATGCGAGTCCTTTATAACTCGATCACATTGCTCAAGATTCCAACATCACTGGAATTCGCGATCATCGGTGTTGTCATCATGATCGGCGTGCTAGCTGACGAATTCGTTAAGAAACTAAATAACACTAAGCGTCAACAGGCAGAAGCAGAACGAGTCAACCTTGTTGATCAATAGCATTCACGATAAAATGGGAAATACTGTGATCGGAGCGTATTCCGGTTGCAAATAGTAATATTCGTACGACCTTTTTGCTATTTAGGATAATTAACTATGAAAAAAGCATTTCTTATGATGCTATTCGTATTCAGCGTAGTAATCGCTGGATGTGGCGAACAAAAATCTGATGTACCACCAGATCCAAATGCAGACGATGTTTCTACTGGAATGGAAACTGACGCTGAAACACCTGCTGATCCAGGTGCGGAAGGTGAAGGCGAAGGCGAAAACTCATCTGACGGTTAATTACCGATTTAGTTGAATATTGCTCAAACCTAACAAAAGCGTGGCTAAGAAACTGCCACGCTTTTTTAATTGCCTGATCTAAACGGCGGACTCTTCTGCATTTTATTTGTGTAGCAATAGTCAAATGGAGACTTGTGCGTATAGGCACAATAAATGAGATCCGGGGGGTGCGTCACATGTAGACTTTGACTCTGGACACGACGCTCACGATCAATCTGCATTAAACAGCCGGAATTGGCTGTCAACACAATACTGGCACCCGTATCTTTAATATTTCCTAACTTTCGCTGACTAAGCTAATCTGCCATCTCAGTCTCTGTCAGATTGTAAGTCCCTTTGTCGTCAAAGACGAAATCCCTATTCTCAGCAGATTTTTACCGTTTTAAGATTCCACCTGTTTGGCCAGATATTCAACAATCGTTTTACCGATTTTCAGAGAACTGGTGGCGGCAGGACTAGGTGCATTACAAACATTGATGATGCGCGGTGAGGAAAGAATAATGAAATCATCAATCAGGGATCCATCCATACCAAGTAACTGAGCTCGCACACCGGCACGACCACGAATAAGATCATCCTCGGTAACACTAGGAACAAGACGTTGTAGGGCCTTAACGAATGCCTTCTTACTAAACGATCGCCACATTTCTCCCATCCCCTTTTTCCAGTGTTTCGACGCCATCCGGCGAAACCCCTTATACGACAAGGCCTCAGCTAAATCACGCAGATTAATATCTCGCTTTCGATATCCCTCTCGCGCAAAAGCCAGTACTGCATTCGGCCCACATTCCATTCGACCATCAATCATGCGAGTAAAATGCACTCCTAAAAAAGGGAATTGAGGGTCAGGGACCGGATAAATCAGATTGTTACACAGATAATATGATTCAGGCTTCAAATCATAGTATTCCCCGCGAAAAGGTACCACTTTAGATTCAGGGCGTTCACCCGTTTTCGTAGCAACACGATCACAGAACAACCCCGTACAGTTAATCATGTAGTCACCGTGAAAGTCCCCAGCGGATGTCTCAACAACGACTTCCCCATTACATTTTTGAATTCCACGAACAAAAGCATTATTAACAACCTTACCACCACATTCTATGAGTTTCTCTGCTAAGCGAATTGCCACATCACGATACCCCACAATTCCGGCATCAGGGACCCAGATAGCTTTAATACCTGCCGTATGTGGTTCTATTTCACAGAGACGTTCACGATCAATAACTTCACAGCGAACACCGTTGTCTTGGCCTCGTTGATAGATGTTCATCAGTCGCTCAACTTCTGAATCATTAACCGCGACAATAACTTTACCGCAGATATCGAAAGCAATTCCCTCTGCCTTACAAAACTCTTCCAACATCGCTCGCCCTTCTCGACAATTCAAAGCCTTCAAAGAGCCCGGTTTATAATAAATACCCGAGTGAATTACACCTGAATTGCTGCCGGTTTGATGCATTCCAACAGCCGCTTCCTTTTCAAGAACCGTGACCTTCATCTGCGGATATTTATTCGTAATCTGATAAGCAGTGGCTAAGCCCACAATCCCGCCACCGGCAATGACTACATCGCTCTTGTCACTCATGATTTCAGACAAACGTTTCCTCTCCATAATCTAGTAAGGGTTAAATATTGTTCAGCAACCGAGGTTTCTCTATAATTTTCCAGAGGTGCAACATTCCATTGTACTATTTCATGCCCTTATGAGTTGGCATGCACCACCCTATTAAAAAAGGTCCTGCGCTTATGGCACTCCTCCCCTCCGGCACACCTAAAATCGCTGCTTTACTAATCCTGTTATTAACAGGCTGGGCAGACGGGTTACAGGGACAAACTGCCACTGATTACCCGCAACCGTCTTATCAGGCATTACTGCAGGAAGATGACAGAACAGTTTCTTCGGAAAATCCTAAGCAACAGGACGAAGAGCTCTACGAACTCATCAAACTGTTCGTTGATACCCTCGACCAAATTGATCGTAATTATGTAAAGGAAGTCGATCGTCGTGATCTGATTAATGGCGCCATTCAGGGAATGTTAGGGAAACTCGACAGGCATTCCAATTACATTCCTCCTTCGAATGTTAACAACTTCAGGTCCCGTGTTGAAAACGAGTTTGGGGGTATCGGCATCCGAATCAGAAATGACGATGGCAAACCAACAATCATCACTCCCATGTTTGGCAGTCCGGCCTACAAAGCCGGCATTCGCCCCGGCGACATTATTGTCTCCATCGATGATGAAGCAACAGAAGGAAAAAGTCCTAATGCTATCGTTGAAGCACTTAAAGGCAAGATTGGTAGTAAAGTAAAGCTGGCGATACATACTCCAGCATCGCAGGAATCAAAAACCGTTGAAGTCGAACGAAGTTTAATCCGAGTCAAATCGGTACTGGGAGTTTCCCGCAATGACGACGACAGCTGGAATTACTTTCTCGATGAAGACAATAAAATCGGATACCTTCTTGTGACAAACTTTGGTCGGCATACGACCGGGGAGATCCTTGATGCGGTTAAACAGCTGAAAAGTCAGGGCATTAAAGGCCTGATTGTTGATTTACGTTACAATCCCGGAGGACTTCTTTCCGCGGCGATCCAGATTTCAGATATGTTTGTGAAGGAAGGTCGGATTGTTAGCACTGAAGGCCGGGCAACTCCGAAACGTGTTTGGGATGCTAAAGCTCCCGGTACATTTGACGATTTTCCCATGGCCGTACTTATAAATCAGTTTAGTGCCAGTGCCAGTGAAATCCTATCAGCGTGTTTACAGGACCATGCCCGAGCGGTGATTGTCGGCCAACGTTCCTTTGGTAAAGGAAGTGTTCAAAATATCATCGAACTGGAAGAAGGAAAAAGTGTTCTAAAATTAACGACAGCGGGTTACTTTCGCCCCAGCGGGAAAAACATTGATAAACCCTCGGCTGGTGGAAGTGACGAATGGGGCGTATCGCCGAATGAAGGCTTTGAAGTCACATTTAATGAAGAGCAGAACCGTCTCCTGCGTGATGCCCGGCGAGATTATGATATCGTGCTTAACGGAGCCACACACAATCCTCGTGAAGGTAAAGAATACTTACAACTGATCGATACCCAACTTTTGACCGCTCAAAATTATCTCTATAGTGAGTTATCGCTTCCAACGATCGAAATCCCTGAAGTCCAAGACGCTCCGACTTCCGAATCCAAGGATACTACTGCTGAGGCAGACAAAAAAGATACGAAACGCCCCTTCAAACGACATAAGAAACGCCAGCCTGAAGAATAAAACTTAAATGATAATACTCACCATTGAATCCACTTGTGATGAAACGGCGGCGGCGGTCATTACAGAACAATTCGAAGTTCTCAGCAGTGTTGTTGCTTCTCAGGAGAATTTACATCGGAAGTTTAACGGTGTGGTGCCTGAAATTGCGGCCCGTGCTCATGTCGAACGAATCCTTCCCGTTATCGATGAAACTCTCGATCGGGCCGGCATCGGACTATCCGATCTAAATGCTATCGCCGTTGCCAATGAACCCGGACTGGCTGGCTCACTGCTTGTCGGAGTGGTTGCCGCAAAGGCTTTAAGTTTGGCTTATGATATTCCATTGGTTGCTGTGAATCACCTGCAGGCCCATATTTTTGCCTGTCGTCTGGCGGCTGAAAAAAATGTCTTTCCCTGCGTCGGTCTAATCGTAAGTGGTGGTCATTCCAATCTATACAAATGTAATACTGCTCTTGATTTTAATCCGCTGGGAGGAACTATTGACGACGCGGCTGGTGAAGCATTTGACAAAGTTGCAACGATGTTGGGCCTCCCCTATCCCGGAGGCCCATCGATTTCCAAAGCCGCATTGGAAGGTGATGATAAAGCCTATCATTTCCCGCGCCCATTTCTCAAAGACAGGCAGTCACTCGATTTCTCTTTCAGTGGGTTGAAAACGGCAGTTCGTTATGAGCTTGCCGGGCAGGGGCAGGTTGACTTTAGCAAACTGGATATTCCCAAGCAAAAAGTGGCTGATGTTGCCGCCAGTTTTCAAGCCGCCGTGGTTGATTGTCTGGCCAGTAAAGCAATGCTCGCGCTACAGCAATCTGGTATGAATACCCTTTGTGTCGGTGGTGGTGTGGCTGCCAATCATGTATTACGCGATCGTCTACAACACGAGTGCAGTACAGCCGGAGTAACACTACATATCGCTCCTTTTAAGCTATGCACTGATAATGCCGTGATGGGAGCTATAGCTATTGAACGTCTAAAGGCAGGGCTGGTGGAAGATCTTTCACTTGATATCTCGCCCGGCTTACTAAGAATAGGCAAAAGTTAACATACGTAACTTCAAAGCTAAATCTCAACCCAAAAAGGCCGAGTCATTATTTACTCGGCCTTTTTATCATTCGTGGTTAAGCTACCAGCTTACCTGTTATTACCGCCGCCACCTTGGCCATTCTGACCATCGTTATTCCCGCGTTCATTGCGATCCTCAATCGTCTGAGCCGCACCGGATGCAAAGTTAAATGTACGAACATCTCCAACTCCCATCTTAATAGGCATTGGAGGTACCGTTACACGAACGTATCTACGGTCTGGTGAAACAATCGGAGCCATCGCTGAGAAGAATGCACCTTCAGGAAGCGTGGTAATTTCCGGTCTGTAACCAACAGCTCCACGCCCAGGCAGGAAGAATCGTCCATTTCGCATTGCCATTTTTCGCGAAATTGCAAAATCACGAGCTGCATCTGAGTTTGAAAGACTATGTAACTGTTGAGCTAACAAAGCTTGTCCCACCATTTCCTGATGCTCAAGCAGATTTTCCAATTGATGTGCACCAATCGGCTCCACACGCCGTCCGTGCAGTACATCAAAAATTACAACAGCACCTGTATCGTCCAGTTCAAGCTGCTCACGAATGTGTGGTTTATCTTCATTATCTGTGAATATATCAACCGTAACCTTGCCAGCGGTCACATTACCCCAGACCCGCCGAATCAACAGACGGTATTCACCTTTGAATGCTTTAGGGCAGACGTAGGACTCACTATATCCGTTGACCGGTTGCTGACCGGCAATCGAGAATTTATCTCCAAGCAGCACGCCGCCAGCAGTGGTTCGTTCATTTTGTAGTGAACAAATCGTTCCGGTAGGTTCCTGTACAAACAGGTCGATATCAGCATTTCCTGTCCAACTGACAACGACGCGGCAGTCCCGATGTGTAGCACTATTAAGTTGTTCACCGAATACTTTCACCTGTTCCATAAGGCCGGCCTGCTTCATTTGCAGGATGACGGCTTCTGCAGTCCGTTGAGCATCAAATTCAACATAGCGCTGTTCATTAGTCCAGGCTTGACTTAAAACTCCCACCGATGCCCATTGCAAAGCTTCCAAATCACCAAGCCGTTTAGCTAAAGCTAAACCACGAACATAGGGTTCAGGGCGATATGGATTTACTTCCGAGACATCGCGAAGAACTTTCAAAGCCCGCTCATGCAAGCCTACTTCTGACATATAGATACCGGCGGCAAGAAGCGACTCTTCATCATTACTGTAATCAACGGCCGACATTAAGGCGCGTTCAACATCTTCAATTGGTGCATGATTAGCCTGCATCGCCAACCCCAGCCCCTCGTACATCCAAAACTGAGACTGTTCGTTACGAATAGCAGCCAGCATGATCGCAATTGACTCATCGACCAAACCTTTAGCCTTTTCACTGTTTTCAGACTGATGCAGCCGATTGGCCTGCATCATATGAAGTTGTACTGTGTAGCGAACCTGACGGTCATGAGCAACTTTATCATCACCTTCCAAATTTTTCCTACTGGAAAAATGCCGGTCCCAAGCAGCATCTATGGACTCATCGGCCTTGGGCGTAACCTGTAATTTAGTCAATTGCTTTTTAATCACTTCGGGAACTTCAACTTCTTCGGTTTGCTGAACAGCTTTTGGTTCCGGGTTGAATTCCGCCTTAGTTTTGGCTCCCAGAATGAGTTGGTCCTGGACAACTTGGAAACCGCCCATACCGCCGCCGCCCATGCCCATGCCACCGCCGCCCATGCCCATGCCGCCGCCGCCCATGCCCATGCCACCGCCCATCATACCGCCACCACCGGACATAATTGGCATCACAAGGTCACCGACTTCATAGGTACGAATAATGAGTTCATTTTCAGCAGCTTCTGGCGTAGTGATCTTTAATACTTCATCATTGATCACATAGGTCAGGCCTAAACTATTAAGCATCAGTTTTAATCCACTTCGCAGAGTGATACCACGCAGATCCTGATTGACGGTCATCGAAGAATCCAGACCGGCATCAGCCAAAGCTTTATCATCAATAATCATTGGAATGCTATGACGAGTTTTGATGCTGTCAACAACTTCTGTCAAAGGCTGGTCAAAAAAGAGCATGACCGTTTCTTCATCCAAAGCATCCACGATTTTTTGTTCTGCAGGATTATTACCCTGATCTGTCACATATTTACGTCGTTCGACAGTAATTCGGTGCCAAAATTCGGCTTCCGGATAACGAATTGGTGAGTCGCCACCAGGAAACGGGATCAAAGCTTCTTCGTTTTCGTACATAACATCTGCGAAATTCTTGTGACGCAGGTCACGGAACTTCTCCAGTCCCTTATACTGACGAAGAATACGAGCTTTCCAAACAGCCGTTGTTGGTGTTCCATCGTAGGGCAATAATACTCGAATAGGCATCGCAATTTCAGCATCGGCCGTCAGATAGCGTTCTCCTTCGTCGACTCGCTTTCGGTCATCTTCAAGAGCAGCTTCATCCAGCAGCACATTGAATTTCTCCATCAAACTTGTAATCAGTTCCTGTTTGCGAGCTGTTTCATCAGCCAGATTCTTTAGTCGCTGAGCATTAGCTTCACGACTTTGAGCAAGCATTTTTTGTTCGTCAACGTCAACCTGACGCGCACCGGTTTCACGAATGGCGTCTTCAATCTGCTTACGCAACTGCTGACGAATGTCACCAGCAACATCTGTAGCACTATCCACCTGCTCAAGCAACAACTTCAGTTCCTGAATGGCTTTCTCAGGGGAACGCCCTATTAGATCGCGTGCTTGCTCCAGACCATTTTCAACAACTGCCTGCAGTTTACCTGCAAGAACCTTACGTTCGTTTTCTACGTTTTCAAGAAAGCTTGAAGAGTCTTCGAGACCTGTATCAACGTCATCTGAACCATCAAGTACGAGCGCGTTACCATCTGTGGTAGGAGCCGGTGCTGGTTGAGTATCCTGAACCAGTGCAATTTCAGTCGTGATTGGACCGCGCTGAGCAGCCCCCTTTATTGCTTTGGCTTCAGTATTACTTGGATCCTTGCGAAGTACTTCATCAGCAACTTCAATCGCTCCTTTTACATCACCCGTTCGCAAAGCGTGTAATCCAACCGTGTTCAAACCATCAACATTGTTTCGGACACTACGACGCACTTCGATAAGCCCTTCCGAACCCAGTGTCGGAAGACCTACTCCATGATGAGGAGCTGCATTTTCAACTAATGTAGGTAGGAAGTTGTAGTCCTCATTGGACCCGGTAGCAGCCACATCCCACTTCAATTGAACATCCTGACCATTGACTTTACCACTAATGGACACTTCAAAAGCACCAGCTTTATTGAGTTGGCCCAGCAGTATTGTATCCCGATCCATACGAATAGGAGGAGTCGTTTCTGCGGCATAAACGCAGTGAACACCTGTGGACGTTGTCAGGTTAGTTGGCCAGAGTACTGGAGCGACAACGGCTCCGGCCAGATCGAAACCACTTTTTACACTCGTCTGCTGATCTTCATTATCAACCCGGATAATTCCACCGGTGCTGTTACCTAAAGCTGCCAGTAATTCAATATTACGTTGAGGACCAATCGCGAATGAAGAGAACGATACGTTTTTCCCGACAAGATCGGATACCAACTCTTTGTAGTCCTTGATTTGGAGCAGATTTGCTTTACTCATTCCATCGCCAATATAGACGACGCTTTTTGCATTTTTACTATCTACTGGGAACTGTTTTGCTGTGGCCTTCAGCAATTCAACCATATCCGTAGAACCGAGAGCAGCGCGACGATTGAGCTTGGAAATTGCCGCTTTCATTTGCTCGCTATCAGCAGCAACAAAATCACCGGACATCGCAACGGTATACAGATCGACTGCCATGAGCTTCACTTGATGCGTAGTATCAAGATTAGACAGCAATGAATCAAGGCATACCATCGCATCCTTACGATACTCACCAATCTGACTTGCCGAGGTGTCAAATAGCACCAGGATGTCATGAGCACCGGCAGCGGGTAGCTGCTGATGAGCCTGCACTGAAAGAGCGAAGAAGGTTTCCCCGGTTGCTTTTTTGTAGGTGTGAAGCACACCTTCAGACTCAGCTGCAGTTGTCAACGGAGACAGCGCAAATGTTGCCAGGGTGAAAATAAGTGTTGATAGCGCAATGCGTTTGGACATGGCCAAATAACTCCAACGCAGGATAATTTTTACTTCTCTGTTCGTTAGCTCTTAAAACTTAGGTTTATCCGAGCAACTACATTTTATTCAGCTGAATTGAATTAGACCACCAAATATTTGAATTTAGGTAAATCCGGTAATCTCTATCGATTACAGCCCAAGATCTTCCTGATCCTGTATTACGCAATAAAAATACGTCTTAATCATAGGTTCGAGTATTCGTATCGGGTTCGTGTAGCGGACTCAGTTATTTCCCGGACGAAACCGAAATTACTGTAACGATTGTTCGGGTTATAAGGGTCGCACTAAATACAAACTCGACATAGCACTGACCAATAGTCCAACAAGATCACAAATAATTGAATAATGAAGGCCTTTAATGTTTACTATTTTGATAAACTTAGTTGACAATTTAAAGTAACGAGGACATTATCAGTTGATATTCAGAGGGTATCTCAAAAACCGATATTACCTGGGTAAGGAGTCCCCTCTACTACATTTAATCGCTTTATCGTGGACTCTTAAGCAAACCAACGAGAAACTTATGGATCTTTCCTGGCAGGCATACTTTACTTTGGGAATTACTGCAGCGGTATTTATTACGCTTCAGGTTCAACGTCGTGCTTCCACTGATATTCTTTTTCTGGGAGCACTACTCGTAGTTACTTCGGCTGGAGTCATTTCAGCCGAAGATGCCTTTGCGGGGTTTGCAAACCCGGCAGTTCTAACCATCGCGGGACTACTTGCTATAACGGCAGGACTGCGAACATCCGGAGTACTGGATTGGCTAGGTCACAAACTACTTGGCACAGCCACTTCGGAGAAGCAAGCCCTGCTACGTCTTACAGCAGCCACCACTGCTGCAAGTGCTTTCCTGTTAAATACAGCCGTGGTCGCGATGCTGATGCCTGTCGTTGTTTCCTGGTGCAGACGCCGAAACATCTCTCCGTCACGTCTGCTTCTACCTGTAAGCTATCTGGCGATACTAGGAGGGGTTTGCACTCTAATTGGTACGAGCACAACATTGGTGGTCAACGGTGAGCTCCTGCAACGCTTACCGGAAGGAGTTTCTATTACGGGAGCGGAACCATTAGGTCTTTTCGAATTAGCTGCTGTCGGTATTCCATGCGCAGTAGCTGGTTCTGTCTTCCTTATCACGATCGGCCCAAAACTACTTCCCTTCCGGAGCGGGATTATCAAGCAACTTGACGAGCAACGACGTGAATATCTGGTGGAAATGCAGATTCAACCAGACAGTCTGCTGGCGGGACAAACGGTGGAACAGGCCGGACTCCGACACCTCGACGGATTATTCCTGATCGAGATCGATCGCTCTGGTCATATCATTACACCGGTGACTCCCAACACAATCCTTGCCGCCGATGACATCCTCGTATTCACCGGGGCGGTTGAAACAATTGTTGAACTAGAACAATTGCCGGGGCTATTACCGGGAGTCGAAGCGGAATTCAGGCATCATCCCGAACGTCATCTTGTTGAAGTCGTCCTGTCGCGCAAGTTCCCTCTGCTTAATGCAACAATTCGAGAAGCCAGTTTCCGACAGCGTTATAATGCCGCCGTTGTTGCTGTTCACCGTGAAGGGGAACGACTGGAGGGTAAAGTCGGCGATATTACGCTTCAGGCTGGTGACACGCTGCTACTTCAAACAACGAGTGATTTCGTGGGCACCTATCGCAACAGTAAAGATTTCTACCTTGTTTCTAGTGTTGAAGGAGTGGAAACACGCCATCAGGCCAAGGCTGCACTCGCCCTTACCCTGCTAGGCCTGCTGCTAATCTGGCTTGTTATCGGATCACTCTTCCACTCGAACACCAATCCACTGGGAATCACATCACCTGCCATCGCATCACTGGGAATCGCCGTACTGATGGTCTTAACCAGATGTTTAAAACCCAGTGACGCGCGCAACGCAATCAATATTCAGGTGCTTTTGACCATTGCTGCTGCGCTTGGTCTGGGCAAAGCGTTATCAGCTAGCGGAGCGGCTCAAGCTCTGGCAACAACTATGCTTTCCGTCGCGGGAGCAAACCCCATTTGGATCCTACTTGGACTCTACATCATCACTGTCGTATTAACCGAGACAATTTCCAACAATGCGGTAGCGGCCATGCTCTTACCTTTGGCCATTGAAATTGCCCAAGCAGGTAACATCAACGCGAGGCCACTGATTATCGCCGTTACTCTGGCAGCCTCACTCTCCTTTATCACTCCGATTGGCTATCAAACCAACCTGATGGTCATGGGGCCGGGTGGTTACAGAAGTCGAGACTACCTTCGCTGTGGAATTCCATTAGCCATACTCATGGGCACCTGCGCTCTCACAATTATCCCCCGGGTCTGGCCATTCTAGACACAAACCTTATTCGCCACCAAGCACGACCTTGATGTCTTCGCGCTGACGTTCACGAATTACCGTAACAACCACTTCATCGCCGGGCTGGCGGGTTTCCACGATCGTCATAAATTGATCGACACTACCCACAGCCTGACCATCCACAGCCACAATCAAATCCGCTTGTGACTGATCCACTCGTGTCTGTTCATACAAAAGGGCCTCGCTGCGTCCTGGTTTTCACAAGCTTAAATCCCTGAAGCCCTGCTTTGTCGGCTGGGCCCTCCGGAGCGACCGTTGCAATTAATAATCCTTCTTCCGTCTTATAAACACGGGTAATACCGATATCCGGACGAATCACCCTACCGTTCTCGATTAACTGAGGAACCACTCGTTTGGCGGTGTTCACTGGAATCGCAAAGCCAACCCCGGAACTCTCACCTACCTTACTGGCAATCGCCACATTCACTCCAACCATCTGACCCTGATTATTTAACAGCGGACCACCGGAATTGCCGGGGTTAATTGCCGCATCTATTTGCACAATTGACTTCATCGTCCTGCGATCGGCCGTCGGTAACTGTCGATTTAAGCTGCTAACAATACCAACGGTATAAGTACGTTCCAAACCAAACGGATTACCGATGGCATGAATTTTCTGACCAACTCGCAATTGTGCGGAATCTCCCAGTGAAATCGGATGCAGGAAGTCTTCAGGGGCTTCGATCTTAATAACCGCCAGGTCATTCAGATCATCCGAGCCAACAACTCCTGCCGGATATTCTTCCCCGTTATAAAGCCGGACGTAGATCTCCCGGGCTCCTGCCACAACATGATTATTAGTCAAAATATGACCATCACGATCCAGTACGGATCCTGAGCCTGCACCTTCAGTTGGAGTTTCAAACAATAAGAAAGCAGATGTCCGGGCGCTACGCGTGGTAATATGAACGACGCCTCGATTGGTCGAGTCGTAGACATTAAAATTAACAAGTTCCTCGGCCGTATATCCGGCTTCAACTGGCGTTGAAGCCTTTCTGACAGAATCAACCGTATTTGAGGCTGGTTGACGGGCAGATACCGAACGAACGCCCTGATCCTGAGCTAAAAACACACCAACTGTTGTGCCCAACACCGCCGCAAAAAATGCAACCCAAATCGTTTGTTTCATTACCTTAATCCTATCCAAATCAATCATTTTAAAATGGTGCTGATAGTGCAAGAAAAAGGCTCTGCACTACTTCTCGTTTAATTACGATACGTAGGGTAGAGCCGTCAAGTTCGAATGACCAGTGAGTTTAAATCGCTATCAGCTATTTTTTACTCCAACCAGTGGCAATTTCAGCCGGTGTCAGCTTTCCATCTTTGTTTTGATCATATTCAGCCTTTACATTTTTCGCATCTTTAATTTCATCTAGACTCAACACCCCATCTTTATTCTCGTCATATCTGCCGATCGTCATAACTGCGTATTTCACATATCGCTCATCGGGACCTTTAGATTCGGACGAAGATTCACTTCCCTTTTCTGAAGATTCACTTCCCTTTTCTGAAGATTCACTTCCCTTTTCTGAAGATCGACTTCCTCTTTCCTGAGTTTGATTTGTTACCCTTGGGGAATCTCCGGAAGGGGTTTTCGGAGGAGGTGTTACTCCGCGGACAAACCCAGTCTCTTTTGCGGCCATCACTTCCCCAACGGTTAATAATCCGTCACGGTTTCTATCGTAGACATAGTATTCAGACAGTGTCTTTTCATTCCACTGTCCTGAATACTCAGACATAGCGATCTGGCCATCTTTATTCTTATCACCTTCACGGAACCACTGAGGAATCCCTTCCGGCAATAAATCATGTGCTGTCTTAAAGCGATAAGAGTTTGGTGATTCACCGGAACCACCGCCGGCAGGCCCCTTATCCCCGTTCCAAGTTGTTCGTCCACGCTGTGAACCATTCTCGCCACCGGAAGAACGTCCACCACCGAAACGCTCGGACATCCCTTTAACTAATTCTTCACGCGTAATTTTTCCATCTTTGTTAAAGTCCCATCCACTTGGATCGGTACGGAAATTCTTCCACTCATCCTTTTCAAAGACACCGCTTTTATTGGAATCGTATCGCTGAAAAATACTGTCTGCAAACTGAGCCATCCGATCGCCGCCTCCGGAATCTCCGCCGCCGCGTCGGGAACGCGACTGATCACCACCTTGAGGAGGACCGCCACGTGACTGCTGATTATTATCTTTTGGTTTCTGCGACTCTTGGAACGCTTTTTCGCGTGCCTGATCCTTTTGCGTATCACGACGAATCGAATAACGAACCGCTAATTCACTTTTGGTGAGTCTGCCGTCACCATTCCGATCCTGATTCATTGGATTACCATATAACCATTTTGCATTCCGGATTTCCTCCTGATCCAAAATGCCATCACGGTTACGGTCATATCTCTTGATTGTATTTTCAGCTTCAACGAAATCCGCCTGAATGACATCCACATTGAGATACTCAGCCTTGGAACCAAAACCAACGGGGGGGACCAAATCTTCCGGAATTTCATTAAATCCCTGTACAAGCCCTTCAGTTGCCGCGGCTGCATCATCATCAAAACGACGGTCACCGGAATTCCGTGCCGGCTGACTACCTCGGTCACGCGAGCGACTACGATCACGGTTTTGATCACCTCCGCCGCCACCTTGCATTTGCTGAACTTTTGAAGCCAGCGTTTGCAAAGGAATCGGTCGATTTAAATCAAGACCACCTGTTTCCCGGGCAATACGCTCCAGAAAGGGCCGCGCGCGACCTTGTTCATTAGGATCAAGCTGACCATTCTTATTAGCATCCAAGCGGGAAATAAATCCCATTGCTCCGCCGGGAGGCCCCTGAGCTTCCACCGAACTTATTGAAAGTACTGCCAAGAAACCTGCAGTGAGAATAAGACGAGTTGTTGACATAGATTTTTCTATCCGCAAAAAAATTAGCTTTTTAGGAATTATCGAATCAAAGACCCTACAAACTATAGCCTACAGCACAGTAGAACCATTACAAACACAAAGCAACCACTTCTACTGGACTTTCAGCACCAAACATTACCGATTATACGGTCTATATGACTAATAAACGATACTTCTTGCTTAAACACCGCCTTTAGCAACAATGTTTCGCCGAAAAACATCTATCAAACGGCACAATTATCAGATTGACTTATACTTTCTCTGCGAATATCGAAGATGTCCGATAACACTCAATTCATATACTGCTGCTGCCAATATGGGGCTCAGACAGTACTAAAAAAAGAAATCCTTGAATCTTGGCCCCAATTCAAGTTTTCATTCTCACGTCCTGGTTTTGTCACCTTTAAAATTCCGGCAACTTTCCCTCAGAAATCACTGCCAACACTTGATCTTAAATCCACCTTTGCTCGCTGCTATGGTATCAGCCTTGGCAGCGTCAAAGCTGACGGAGAAGTTGAAAAAATTCAGTTCATAAAAAAATTGACTGAGCAAATCCAACTCGGAAAAATTGAGCACCTACATGTCTGGAAACGCGATATAAGCATTCCCGGGAACAGAGGATTTGAACCGGGGCGTGATGCTGAGACTGATCAACTAGCTGAAAGAATTGCTACTTTTCTACATCCCGATAAGCTACAGATCAACCGCATCGCCAAGCCGGACCAACGCATTCTGGATATTATTATCATCGACCAAAATCACTGGTGGGTTGGCTGGCACCAGGCAACTAAAACTTTCACTCGCTGGCCCGGCGGTGTCTATTCGATACGACTTCCCGAGCATATCGTAAGTCGTGCTTATCGAAAAATGGAAGAAGCTATACGCTGGTCAAGGCTTCCTCTGAAACCCAGAGACCTTGTAGCCGAAATTGGAAGTAGTCCTGGAGGAGGCTGTCAGGCACTTCTAGCACGAAACCTTCAGGTCATTGGAATCGACCCTGCCGGGATGCACGAGACACTTTTGCAAAATCCTGATTTCACACACATCCGAAAAAAAGCTGCCGCCATCAAACGTTCAGATTTTGTTGATGTGAGGTGGCTTATGTCTGACTCCAATGTGGCTCCCAACTACACACTCGATAGCGTTGAGCATATCGTCAATAACAAAAATACGAACATTCGCGGCATGTTGCTGACACTCAAAATGATTAAGTGGGAACTGGCTGCCGAACTTCCGACCTATCTCGACCGAATTCGCAGCTGGGGATATCAGTACATCCGCTCGCGCCAACTAGCTTTCAATCGTCAGGAAATCTGCATCGCTGTACAGAGAAGCCGTGGCAAACGCCGTTAACACCAAACTGCGAAAGTTTATCGGCTGCGAACTTCAGTCTGAATCGATTCCAAACGAAATCTCCGTATTGTCGGTAGCAAGCCCTGCTGGCTCCAGATAACCGTAACCAGTTCCAGTCGAATACAGACCCCCTTAAGTTTATACTGTCCTATGAATTCATTCGTTGCTAAGCGAATACGTTCCCGTTTGCGAAATGTAAAACGTCGATGCGGCAGTGCCGATGCGTTGTGACTAGCCTTAACCTCCACAACTACTAGTTCGTCATCCCGGTGAAAATGATCAACCAGTATTAAATCCAATTCGGCACCTTTCAGTCTTTCGCGTCGACCAAGTACCGAATATCCACGGCGCATAAAAAACCGGGCAGCAAGCAATTCTGCTTGTTGCCCGAGTTGTTCACTTGTGAAAAGGCGGGGTTTAGATCCGAGTGTGCAGCAAAGGTATCTGAACAGACGAAAACTAAAAGCCAAAATTTCCAGAATTATTCCACACGCTATATTCCAGACTATTAACACGACAGGATACCTGAATGGTCGGTCGTTAAGTCCAGCACCTGCCTTCCGGAAAAAAAGTCGGCCGCCTAGCTTGTACGACGTTCCTTCAAACGGGTCGCCTTGCCCACACGATCACGCAGGAAGTAGAGCTTAGCTCGACGAACATGGCTTGAACGAGTTACTTCCACCTTGGCAATTCGTGGAGATTGCAAAGCGAACTTACGCTCAACACCCTCACCAGCTACGATGCGACGAACAGAGAACATCTCACGAGTTCCGCTGCCGCTCATTGCGATGACAACTCCACTGAATACCTGAATACGTTCTTTTTCACCTTCGAGAATTCGAACATGAACATCCACGGTATCACCGATCTCAAACTGTGGCTTATCTTCTTTTAAGCTGGACTTTTCGACCAGATCAATTAGTTTTTGATTCATTATTTTGCCCTTCCTTTTAGGACGACTCTTTAATATTCACAAGTGATTGGTTGTTTTCGTTTGTCAGCGGAGTGAAAAGCAATCTACAACAAGTCAGAACGACGATTCTGCGTTCGCTGCACACTCTGCTTTTCACGCCACCGGGCAATCGCCTGATGATCACCACCAAGCAAAATCTGAGGAACTTCCAGCCCTCGAAACTCCCTTGGTCTTGTATATTGCGGAAACTCCAATAATCGCTGCCCGCAGGAAAAGGAGTCTTGCTGACTGCTTTGCTCGTCGCCGAGCACTCCCGGAACAAGTCGAATCATGGAGTCAATCAGCACCATAGCGCCAACTTCTCCACCATTGAGGATATAATCCCCTATCGATATTTCCATGGGCTGCAGAATATCTGAAACCCGCTGGTCGAAACCTTCGTATCTACCACACAATAGTAAATGCCGAGGCATCTCGACCAGTTCTTCCAAAAGTCTTTGTTCCAGTTTCCTACCCGTAGGTGTAAGCATGATCAGGTTGCCAGGAGTTTCTCCCATTGCCTGAACTGCTTCGACACATTCCACGACAGGTTTAGCCTGTATCACCATGCCCGGACCTCCACCAAACGGTCGATCATCCACACGTCCATGTTTATCGTCCGACCACTGACGAATATCGTGCAGGGCAGTTTCCACCAGTTCGTTTTTGATCGCCTTGTGAAGTAAACTTTGTCCGAAATAACTGTGGAAAATTTCAGGAAACAAAGATAGTACATCAAATCGCATGGCAATACCCAACTTTCGAATCAGCTTTGAATCGGCTAGTGAGTCTTGGCACCTACACAATCAGAAAACCGCAAGTCCTACTCGCTGGCCTCCTCTTCGGCTTCTTCAGCAGGTGCTTCTTCAGCAGGTGCTTCTTCAGCAGGTGCTTCTTCGGCAGGTGCTTCTTCAGCAG
>PAPJ01000042.1 GCA_002709045.1 Planctomycetaceae bacterium | reverse complement strand
TAATGACTGACCAATAATTAGATCCTCGTAAGTGTCATTGTTAAAATCAGCAACAACGGCGACCGGTTCTTTAATAAATCTAGGCAGACCGATCTGAATGGACTGTTCGGTGAATTTTCCCTCGCCATCTCCCACGTAAAAAAACAGTCCATCGAGGTCTGTCAGCAGGAAGTCTGTATTTCCATCCTGATTGAAGTCATTCGCAAAAATTCCGCCGGTCACAAACGGACGTGTCTGCCCTTCGGCATAGTCGTATTTCCAGTTATCCCGTAAACCCAGATTGGTGATGCCTGTATTGTTGGTGACATCTTCCATGAGAAACTTCTCGCTTGTTCCGTGTTTTCCTTCGTAAGGCAGGCAGCTAAGGATGTATTCTTTTGAGTCCGGGGTTTCTTCTGAAATAGAAGCGATACGGCAGGAAAATTTCAGCGTGAGAAAAGCAATCTTGCCCGCAGGATTCTTGCCTGCCATCGCGAGCTTAAAACTACCACTCCACGGCTCATCAAATTGACCGTGATGTTCCGGTGTCATTTTAATGACTTTGAATTCGGAGCGTTCCAGTTCGGGGAATTGTGCACGCAGCTCTTTGATGGCGGCCACAAACCCGGTACGAGTTAATTTCTTTGTACGGGGTGATTCGGAATCCCAGCGGTCGAAGCTGGCAAAATCGAAATGGCTTGATGTTGCTTGATCCCAAACAAACATCTCACCTTCAAATTCAGGGGCAAAGAAACTTTCAAAACTCTCCCAGTCCTCTTGCTTAATGGCATTATTAATTTTTGGAAAAGCTCGATCGCCAAGTACAAACCCACCGAAGTGTTCGACGTCCTGAAGATATTTTGCATCTTCTTCCGGGATAGCCAGAGTCTGGTCATTTTTAATTTCGTTTTCAGTATCGGCTAGCGAAACGGAATTTTTCAGCGAATGAGAACTCAATTCCTTTTCGGAATTGCAGCCCAGTAAGACCAGACAGAGCGTAAATGCCGGCGATAGCCTTGATAAATACAAAATAAGAACCGTAGCGAAGAATCCGGAAGAACATTAACTACTTGAAATATAGCATTTAGACTAGTCAGGGCAGTCAAAAACTCAATTGGATTCTGAGTCGGGGCACTATTTGGAAAGATCCACTTTATTCGAACCAGACGTATATTTGCGGTCTAAATGAGTGTAACCGCCGTCTACATAGTGAATTTGTCCGGTGGTATGTAAAGAACGCTGTGAAGCCAGAAATACGACCATATCAGCGATTTCCTGAGATGTCGTAAATCGTTTCCCCAGGGGAATGATGTCCTCGATCTGTTTTCTGGCAGCCGCAGGATCGGCTGACTGATCAATTAATTCTGCGTAAAGAGGTGTCCAAGTTTCTGCAGGAACCACCGTGTTTACTCGAATATTATCCGCAGCAAGATCTAAAGCCCATTCGCGTGTCATCCCATTAATGCCACCTTTGGATGCGGCATATCCACTGGTGCCACCCTGCCCGGTTGCGGCGACTTTACTGCTGACATTAATAATTGCACCCTGCGATTCTTTTAATGCGTTGAGTGCATAGTGAGCCATTGCATAGTAGTGAATCAGGTTTCGTTGTAGCGAACCAAGAAATGCGTCAGGCCCGTCGCTTAAAGAGACTCCATCATTTACACCGGCGTTATTTATTAAAATGTCGATTCGTCCGAATTCGTCCAAAGCGGTTTTAACGGCTCGTTCACATGCCTGAATTTGAGTTAGGTCGGCCTGGATGAATTTACAGCGTTGTCCTTTAGCTTGATATTCAGCCTCAAGGGATTCACCTTCTGCTGTTGAGCGATTTATATTGGCGACCTGTGCGCCTTCGGTCAGTAGTGTCCGAGTAATAGCTTCGCCGATACCTTTGGAGCCACCTGTGACAACAGCGACCTTCCCTTTTAGTCCGAGATCCATAGTGTTTGCCTGTTTCTATTCTGCATCCAGGTTGATACCCAGATTATCCTGATTGAATTGGAATCCGTTTCTGTCAATATCGACAAACACAGGATTGGCAACGGCAGTTGGTTCCATAGCTCCGCGTCGTTCGCCCTGAACAGGCCCGATTTTCAGATCTTCACCAATGGTAGCCACGATAATATGCGTATCTTCCTCTAATTCAATTTCAATCGTTTGGTTGAATCTGGTGACGGATGTCTCAGAAAACATTTGTGGGTGCGTACGTCGAGTGTAATTCAAATCCTCGGCCATACGTCCGTTGAGAAAAAACTGAACTCGATTGATATCAAACCAGTTAGGACACTGCACACTGACGGAAACCTTAACCTTTCCGGATGGAGCAGTAAGGTCATCACCCGGCACGGCACGAGATTTTTTCCCCGCGGTAACACTGACATCCAAGAAAGGACCGTTAGTCATGACAATATTTCCTTTGCGACAAGCAGCAACGATATTGGGAGTCTTGATACGTCCGGGATTGTCAGTCGGAGAAAGTATGTAATTGCGAATATATCCGGCATCATGATTGTTGTAGTGGCAGTCTGAATTAACGACACCGGAAATGCGATAACCTTTATTAATCAACTGCATCCAGTAAAACATGACGGGTTCTCGCGAGTTGGACGGCTGTAATTGCTCCGGTATCTGGAAGATTGACTGCGGAGGATGCACTTCCATGGTGTCCATATAGTCGAGCATTTCCCGGAATCCTCCATCCGCTATATTGTCGGTGTCCTTATCCCGCCAAATTTGCATCAGGGACGGATGGTCTTCCTGCACAATCTTGTCTGAATTGTTATTCCAACCTTTGAGGCGTTTAATCTGCGTGATTGGGTTGTCGTCAATTACCGGACCTCCACCATCCTGAGTGCGAGGACGATGGATCAGTGGAAATGCATTTTGATGATTGACCGGCAGTACGCGTCCGGTCAGTTCCATCCCCGGAGCAGTGCCCATTAAGTGCTCGGCTCGTAGTTTTTTGAGAATCGGAGTAAAAGAGTCGATTCGCTGATGCTCAGTTGCTGGTGAGTACTCAATATTTTCAGCCAATAGAGTCAGGATTCGTCCGTACTGGTCAGTGGTGTTGTCACCTGATGGAGAGCTGTGAGTATGGAAATCAGCACTGATCCAACCGCGGGTGTCCACAATATGGTCTAACGCAGACTCGAGGCTGAAGGTTTCTCCTTCTTGGATAACGATGTTTTGAACATCAGCGTTGTATTCCGGACCATGGCTGATGATGACTCTGTAGCTACCCGGCAGTAAGGGGTGATGTACTTTGCCATTGTTCGCGTAAATCAGATTCTCAGCGAAGATTGCATTTTGTTTAGGTGCAAAGTTCGGGGTTGCCGTTTCTTTCAAACCTTCGAACGACAGTTTGGCATAAATAGGCCTGCCGTTTCCATCAGTGACGTGTGCCGAGAAATATCCGGCTCGTTTTAACTCGATCGTTTGATGAGTTTTTTCCTTAACCGAGATTTTAAATTCACGCTCAGGTCGTCCCGCAGCTTTGCACAGCATCGTATAATCTCCGGTTGGCAGAGAGAATTGACATGTACCCTTTGCGTTAGTACGAATGTTACCAATGGTGGTCTTGTCAAGCTGCACGCTGATTCGAGCATGACTGACGGGTCCGTCTGGATCGACAGTGGTTAGCTGCACGACATGTTGACTGATCTGACTGAGATCATTGAAGATGGTTTTAAGCTCAAGTTCACTGCTCGCCGGAATCAGTTCGCGCTGCAAAGTACTGCTTTGCATAGGTTGCAGTTCAACAGAAGTCGCAGCATTACTTGTGAATTGGATCACCCGGCCACCGCTGCCGGTTCGTTTAATCTGATGTTCTGCTGACCACACACCGTAGGCTTGCCGGAACCATTGATCGTTTGCCCAGAAAGTATTTTCTTTTGAGCCTAAGACAAAAGGACTGTCAGCACGAATCGAATCCTGCAGGCCAATCTTAACCGGCTTGTCAGAACCGTTTAGGTACAGCGTACTGATTTGTAAACTTTGAGCACCATTTTCTATCGAGTAGATGATTTTCGCAGAGGATCCGTCACTCTCCTTCTGACTGGTGATATGAATCGCGGCCTGGTTACCTTCGGTCACTACGAAATTGACTTGTTTGGGATCGGTAAATGAGAACTTCTGGCCGGTTGGGTAGTAGCAACCGAGTTGGTCATTGTTGGAATCATGTCTGGTTAGATCGAGTACACAACCGCCGACTTGACGGATTGTAAGGTTGGCATTTCGCGTAGGTGTCGGTTGAGCGATAATCGCGATGAGTACGTCATTGCGTATAACATAGTCGCCATAAATGGCGTCTACTTCTTTGCCGGCTGGTACGTGCTTATCCCAGTTTTCCGGTGTTAGCTGATCCACTTCGGCTCCGTTTATCTGGTAACAAAGGCTCAGCAGTGCGATGACCGAAATTGATTTGATGTAACACATGATTGTTTTATTTCCTAATTCGTGAGAATTCCGCGAGGGATACGTCCCCAGTAGTCAATAGAGATTTGGTCGTTGGTCTGTTTAGGACCTGGAGTGCTTCGTCCACTGGTAAATTGCTGCTGCATGAGGGCGAATATCTGTTTAATAATTTGTGGGTGTTCCCGTGAAATGTCGTTTTGTTCGGCGAGATCTTCTTTGAGGTTGAAGAGTTGGACAAACGGAGCTGCCAGTAATTGTTCGCGTGAGGGGTTGCTGCCGAATTGCTTAACGGCAGCAGGCCAGGCGTCGACCGGCTTGGGTACATTTCCATAGACTCCCGGACCACCACTGCCGGGGCAGAGGCAAAGTTTCCAGTCACCCATACGAAATGCCCAGCCATGTGTACCTTTTATTGGTAGGTTTTGTCGCGTTGCATTTGCATCGGGATCTTTTAGTAGTGGCAGGTAACTAATGGAATCAACGCCCTGGTCTGTTGAAAGTTTGCTGCCTGTAATATCGGCAACCGTTGCCAGCAGATCGTTAAGGCCAATCAGGCGATTGCATGTTGTCCCCGGTTTAATGTGATTTGGCCATTTAATGAGGAATGGAATTCGTGTTCCTCCTTCGTAAACAGAGAACTTGTAACCTCGTAGTGGACCTGATGGATAGTGCCCTTGTTTCTCTAGACCTTTGACATTGTTGTAAGTGGCTTCCAGAATATTCCCTGCATAAGGAGCCGGCCCATGGTCTGAGGTGAAAATCACGATGGTGTTGTCATCAATGCCGTGCTTTTTCAGGGCTTCCATGGTTGAAACCAAACAGTAATCTGTTTCATAAACAAAGTCACCGTAGACACCCAGATCGGTTTTACCCTGGAAGTCAGGGTGAGGGCTTGTCGGAGTGTGAGGTGCTGTGAGGGCAAAATAAAGGAAAAAGGGTTTTCCGTTTTTTGAATCTTTGGCATTGCGGGCTATAAATTGCTTTACTTCTCCCCGGAAACTTTGCAGTACTTCATAGTCTTCAAAGTTTTCCTCTGTGGGGCCGACACGGTTGAATGCACTCCACCCTCGCATCTTATTCACCTTACCGAGAAACTGTTGATTTCTCAGATAAACATAGGGATACATATCCAGGGAACCAGGCAGAATAAAACTGTAGTCAAACCCATGGTCATTAGGACCGGCTGTAACCGGCTTTGAGTAATCAATATTGCCTATTTTTTGAACCTGATTATCAGTAGTGACCATCGACAACCCTAAGTGCCACTTACCGATGTAGCCAGTTTTGTAACCTTGATCATTTAATAGGTGGGCAAGCGTGTGGCTACCTGGTTTGAATTGAGGAGCGATGTAACCCCAGGGACCACTTTTCCCGATCCCCTTGATTCGCCAGGGGTAACGACCAGTCATAATTGCGAGTCGACTGGGAACGCAGACACTGGCGATGGAATGCGCATCTGTGAAACGCATGCCTTCGGCTGCGAGCCGAGTCATTCCCGGTGTTGGGATTTTACAACGCTCGTTACCAAAAGGAGCAGCGTCACCATAGCCCAGGTCATCTGCCATGATATAGATGATGTTTGGCTTATCCGTACTGGCAGCCTGACATTCACGATCAGAGGCCAGCAATATGGTTGAAATGGTAAGTATTGCCGCAAAGTATTTTGACATGGTGATCTAGCTCTAGGGGGCAAAGGCGTGTTGATCAATTCATCATCCTACACGTTTTATGATTCACACATTAATTATTTCAATAGATTTGAGGTGTAAAAAACATTCGTTGAGTCGAAGTCCTTAGAATAAAAAATCAGGAAAAGAATTTACGAGTTGGTAGCTAACTCGAGTGTTAATGAAAAGAGGATCCCCAGATGGCAAAAGTTGTTGTAACCGATTATACGTTTGATTCATTGGATCCGGAGCGTGAAATTATTGAAGGCGCCGGTCATGAATTGGTGGGTGCAAAATGTCAGACAAAGGAGGAGTTGATAGACCTATGCCGTGATGCTGATGTCGTGATCACGCAGTTTGCGAAAGTCGATGAGGCGGTCGTGGATTCAATGCAGAATGCAAAAGCCATTGTTCGATATGGTATTGGATACGACAACGTTGCTTTTGCTGTGGCTGCTGAACGCGGTATTCCAGTTTGTAATATTCCTGATTACTGTATCAATGAAGTTGCAGACCATACTCTCGCTTTTCTTTTGGCTGCTACTCGAGATGTTCGAGCGAACAATGAATTGATTGCGGAGGGTAATTGGGGCTTGGCTAATGGTGTTGCAACCATGGTAGCTCTCAGTGATATCACGGTTGGAATTGTCGGTCTGGGGCGTATTGGTCAGGAAGTAGCCGCAAGACTTAAAGGGTTTAAGTGTCGGATCATTGCTTCGGATCCGATGGTGAGTTCGGAACGTGCAGCCGAGTTTGGATGCGAACTGGTGTCACAACAGGATGTGTTTGTTCAGGCCGATATATTGACACTGCATTGCCCATCGTTAGAGGCAACGAAGAATATGGTGAATGCAGAGTCGTTGGCTACGATGAAGCCAGGTGCTATGTTGATCAATATCGGACGCGGTGATTTGGTGGATCTGGATGCGTTAGTTGCTGCCCTGCAGTCCGGCCACATCATGGCTGCAGGCTTGGATGTATTTAGTACCGAGCCATTGTCTGAGGATCATCCGATCCGGAGAATGTCAAATGTCATGGTTTCGTCGCATATTGCTTCCGTGAGTCCTAAAGCAATCAAGAATCTGCGGGAGTCTGTTGCTGGAATAGCATTAAAAGCAATCGCTGGAGAATCACTACCTAATATTGTTAATGGACTGTAGGCGTGGCACTTTCTGTTTCTCCTTATGAAATAAAGATCTCTGACGAGGTCTTAGATGATTTAAGCCGTCGTCTGGAAATGACGCGGTTTCCCAAACAAGTGACCGGTACTGGTTGGGATCGGGGGGTGGACCTCGATTATATGAAAGAACTGGTCGACTACTGGTTGCATGATTATGACTGGCGACGGCAGGAAACTCTCCTTAACGAATATCAACACTTCAAAGCAGATGTGGATGGACTAGGTATTCACTTTATCAAGCAGGAAGGTAAGGGCCCCAACCCGATGCCTTTGCTCATGATGCATGGATACCCATGGTCTTTTCTGCTGCTATTAAAGATTTTGCCAATGCTGACTGACCCGGCAAGTTTTGGCGGGGATCCCAAAGATGCATTTACGGTGATCATTCCGTCGATAATTGGTTATGGATTTTCAGACTATCCGGATCAGCAAGGATTTGGTTTTCAACATCATCCCGAAAAATATGACCGGTTGATGACGGAAGGGCTGGGATATTCCAAATATGGAATTGAAGGAGGTGACTGGGGTGGGTTTATTACGGCCCCATTTGGTTTTCATCATGCAGAGAACCTGATTGGTGTACATCTTAATTGTTTGTTCCCTCGATTGGGAGACGAACGTCCGGAAGAAGACAAAGATCCGGATCTCCTTCGAGGCTTGGGAATGAAATGGGCACCCGTCAAACCTAAAGACCCGGACATGCTGCGGTACTGGAAAAATGTAGAACGGTACTGGATTGATGAAGGTGCCTACTGTCACCAACAAATGACTCGTCCCCAGACCCTGGCAATGGCAATGGCTGATTCTCCGGTGGGTCTGGCTGCCTGGATCATTGAAAAGTGGCGAAACTGGTCAGGTTGGTATGATGATTTCGAAACGCTCTTTTCCCGCGATATGCTGATCACTAATGTGATGCTCTATTGGGTTACCAACTCGTTTTGGTCGGCAATCCGTTTGTACAGTGAATCGTATTATAATGGCTGGGAGTTGCCGGCTGGTAAACGCATTGAAGTGCCGACAGCCGTATCGGCCTATCCGCATGAGCTTGCTCCCATCGTGCGTAAGCGAGCAGAAATGTATTACAACGTGGTGCACTATAACGAATACGAAGCAGGAGGTCATTTTGCTATTCATGAGCGAGCCGAAGAGATGGCGGACGACCTGCGAAAATTTTTCCGACCGTTGCGTTAAGAGCGAGTCCTTAGATTAATAGCTGCTAAAGGAATGACAAATGAATCCATCGTTTGACGAATTGAAATTATATGCACAGAGTGTCCTACAGGCGGTTGGCGTTGGGGAAGTGGATGCTGCCAATACCGCTGAAGTATTGGCAACCACGGATGCTATGGGGGTCTTCACTCATGGTACAAAACTTCTTAGCGGTTACGTCCGTAAGTTGCAGGGTGGCGGTTATCGCAATGATGTTTCGCCAGTTGTTGAACGTGAGGGGCCCGGGTGGGCTATTGTTGATGGTTGCTCAGCATTAGGGCAGGTAGGAAGTCAGTTTAGTATCAATCTGGCAATGGAAAAGGCAGCCCAAGTAGGTGTGGCTTACATTGGCTTGCGGAATACCGGACATATTGGTGCTGCTGGTTACTACACTCAGAAAGCAGCTAGACAGGGTTTCATTGCCATGGTGACAGGCAATGATATTCCTAGTGTTGCTGCTCCCGGTTCCAAAGGTCCTGTGCTTGGTAGTAACCCGATTGCCTACGGAGTACCGGTACCTGGTCGCGATCCGATCAATCTTGATATTGCGACTGCAGCTGTGGCCGGCGGTAAGGTATATGCGGCTCATCAGAGAGGTGAAACGATTCCGGATAATTGGTTGATCGATTCGGAAGGTAAGCCAACTAATGATGGTAGTCTCTATCCGGCCAGCGCCTCATTGGCTCCGATGGCTGGGCACAAGGGATATGGCTTTGGCTTGTGGTGTGAAATTTTGTCCGCTGCATTACCGGGCGGTCATATGCGGTGGGACGTAGGGAGTTGGATGTTTGATCCGACTGATCAGCCGTCATGGCATAATGCCGGCTTCATCGTGATGGATACCAAGGTGATAGCTGACGCCGAAGATTATGCACAGCGAATGAATAAGTTGATTGATGAAATTCATACTGTGGAAACGGCGGAAGGTGTCGAACAAGTATTTCTTCCAGGTGAATTTGAATGGGCTCATATGGCGCGTAGTCAGGAGTCCGGCATCAATCTTCCGGCTGATGTACGAGCCAAGCTAAGCGAAACAATGGAACTGGCTGGAGATAACCCTGTTTGGCTCAGTTGAAAACTGTCGGCAGGTTTTTAAACAATCACAATTTGAAGTTGTTATTCTATAAGAGTATGTCCCGTTGAGTTGGCAGTACTATTGATGGTTAAGGAGCATAGATGAAATATTTCGTCCTGTTGTTAGCATTATTTTCCGGAGTGCCCGCTGCTTCGGCTCAATCGAAGTTTGTTGATTGCTCTTTGTTAGTTGCTCCGGACTATCCGGCGACCTGGCCAACCGCTCCATTTCCCCGATTTCAGATCATTCATCAACGTACGATTGGTTCTTCTAGTCCCTACAATGTCGATTCGTTAGTGATCGATGGAAATACAGGTACTCAGTTGGATGTACCGCCGCACTCGGTAGCAAGGCCTGAGCTCAAACGACCAAAGTCGGGTAAATTAGGATTGGCATACACCGATAAGATTGAGCCCTGGCAGTTTGGCGGTGAAGCTTGTGTTATCGATGTTCGTGACCTGTTGAATCAAGCACCTAATGGCATGAGTCCGTTGGTTAAACGTGAACATGTTCAACGATTTGAGAAGCAGCATCGGCAATTGCGTTTTGGCGACGTTGCTCTATTTCGTAGTGACTATTCAGATCGCTACTATCGTCCCTATCCGGATGGACATCGCTATATCTCTGATGCGTTAGATGGCAAAGCGCCTGGTTATCCTGATCCTGATCCTGATTGTATGGAGTTTTTGGCCACTCGTAATGTCATGACACTGGGGACAGACAGTGCTAGTATGGGGCCCATTCCAACGCTCGCTGAACCGACTCACTACGCCGGATTGAAGTATGGAATGATTTGGACCGAAAGTGCAACTAACTTGGGGTCTCTGCCAGCAACTGGTTCCTTTTATATTTTGTTGCACCCTCGTCACAAGGATGGTGCATATTCGGAAGGTCGGGCATTCGCGATTGTGGGAGGTGATTTGCCAAATCGACTTATTGATTCGGCAAAGAACAAACGTGCTGTTGACCTGTCGCCGACATTAGCTCAGGGATATCCGCTGACTGATCCCGGATTTTCGACAGGGATGCACCGCCAGCCTTATCTGGATGTGAACTTCCAGTATTCCGAATACCTCGACATGTGGCACCATACGCATATGATGGACAGTATGACAGGAACGAATCTGGTTCCACCGTCGTATGCTCTGCCGCCTCCGGGCACCAATGTTCAGTATTCTCCGGAAGTGCGCGGATGGTTGGAGCAGTATGAAAAGGCTTATGGCAAGCGTGGTTACAGTGACTTGACGACAGATAAAGTACCACTTGACTGGACATGTGGTGAAGCCCGAGTCATCAACGTGCGAAAACTGGTTGGGTCTACAGGAAAGAAAAGCTGGCCCGTATCTCCTGAAATCACTGTTGAACATATCAAGGAATTTGAAGCTAAATATGGTGAATTAACCAAAGGCGATGTCGTTATTTTTGAAACAGGACACGTAGATAAGTATTTTAAGCCACAACCAGCGGATACAGCATTGTGGGTAGACCCACTCAAAGGTGATACTGAAGGTTGGCCGGCTCCCGGCCCTGACGCTATAGTGTATCTTAAGAGTCGTGGTGTTCGATGCGTTGCTACGGACGCTCCGAATCTGGGTGGCGTTGATGCCAAACGGGCTTTGATGACGTATTGGGCATTGGGCAGTCATGAAATGGTTGGAGTGGAATTTCTTTCCAACGTTAGGAAAGTTCCGGACGGAGGATACTTTCTTTTCGCAGCGATCAAGATCCGTGATTGCCACGGAGGGCCGGGGCGAGCTATCGTTCTTTATTAATCTCCCCAAGAATTTCCTGTAACTTTTTCCACTGAAAATGAAGATTCTATGCCTGACTCCAATTCCTCTCAGTTGCCAAAAACTGCTCTCCCGACCTGGTCGGTTGCTGAACTGACCGAACCTAAACGGCTTGGTTGGAGTAACATCAAGGGGTTCATTGGTCCTGGTATCGTCATGTGCGGTATTCAGATAGGTGGTGGCGAGTGGCTGTTAGGCCCGGAAATTACAGCCAAGTACGGTGGCAGTCTGATGTGGATCGCGACGATCGCCATTATCTGTCAAGTCTTTTACAACATGGAATGCGGGCGGTATGCACTCTATACGGGGGAACCGGTTTTTACGGGGTTTATGCGTAACAAGCCGGGTCCGAGTTTCTGGATCGGAACCTTTGCCCTTTTTAATATAGGGGCTCTTATTCCAGCCTTGTCCACAACAGCTGCTGCAGTCGTTGTCGCATTGTTTATAGGGGAGGTGCCGGGAGAAGAATATAACGGGACGCTATTGGTGCTTTCTTATGCGCTTTTTGGATTAGTTGCCTTGCCGGTGCTTATCGGTGGAAAGATTTATAATACGCTTGAAAAGATCATGACACTCAAGGTATTTGTTGTCCTCACTTTTTGTCTGGTTGTCGGTGTCTTATTTGTTTCCCCTGCTAATTGGGGCAGGGTCTTCTCGGGATTTTTTGCCTTTGGGAATGTTCCTGTTGAACGAGGTGAAGATACCAATGGAAATGGTGTACTGGATGCCGGTGAGGACTGGGACGGGGATGGCCATCTAGACGTACAAGAGCAACGTTTCTTGCTCAGCGATATTTACCCTCAAAAGATTTCGTATCGCACTTATGACAGTGACGGTGACAATAAATATGACATGCTCATCCGTCCGGCTGAGAGTGGTCCGATTTCCATAACTGTCGATGGCGAAATTCAAAACTATGAAATGTTACAGGAACTTACCTTAGCTCCGGCAGGAAAGAAACAGATTCAGTACTCTCTGTTCCATCAACAGGATGGTTCGGGCGCCATGAAACTGTATTTGAGTGTGACTGGAAATGACGGACCCAGGTATCCTATTCACCTCACGTCTGGAAAAAGTTCCAAGCATCAGTCGTACATTGATACTGACAACGATGGCCATTGGGACGGGGACAATGTGGACAATGTGATCACGTCACTATTAAGCGGAAACGGGATTCCTTTTATCACGCTGGCTAATATTGCCGTGCTTGGGGCTTTTGCCGGTTACGCCGGTGGAGGCGGTCTGAGTAATTCCACCTATAGTAACTTTGTGCGTGACAAAGGCTGGGGAATGGGGTCGCAAGTGGGAGCTATTCCCAGTGTGGTTGGTGGACGTGGTGTTTCGCTGAGTCACATTGGAAAAGTGTTTGAAATCAATGAGACCAATCTGTCCCGATGGAAAGGTTGGTGGCGGTATATCTTGACTGATCAGTTAATGATTTGGGGCCCCGGTTGTTTTATGGGAATGGCACTGCCAGGACTGATATCAATCGAATTTTCGCAGTACTCCGAATTCTTCTCAGATACAGAAGGTCTGGCCTGGGCTCAGGCATTAATTACAGCCGATGGTCTTAAGAATGCTCCGGATCTTTATGGGCTTAATCAACTGTTTTGGGTTTTGACTGTGTTGGTGGGTCTGTTTGTACTGCTTCCAAGTCAGATGTCGATTATCGATGATGTATGCCGACGCTGGACTGATATTATCTGGTCCGGAGTTTCTGGCGTACGCGAAAAGATGAAGTCTGATCAGGTAGGGAAAATCTATTATCGAATTATGGTGGCCTATATTATTTGGTCACTCATTATGCAGACAGTGTTTTTGTATTACTCTGATGCTAAAGGAATGGTGCTCACGGTGGCTAATACGAACAATCTTGGGTTGGGACTGACAGCCGTCCTGGTTTTGTTGAATAACCATCGTTTTCTACCTAAAGAGTTACGCCCCGGGTGGATTCACTCATTGGGCGTATTCGGTTGTGCGGTCTTTTATTTAGGGATGACTACTTTAGTATTTGCACAAACACCGGAAGTGCTTTGGTTCTTCGCATTGTTCGCGGTTTGGGGTCTGATATGGTACTGCTTTATCCGTAAACAGCAGTCTCAAATGAGGGATAAATTTAAGGAAACAAAATAAAATGAGTTCTATGTTTGACCTGACTGGACGTGTGTCACTGGTTTCAGGTTCCGCCAGCGGCATGGGTAAAGCCATTGCAATGGCTGTGGCCGAAGCTGGTTCAGATGTCGTGTTAGCTGATATTAATGAGGAGGGGGCTCAAGCGACCGCTCAGGAGATTGAAGCTCTGGGGCGAAAAGCGTTGCCGGTAGTTTGCGATATTTCGTCACCCGAAGCCATTCGGTCGATGTTTGCTCAGATCGATGAGACGTTTGGTCACATCGATTTTGTGGCCAACATTGCCGGCGAAGCGGTGCGCAAAAAGCCAGAGGTTATCGAACTTGATGAGGTGGAGTGGACGTGGCGTAATATTGTTTACGGCAGGTTTTGTATTTGTCAGGAAGCCGGAAGGCGAATGCTGGAACAGGGGCGCGGAAGCATTATTAATCTGGGCTCTCTGGCAAGTATCACCGCCTTGGGCCGCGGGCATATTGCCTATAGTATGGCGATGGGAGCTGTAGTGCAGATGACTCGTGAACTTAGCACTGAGTGGAGTGGCCGTGGTGTCCGGGTAAATTCAGTTTTACCAGCTCAGGTTTTGAATCCGGGTTTACAACAACGAATTGATGCAGATCACCGAATTAAAGAACGATTCCTGAGTGGTATTCCAAGTGGTCGCTTTGGAAGTTCGGATGATATCAAGGGATTGGCTGTCTTTTTGGCTTCCGATGCCTCTTCGTGGATTACCGGGACGCTCATCCCTATGGATGGTGGAAACCTCGCAATGAACGCGGGCGGTTCTGTTGGAACTGAAGTATTTGCTGAATAGAGAATAAGAAGAGATCTAATGACGACGACTTCGATTGGAATTGATAAAGAAACAGGCCTTTCGCTGTATCGCACGATGCAGATTATAAGAAAGTGCGAAGAAAGACTGGCAAAATCACACCAGCAGGGTTTGGTTCACGGAGCCTGCCATACTTATGTAGGTGAAGAAGCGATCGCGACAGGGGTTTTTGCTCACTTGCGATTAGAAGATGTTGTCTTTAGTACGCATCGAGGCCATGGTCATGCATTGGCAAAAGGTTTGCACCCTCAGGAATTGATTGCTGAACTTTATGGACGCCAGGACGGATGTAGTGGCGGTCGCGGTGGCAGTATGCACTTATTCAAGCCTGAGATTGGGATGATGGGCACCAGTGGTATTGTCGGTCCCTGTATCCTGCACGCAGCAGGTGGTGGTTATACATTTAAGATTCAGGAAAAAGATAACGTATCGGTTGCTTGTTTTGGTGACGGTGCGGTTAATAACGGAGCATTTCATGAAGGTCTGAACATGGCCAGCATCTGGAATCTGCCCTGTGTCTTTGTTTGTGAAAACAATCAGTTTGCTACCGAAGTGGCATTTGAGTATTCCAGTGGGATACCCGATGTTGGACGTCGGGCAGCTAACTACGGCATTCCCGGGTTTGAAGTGGATGGTAATGATGTGTTGGAAATCTACCGGATTGCCGGCGAGGCCGTTGAGCGGGCACGTAATGGTGAGGGCCCCACATTAATCGAATGTAAGACCTACCGTACGAGGGCTCACGCCGAAGGTATGGGAGACTTCACCTATCGCACCCGGGAAGATGTGGAAGAATGGAAACAGCGTTGCCCAGTCGCTCGTCTGGCTGATCGCCTGATCGAAGAAGGTTTGGTCACTGCAGAAGAACTACAGGTTATTGCCGACGAAGTAGAGGCATTGATCGTCGAGTCACATAAAAACGCGGAAGCCAGTCCTTATCCTGCGGGCGATACCGCCGTTGACCATGTTTATGACGAAGCAGCGGAAACTGCTGCTGTGGATATTGATCCGGGAGACCGCATACAGACATTTGTTGGCGGAACTCACGAGGCACTGGATGCGGCAATGGCTCAGAATCCGAACATCTGGGTAATGGGTGAAGGGATCGGTGAGCGAGGTGGTAACTTTATGACGACCATCGGGCTTTATGAAAAGTATGGTCCAGATCGACTTTGTGACACCCCGATTTGCGAACGAGGATTCGTCGGTCTCAGTTGTGGAGCTGCCATGACAGGAACCCGACCGGTCATCGACTTCATGTTTATCGATTTTATCAATGATGCCTTTGGCGAAATGATAAACCAGATTGCCAAAATGCAGTATATGAGCAGCGGCAGAATTAAAATGCCAGTACTGCTTCGTGGTTGTGGTGGTATTGGACACTCCGCAGCAACACATCATTCAGGAATTTATCATTCAATTTATGCTCATATCCCGGGTCTGCGAGTTGTAACGCCGTCGACACCCTACGATGCCAAAGGATTGTTCAACCATGCCTTGCACTCGACGGATCCTGTCCTCTTCTTGGAACATCGGGAGTTGATGGCAATTAAAGGACCGGTACCTGAAGAGCAATATCAAATTCCCTTTGGTAAGGCCAGAGTACACCGTGAAGGTACGGATGTCACTGTTGTGGCGGTGGCCTTAATGGTGCATCATGCTCTGGCTGCTGCTGAACAACTGGCTGACGAAGATGTTTCTGTCGAGGTGGTGGATCCGCGAACAGTTTCACCGCTGGATACGGCGACTATTTGTGATTCCGTTGCCAAGACCGGACGTTTATTAGTTGTCGATGAAGCTTTTCAGCCGTGTAGTATTGCTTCCGAAATTGCTGCCTCGATTGCAGATGATGGCTTTGATGACTTGGATGCTCCGATCAAGCGATTAAGTGGAGCATTTACACCCACGCCTTATGCACCGACTCTAGAAGAAGCTGTTGTTCCTAATGTTGATTCGGTTGTCGCAGCGATTCGTGAATTGTTAGCAGAGTAGAGAGGTATCGATAGATGGCAACGGAAATCGTAGTACCTCGGCTCGGCTGGTCCATGGACGAGGGTACGTTTGTAGAGTGGCTTATAGCTGATGGTCAGATGGTCAATGCAGGTGATATGCTTTTTGTTCTGGAAGGAGAAAAAGCAGCTCAGGAAGTTGAATCTTTTGATTCAGGGATCTTACATATTCCTGCTGAAGCACCTCAGGCAGGTGATGTAGTTTTGGTTAGTCAGGTACTCGGTTTTCTACTTGAAGAAGGTGAAGAGCCTCCTGAATACAAACGTGTCACATCACCATTAACAGGCGTATCGGATGAGCCAGCAGATATAAAACCCAAAGTTGAGATGACTATTTCTCAACCGCGCGAAAAGTCCGGTCGACGTAATATTGCCTCACCGCGTGCCCGCCGCAAAGCAAAGGAATTTGGTATAGGACTGGAAGCAGTCACAGGGACTGGTAGAAATGGCCGGATTCGAGAGCGGGATGTTGTGGCTGCCGCTGAACAAGCAACAACACCAGCCCCGACCACTTCTGTAACCAGCGCATCGTATATCGCACCAACCCAGCCAGGTTCGTTGCAGCAATTAACTCATGTCCGCCGTATCACGGCTCAGAGGATGCAGGCTAGTCAGCAACAGACGGTTCCGGTGACACTCAACACAAAGTTGAATGCCCGCGGGTTAATCGCATTTCGAGATAGCCTCAAAGGTTCCGGGAAGACACCTTCCTACAATGACATCATCATGAAGATTGCAGCCAATCTTCTACGTGAATGTCCCGAATTAAATGCTTGTTGGACTGCTGAAGGTGTTTATATCTATGAACAGGTAAACATTGCGTTTGCAGTTGATACCGAAAACGGTTTGCTGGCGCCGGTAATTAATCAGGTGGATAAGTTAATGCTTGATGATGTTGCCGAGTATGCTTCTGAGTTAATTGATGATGCACGTTCCGGAAGGATAGCAGAAGATCAATTGATCGGTGGAACCTTTACGGTTTCCAGCCTGGGGACATTGGGTATTGACCACTTTACGCCGGTTATAAATTTGCCTCAGGCAGGTATCCTCGGGATCGGGCGAATTGTCAACGAACCGGTTGTTGAAGACGATCAAGTTGTTGTTGGATACACCATGTCGCTAAGCCTGACGTTTGATCATCAGGTGTTGGACGGAGCTCCGGCTGCACGATGGTTGCAAAAATTGGCAAACACCCTGACTGAACCCCAAGAATATATTTCATAAGTTGCATTTATGAACGCAGAACAAATCGTTGTTAGAGCTAAAGAAATTCAACCATGGATTGTTGCCCTACGCCGGCAACTACACCAGCACCCGGAACTGATGTATGAGGAATTTGAAACCAGTAAGTTGGTGCAATCGACGCTCGGTGAATTGGGAATTAAATATCAGAAAGATTTGGCGATTACAGGTGTTTTAGGCAGTATTGGAAACGGTAACGGTCCCTGCATCGCTTTGCGGGCTGATATGGATGCCCTGCCTATTCATGAGCAGACAGATATTGATTTTAAGAGTGAAATCGATGGAAAGATGCATGCCTGTGGACATGATTGTCACACAGCAATGCTTTTAGGAGCCGCCCGGATTTTGAAAGAAAATGAAGAACTGATAGAGGGTACGATCAAGCTGATTTTTCAGCCAGCTGAAGAAGGTGGCGCCGGTGGCGAAAAGATGAGCAAAGAAGGTGTGCTGGATAATCCGGATGTTCAACGTATTTATGGACTTCATGTAAGTGCAGATCTTCCAACCGGAATGCTGGCGGCGCGCGCGGGTACATTATTGGCAGCTGCAGGATCATTGAAAATCGTTGTGCAAGGTAAAGGTGGACACGCTGCCATGCCTCATAAATCAATCGATCCAGTCACAACAGCAGCCAAAATTGTGGTCGAACTGCAAACGATTATCTCACGTGAGTTAGATCCACTTGAACCGGGAGTGATCAGCGTTACGATGATGCATGGCGGTGAAGCATATAATGTGATTCCTCCTTGTATGGAACTTCAGGGAACGATTCGCTCACTGACACTTGATGGACTGCACCATTTACAATCGCGAGTACAGGCTGTGGCCGAAGGGATTGCCCGAGCGAATCAATGTGAAGCGGAAGTTAGTTTTCCGGGTAATGATTATCCACCGACACTAAACGATCAGCAGAGTTGGGACGCCGGAAAAATTGCAATGCAGGAAGTGTTGGGTGAAGCTAAAGTTATGGAAATGTCGCCGGTAATGGGTGGCGAGGACTTTGCCTACTACACTCAGCGAGTACCCGGTTGTTTTGCATTTTTAGGGGTCGGTAATCCGGATATCGGTGCAACTTATAGTGTGCATCACCCTATGTTTAAAGTGGATGAAGATGCATTGCCGTTTGGTTCAGCAATCCATGTAAATTGTGCCTTAAAAACACTTGATGAATTAAGGTAGCCCGCCGTTTCCTTTTATTGTTGAGGCTAGTAGCGCCCCACTCCTGCAATTAAAGTGAATGGTTCAGATAGTGTTCCATTTCTGAATCTCATCAACTGAATCAACTGGTTCACATATAACTATTCTTAATGAGGCAAAAATGATGAAGCAATTGTCTTCTTTATCCGGTTTGTTTTTGGCTATTTTTGTATTTAGTCCAACACTGTCCGCGCAAGTGGATCTACAAAATGGTGATCGAATTGTTTTCATTGGCGGCAATACTGCTGAGCGGTTCCAGTACTTTGGCTACTGGGAAGCCTTGCTTCAGACACAATTCAAAGATATGAATCTGTCAGTACGGAACCAAGGTTTTAATGGTGATGAAGTACGATTTCGTCCTCGCTCACTCGACTTCGGTGCTCCCGATGATCACCTGAACCGAGCTAAAGCCGATGTGATCTTCGCCTTCTTTGGGTTTAGTGAATCATTCCGAGGTGAAGCGGGGCTTGCTACGTTTACTCAGGAATTGGATCAGTTTCTGATCCATACTCTGGAGCAGAACTATAGTGGTAAAGGCAAAGCACGTGTTGTTCTGATCTCACCGTTAGCATTTGAAAATACAGGTGATGTAAACCTGCCAAAGGGTGAAGTACAAAACGCTAATCTGGCACTTTACGCGGCAGCAATGGAAACAGTTGCGAAGCAGCATAATGTACCGTTTATTGATTTACTGAGTTTGTCACACAAAATTTTTGCTGCGAGTGACACACCCTACACTTTTAATGGCGTTCATCTTAGTGACGACGGGTACAAGCGATTTGCCCCACATTTTATGACAGCTCTATTTGGTATTGAATCGAAATGGAACGAGACTGCTGCGGCACTACTACCTGAAATTGAGGAGAAGAATTTTAACTATTTCCACAATTACCGTGCAGTCAACGGTTACTACATTTATGGAGGACGCTCCCGCCGCGACCACGGTAACCCACCCTATACGGATGCGTATGTCATTGAAAATGAGCGAATAAAACTGGATGAAATGGCCGCTGTTGTCGACAAACGTATCTGGGCTGTTGCTAACGGTCATGATGTACCCGCCGAGTATGATTATTCTGGAACACGAAAACTCTATGATGTTCCAACTAACTTCAACACGCCCGTTAATATTCTTTCACCAGAAGATGCTAAGAAGCATTTTACGATTGCAGAAGGGTATGAAATTAATTTATTTGTTGGTGAAGTAGATTTTCCGGAACTGAAAAATCCTGTTCAGTTTACGTTTGATACCCAAGGACGGTTGTGGGTTGCCACGATGCCAAGTTATCCTCAGTATCTTCCTCCGAACAAACCAAACGATAAGTTATTGGTCTTTACCGATGAAGATGGTGACGGGAAAGCCGACAGGATGGAAACATTTGCCGAAGGTCTGCACTTACCGACAGGTTTTGAACTGGGCGACGGCGGAGCATATGTGGCACAGGAGCCAAACCTCGTCTTCTTAAAAGATACAGATGGTGACGGAAAAGCTGATTTAAAGAAAATCCTTCTCGGAGGCTTTGATTCCGGTGACTCACACCATGCGATTGGTGCATTTACCTGGGGTCCAGGCGGCGGCATTTACATGCATGAAGGTACCTTTCATGTGACGCAGGTAGAGACACCTCGTGGAACGGTACGTAATGCTCATGGTGGTGTATATCGCTTTGATCCCACCAATCAGGAGTTTAATACGCATGTGCACTATAACTTTGCTAACCCCTGGGGCCATGCTTTCAACAAATGGGGACAGAATTTTGTGGCAGATGCTTCAGGTGGCGCAAACTATTTTGCAGCACCTTTTTCAATTCGGGCACCTGAGTATTATGGGGAAGATGATTTTGGTCCGTTTAAGTTTCAGTATACCGAGCGTCTTAATCAGTTTTTGAAGAAGCGGGTTCGTCCGACATCGGGATGTGAGTTTGTTTCTAGTCGTCACTTCCCGCCGGAAGCTCAGGGTAATTTTTTATTGAATAACGTGATTGGTTTTCAGGGTATTCTGCAACATACGGTTAAAGAGGTTGGTTCAGGTTATGAAGCGACTGAAATTGAACCGATTTTGTATTCGTCCGATCGTAACTTTCGTCCTGTCGATATTCAGTTTGGTCCTGATGGTGCCTTGTATATTGTTGACTGGTTCAATCCATTGGTTGGCCATATGCAGCACAGTTTGCGTGACCCTAATCGTGACCATTCCCATGGTCGTATCTGGCGCATAACGTACCCTTCACGTCCCCTGCTTACCAAGCCTGAAATTGAAGGTAAACCGATAGTAGATTTGCTGGAGATGCTTCATACATTTGAAGATCGGACTCGTTATCGTGTTCGCTTGAAACTGCGTGAATTTCCAACCGCTGAAGTGGCAACTGCTGTTAAGCAGTGGACCGCTGATTTAGATAAAGAAGATCCGCAATATGAACATTTGCTGTTGGAAGCTTTGTGGGTTTGCCAACATCATAATGTTTCAGAAGGTATTGGTTTGTCGCTGTTGAAGCGAGTTGCCACTTCCCCGGATTACAATGCTCGCGCTGCGGCAATTCGTGTTATTAGTTACTGGCGTCACAAAGTACCGGGGGTTTTTGATATTCTGCGAACGGCTGTCGAAGACGAGCATTCGCGAGTGCGTCTGGAAGCCATTCGTGCCTGTAGTTATTTCTATGAAAGTGAAGCAGCTGAAATTGCACTACTCGCTTTGAATCATGAAATGGACTATTACGTCGATTTTACGCTGCGACATACAATTCGTCGTTTGGAGCCGGTCTGGAAAGAGGCTGTTGGCTCAGGTAAAGCATTTGCTGCGGGCAACGCAAAGGCAATTGAGTACATTATTGATCGTGTTGCTACGACCGACCTTATCAATATGACTCGCAGTGAGCCCGTATATAAAGCGATTCTGAACCGTCCAGGTATCGTGCATCAATATCGGCATGAGGCTTTGATGGGCATTGCCAGAATTAATCAGACAGACATGGTTGCTGAATTGGTAAACACAGTTCGAAATCTGGATGCTTCAGCCGATGAGGATGCTGAAGAGGTTTTAACCGAGTATGTACATATGTTCCGTATGACGGATCCGGCAATGCTCAAGATGAAACGAGCGGAAATAGCTCAGATGCATCGGGCCGGGAAGCGGGCCGTAACACGCAGGCTGGCGACAGCTGCTTTGATCGCAGCCGATGGATCCGCCGAGCAAGTCTGGAAGCAGTCACTGGGAAATGCCACACGCTTTCGAACAGTATTGGATTCGATTCCGCTTGTTGCTAGTGATGAAGTACGTGAGTCTTTATACACACGTGTATTGGCAACTATTTCTGAACTGCCTTCCCCGTTAGCCGAACAGATTGGTGATCTAAAAGGTGCTGCCGGTCGTTACGTTCGAATTGAACTTCCCGGTAAACAACGCGTACTAACTTTGGCTGAAGTCCAGGTGATGAGCGAGGGTGAGAATGTTGCCTTGAAGAAGAAAGCATCCCAGTCCTCAACCGACTTTGGTGGAGCAGCAGCCCGTGCTGTTGACGGCAATACCAACGGTGCTTACACAAGCAATACACAGACCCATACGACTTCACAAAATAATCCCTTCTGGGAAGTGGATCTTGGTCAGGAGTTCCCAATTGACAGCGTTATCCTGTGGAATCGTACGGAGAATAATGGTGAATATATCAGCCGACTGGATGGCTTTACCGTAGTGATCCTGAATGGTAATCGGAAGCCTGTTTTTAAACTGGAAGGCAATAAAGCTCCTAATCCAAGTGTGGCTGTTAATGCAAATGGAGCAAATCCAAAGATTCAGCTGACTCGATCGGCAGTCAATGCAGTTAGCTATATTGCCGGACATGATCAGGAAGTCTTTTCAGTGTTGGCTCCGTTGGTTTCGCAAGCGGCGGTTCGTAATTCTGCGATTACATCTATTGGACGTCTGGAAGGGACTCAGCTACCAACAGAGGGTGTTACAAAATTATTAGATCAATTGATCACCTATATCGAATCAGTTCCGGCTAAGAGTCGTACTGAGACAGCTGTCATGGATGCGATTCAACTTGGGAAAGACCTGTCTGGTCAGTTAGGGAAGCAATCCGCGATTTCGATACGTCGTAAGTTGGCAGATTTGGCGGTGGATGTGATTGTTATTCGTCCGGTCCCGCATCGTATGATCTACGATCGACCTCATATCTACGTTCAGGCTGGTAAGCCCGTGGAAATTGTTTTCCAGAATGTGGATATTATGCCTCATAACCTTTTGGTAACGGTGCCCGGAGCTCGTGAAGAGGTTGGTATTTTGGCAGAGAAGTTGGGAGCGACTCCTGAAGGGCTGGCCAAGCAGTTTGTGCCTGACAGTTCAAAGGTACTGTTCTCGACAGGTATGCTTCAGGCTGGTGAACAACAGCGATTGCAGATTACAGCTCCGGCGGAAGTTGGCGAATATTCTTATGTCTGTACCTTTCCGGGGCACTGGCGAACCATGTATGGGACGATGCACGTGGTAGCAGATATCGGCGATATCCCCTTGCAGCCGACTGCTCCCGCAATGGTTCAGGGTAGCATGCCACAACGCCAATTTGTTCGTAAGTGGTCGACTCAGGATATTCTCAATGCAATCAACGAATTAGAGTCGGGTCGGGATTTTCAGAATGGTCGAAAGCTATTTACTCAGGTATCTTGTGTTGCTTGTCATGCAATTAAAGGTACCGGTGGTAAGCTTGCGCCGGATTTGTCTGGCTTGCAGGAAAAACTGGCCGAACAGAAAACCGATGTTGCGAAGATCGTCGAATCGCTGACTGAGCCTTCCAGAGAAATTGAAGAGAAATACCGTACTCAGATTATTGCGACACTGGAAGGAAAATTATACTCAGGCGTGATCATCGAACAGAACGATAAGATTCTAAAACTTTCGGACAATCCGCTGAAGAAAGATGGTGGTATTGTTGAGATTGCTAAGGATGATATTGATGAACAGGATGAGTCTAAGGTTTCAATCATGCCTGAAGGTCTGTTGAACACAATGACTAAGCAAGAGATTCTGGATTTGATTGCATATCTTATCAGCGGAGCCAATCCGGAACATCCCGCCTTCAGGAAGTAGTCTTGAGCTCACCGCGGGACATACTCTGTCGAGAAGAAAAATTGTTGGCAACGTATATCGATTTGCTGCTTGCCGCGCAGAGTTTCAACTTTACGCTGACCAGTAAACCGATCAGCAACTCCCATTAAACGCACTTCGATTCGGTTTTCAAGATCGTAATGGTCAGCAATATATCTGGCCACTGCCAGCTGGAAACGATCCTGTGGGTAGATCGGCACATTGAGTTCTGCCAGAGACCATTTACGAATGTCCAAACTGCGAAAGGGTGTATCTGCAAACGGCGGTAACATAAAAGAATCTAGTTCCGGGATCTCTCCTGTTTTGTAGAGATGAATATTTACTTGCACACGGCTTGTGCGTGGTGAATAAAGTCCCCAGGCGAGCCAGTGATCATACTTTTTGAAAGGTTCTAGAACCGGCATTAATGTTGCTGCCATGATAACGATCCAGGCAATCCGACTACCAGACGACACTTCACTTTCCACCGCTTTATAAGGGAGGCTCGAAAACAAGATCGGAGTCATAGCAAGGAATAGCCCATTCCAAATGATGACTCCGGGTTTGTGACCTAGCCCTAATGGACTAAGGATCAGCATGATACTTATATGCAGGATGACAGCAGCAATGATTCCAAATTTGCGGGTTTTGTAAAAACTCAAGAGGATCGCGACCAGCAATTCAAACGTTGGGAAAATTAAAGACAGCCTGGCAGCAAACTCCGGTGATAAATGGTCAGTATTTTGCCCCATTAGTCTCAGGGTTGCATTGAGGAATTGTTGTCCAACCGTGTGCATGAATTGATAGTCAAATTTTCCCAGCGCAGAAAAGACGTAGATACTGATACACAGAATTCTCAGTAAACGAGCTCCGGAATTTGCAGAGCACGTGGCAAAGACGGTTGCTCCCAACAGCAAGTGAAAGGCCCAGGGTTGTAGTCGATGTTGACTTAGTGAGAACATCAAAACCAGTGAAACAAGAGTCAGTACCCAGGTTTGCGGATGAGGCTTTATCAAAGCAGCCAGAAGCGAGATTCCGCAAAGGATTAATACCAAATAATGAGTCCAGATCGACTGTAATACAGGTGATAGAAACAGGTCGAGTAATGGAATCGTGGGAAACTCACTTATTGGCAACCATAACCAAACAGTGGCACCAAACAGAGCGAGTGCAAAAGCGGCCCAGATTTGTTGGAGTAAATTCCAGTGTGAATTGTAGTGGTTAGCAATTTTCACTATTTCCGAATGACCTTCTTAATGGCTTCTCGGATTTTCTTTTCACTTCCTTTACCGACCCATAACCATGAATCGGTGAAATTTTCTTCGAATGTTGCATCCGTTGGCAGATAACCGGTCCAGGCATCGCCGTATGCAATGCACATAACAAAGTTGTTTCCGGCATATTGCTGAGCAATTAATTGGTAACCAATAAAAGTCTCACCCGGGAATAATACAATTTGGGCGTTGCCCAGATCGACACACGGAAAATCCAATGGTTTATTAGCCTCGACTCGGTTTCGACTTGCCAGTCCCATGGCTGCCAGAATTCGTTTTTCAGTGCTCAATCCATCATTTTCCAGATCTTCGGAAAGCTGTTTTCTTGTAAGATGCGCTCCAGGGTGAAAAGGAAGTACAAGCGCAGTATTTCGGAAGTTTATATTCGTTAGCTTGTGCTTTACGGTGTTCTTTGATGCGGCGGCCATTGCCTGATACAGTTTATTGATGAGTTCCTGCCGATGTTCTTCCGAACCATTGTTGTATTTTCCTGCGGTTACATCGCCGCCACAGCCAGGGACAAAGATTTGACGTATGGATTGATTTTCCCGCTGCAGCCGATCCCGAGCTAAACCCACAAAGTCCGCAGATACGACTCCTTGACCGTAGTAGCTCATCGGGTGAGTCGCGTAATGGTGAAGCTGTAAAAGTACTTTGTCATGATTGAAAAAAGTGATTGTTTTGAGCATCGGATCAATATCACCTTCGGGCGCGTTTGCCATGTACTCATTTCCACCACTACGGCTGCCGCGGCTGTAAGTTACGCCTCCATTTTCAAGGATGACACGGCGATTGCTGGCAATACGATCAACCTTGATATCACTGGTTCCATAATGCGTTACAGGTGATGTTAACTCCAGACTGTCTTTGACTGCCTGAGCAACACGTGCCAGTGTTTGGTCGTGCCAATTGACTTGATAAAGTTCATTTTCCAGACCGACTTTATCAAGTAGATTTTGAGCATCCAGATCAACCACAGGAGCATCATGTTGGTGTAGTGCCGTGATTAAGACATATTCAGGCGATGTTCCAGCTGCTTTGGCCAGAGCAGTTTTCCATTGTTCAAAGGCTCCGTTTCTTATTTCGCACCAATCCAGTGCACAGAGGACAACCGGTTTTTGCCCACCTTGGAGCACAAATCCGTGAGCATATAGTGGATCGGCGACACTTTTACTTTTGGTTGGCAGTACGCCCATACAGCGATGTCCGAGAGGAATTGTTACATCAACAGTGAATGTCGAGAGTGTAATATCAGCAGCTATCGCCGGACTAACTACTAGAAATAGTAAAATGTAAGTGAATCTTTTCATGAGAAATTTAATGATAAAAGAGAGTTGACATACAATTTAGTGTTAGAGTTTTGTTAAAGCTCTGATATTTTATCAGCTTGTCAGGGCCTATGCTTTATTTTTAGTGAATCGGCTTCCAGCTCAATTTGGGTAGTAGAAGATTATGGAAAAGATCAGCTTGTCTCAGAATGGTGATGTTACTGTCGTGGCATTTTCACAACCAAAATTCCTCGATGACGGGGATATTCAACAGATGGGTGACGAGCTATTTGAAGTCGTCGATTCTGGCGTTAAAAGAATATTGCTGGATATGTCGACGGTTCAATTTTTGTCGAGTGCCGCATTAAATCGCTTTATTATGCTTCACAAAAGAGTGCAGAAAGCAGGGAGCGCATTGCGCCTGGTGAGTGTTACTCCGGAGATCGAGAAGATCTTTGCTATTACTCGACTTAACACTCTCTTCAGTATTCACCCCGACCTTCCATCGGGACTAGCATCGTATTAACTCGTAGAAAGTAGACATTTCTACTGGAAAAACGAAGCTAATCACTTCTCGTCGCAAAATATTTCAGCGCAGCGCAAAGCGATAGTTTTGTGGAGAATACAGGCGAATAGCTATCCACCAAACAGATTAACGTCTGGAGGGACAATCATGATGATTGTAAATTAGGCTCGACGAACGTTTTCCGCTCGTTTGCCCTTTGGGCCATCGCCTATTTCATATTCCAATACATCACCTTCGGAAAGCTCTTCGAAGTTAAGTTCTTCAGATAGAGAGCTTAGGTGAAAGAATAGGTCATCGGATTCATCAGTCTCAATAAATCCAAATCCTCGGTCAGCAACTAGTCGTTTAATTTTGCCTTGTGGCATGTCTTTTCCGTTCCATATTTGTTTGGTTACAGTACCCAGTGATTCATTAACTCTAAAAAAAAGTAATCACTCCCTAATATTCTATTAGATTAGAGAGTGTTTAGGTAGTTGGCTCTTAGGATTCTTTGAAAATTCATTTAAATCCACATTATGTCGTAAGGGTCGTAATAATTAGGCACTCTGAGCAATTACGTGATTCGAATGAGCTAAAATATAGATTCAAACGTAAAAGGAGAGTTGATATGAAGCTAATTGCAGTCAATGTATTGATATTTTTGGGATTTATGTGTCCAGCTGTGTGGGGGCAGAATCTTGCTGTTAATAAGATGCCTGCCGGTTGGTCAGCGGAAACACCGCGTGAAGAGATTTCACCGGACTTTGAATATAATCTTCGGGGAGGTCCCAGCGGCCTTGGTAGTTTTAGCATTTCAACCGATCACCGTTCAGGTTCGTTTGGATGGTTTCAAAAGTCGTTTCCTGTAGAAGGTGGTAAGTATTACGAATTCACAGCCCTGCAACGTACTAAGAATCTAAAACATGCTCGCCGTACAGCAGTGGCTCGAGTTCTTTGGCGCGATGCAGACGGGAATCGGGTTAAACACGATTTTGTTTCCGATGCCAGTTATGCGCGAGGAACTCAACCTCGTGCCGAACCAGAATTCCCGGCGGTTGCTGAGAAACTTAATAATGGCTGGAGCTTGATTAAAGGTACATATTTAGTGCCTTCGACAGCAACTCAGGGAATTGTTGAATTGTCTTATCGTTGGCAAGCACGAGGTAAAGTCGAATGGTCACAGGTTGATCTGCACCCGACAGTAGCTCCCCCGGCAAGGAAAGTAAAGCTGGCCACGGTACATTTCAAGCCTGTCGATGGTGATTCTAATATCGAAAAGTGCCGGCTGTTTGAGCCGCTGATTGCTAAAGCCGCAGAACAGGGTGCAGATATTATTGTCTTGCCTGAGTGTCTTACTTACTATGGTCGTGGTTTAAAATATCATCAATGTGCTGAAACTATTCCGGGTGAATCAACAGATTACTTTCAGAAACTTGCCAGCAAATACGACCTCTATATCTGTGCTGGGTTATTGGAACGAGACGGACGGTTGGTCTTTAATACGGCTGCTCTGGTAGGCCCCGAAGGATTTGTTGGTAAGTATCGAAAAGTGACATTGCCTCGCGGTGAAATTGAAGGCGGAATCACACCTGGAACGGAATACCCAGTGTTCGAAACATCGTTTGGCAAAGTAGGTATGATGATTTGCTATGATGGTTTCTTTCCAGAAGTTGCCAGAAAACTTAGTCAAAATGGAGCAGAGGTAATTTGCTGGCCTGTCTGGGGATGTAACCCTCTGTTAGGAGCTGCTCGTGCCTGTGAAAATCATGTCTTTGTCGTGAGCAGTACATACTGTGGTGTCGAACTGGACTGGATGATCAGTGGTATTTATGGTCGTGATGGCAAAATTCTCTCGCAGGCTCAGGAATTCGGCGAAGTTGTTTTGTCAGAAGTTGATCTGGCGCGCCGATTGATTTGGTCGAGTCTTGGTGACTTCAAAGCTCAGCTTCCGAGTCATACACCTGTCGTACCTAGTGAAGACTAGTCATGTTTTTTGTGAGTAATTAGATGAAATCAGGAATTACCTCCGGGGTATTGTCGTTTATTACGGTCCTTATTTGTGGTTTATCAAACAGTGAAAAGCAGGATCATCCTATTGAAATCGATCTTGAAAAGCCAGGAACCGCAATATTGATCAAGCTTAATGGAAAGCATGCAGGTGGCATGCGAGTGGACGATCAGGGACGTTTGGGCATCTACGGTGCAAACTATAATTCTACAGCGATTACGATAGATGATCGTGATCGAGTACAAATAGATCCAACTCCGGATACTGATCCACCTGCCAGACTCACGGTTGCCGATGATGTTTGGACGACTGGTATGTTACGTGTGGGTCGTGCTGATGCGTTTGGGGACACACCGTTTGACCCGAATGGTGCGATTCAGGTTGGACGCAATTTGGAGAGGGCTCAGATCATGTCCATGCTGCGCATTTTTGGGCAGGGTAAAGAGCGATTTCGCTTAGGTGTTACGCAAGGCGGAAACGGCTTTTGGAGTAACGGCCCTCACGATGACCCTCTGGTAACGTTTGATAATCAACAACCCGGAAATCGTGAGACTGCCGGGATTCGTTTATACGCTCCATTGACCGAGTATGGATCGGATCAAAATTAGAGAGCGGATCACGTTCGTTACAGTTTAGGAATTACCCAGTTTGGAATTCCTCGGGTTTTGAGTTGTTTTTCATACCGCTCGGTTTGTGGTTGTTTCGGAGCATAGGGTACGTTTTCATTGACCATAAGTGGGAGCGTTTCTTCCCACCAGCGATCGTATGCACGTCTTAGCTGGGCTACGACGTGCGGGTGTTGCTCAAAGACATTTACAGTTTCGTACGGATCGTTTGAAATGTCATATAATTCTGAGTTATTCACGAAACGCCAACGTTGTGTTCTTACCGCGAAAGCTTCGAATTTACTGGCATTTGGATCAGTACCCTTCTCCCAACGACCCTTATGAATAAATAGATTTCTGTCATCCCATCCAGCCATTGGATTTTCTAGCAAAGGGATCAGTGTACGCCCGTCAATTTTCTGAATGTTGTTAGGTATTTCCACCCCGGCCAATTCACAGAATGTTCGATACAAATCAATGTGTGCCGTTAACGCTGGTATATCAATGCCTGGCTTAAGAGTGTTTTTCCAATACCAGAATGAGGGAACATGGGTACCTCCTTCATGTGGTGAGCCTTTTCCCGTTTTAAATCCGGCACTAAAGATAGGTGTTTGTTTTCCATTCAGTTTTCCACTTTTGCCTGCCTGCCCGTTGTCGGTCATGAAGATTACAAGTGTGTTTTCCAAGACCTTCCAGTCGTCCAATTTGGCCATCAAGAATCCGAAGTTATCATCGATATTTTCGATCATGCCATACCGCCCTTGAATACGGTCTTCCCAGCCTTCATCAGCAAATCGTTTTTTATATTTCTCTGGCGCGATCATAGGGCCGTGGGGAGCATTGAGCGTAATATAGGCGAAGAACGGAGTATTGGATTGGTATTTCTGTTTTATCCAGCCAAGAGCGGCTTGAAAGAATACGTCCGTACAGAAGCCTTGCGTCTTAACGATCGTGTCGTTATGCAGTATCACGTTGTCAAAATAACGACTGTCTGAGATTCGATTAGGGGGAAAGTCAGCACAACTTCCCGGGTAGGATTGCCCAATACCGCCGGCTCCATGAATAAATGTTTCGCTAAACCCGCGGTTGTACGGTTGATAGGCATCTTCGTCTCCCAGATGCCACTTACCAAAAATACCGGTTTCATATCCCGCAGTTTGTAACAGTTGAGGGAAAGTCGTGGTTGAAAGAGCCATTCGTTCCCGTTCTTTAATCGTATGTGTGACGCCATTACGAAACTCGTGACGTCCGCTGAAAATTGCTGACCGAGTTGGGGCACAGGTTGGACTTACATGGAAATCAGTGAAACGCGTTGCCAGGGAATAAAATTTGTCCAGATGGGGAGTTCTTAGAACTTTGTTACCCATGCAGGACAGATCACCCATTCCCTGATCATCAGTGAGGACGAGAATGATGTTTGGCTTTGTTCCGATTAGTGATGTGTTGTCTTCGGCTGGCAGAGTGTACGTCGCAAATAACAGAAACAACAAGTAAAAGAATTTCATCGTATGGAATGCCTTTTTTAGTTTTTATCGTTTGCTAACCAGTTAACAACCGTTGGAATGAAGTGATGCAGACCGTCAGTAAGTTCGGGGTGAGCACTAAAACAAAAGACTTTTCCCTTGCCATACTGACAACGAACAGCAGCGGAGGTTCCTTTCATAATGCCACTGGGAGCACCATTCTTAGCAATCTCCGAAGCATAAATGGCAAGGCTTTCATAATCGGGAGTCTTAGGATCATCCCATTCCCTTCGCGCAAGCAACGGTCCCTGACCGTAATAGATATCCAGAGTCGATTCCCTGGTCGCAAATAATTTCTGTCCCGAAGGTGAGAGTTTCAATTGTACAGTTCCCATACCGCGGGCCCAGTGTTTTCGGTCGAGTACTTTGGCATCAATAAGGTTAAGCGACCAGTTGTAGTCGTTGGTTGCTAGATAAGCCCCAGCACAGATTCCGAGAAAACCACCTCCCTGATCGATATATTGACGAACCAACTTGCGGCCTTCCTCACCAAGATCATTACCCTGTTTACTACCACTTCCACCCGAATGAATTAAAACGTCGACCTCGGATAATTTGCCGTCTAAAATTCCCTCAGTCGTGATACGCGTAAGTTTGATATCAGTATTTTCAGGTTCAGTGAGTGTAATGATTAAGTTTGTACAACTCTTGCCAACTCCATCCCCATCAAACACTGCAACCTTGATAGGATCTGCGAAACAGGTAGATGAGGTGAACAGTAGCAAGAGAGTTATAAAAATACGCATTACTTTAGATTCTTGTGAAGACGGGATCGAACACAGATTGATAGATGTCATTATAGAATTAAATATGCCTTGCAGAATGCATATTGTTCTCGTTGTTTTAGTAACAGCGCTGATTGTTAGAAAAAATGAACTTAATGCTGAAAACAAGACAAGACCTTATAAACAACGAAAGAACTTGGGGAATTGAATCCGGCTCTTTTAACGCTAGCTCATCATTTATTCAGGTCAACCGCATCGTAATCGTCACTGTAGTTTTGTTAGCCTGCATCGAAGAAATGTTAAGTATCAATATCATAAATACAGCAAAGTTAATTTGCATAGGGTGTTGGTTAGTCCAGGTAAAAATATGCTATAAGAAAAGAGCCTGCTCAGAAGCACAAATTTTCAATGCTTTTTAGGAACAATGAGAGATGATTAATAAGAGATGCTTCGCATTGTTGACTGTTATTGCATTACTATTTCAATCAATCACAGTTAAGGCACAGGACAGGCTGCCCGATCCCGATGGTAAGCCGGCTGATCTAACGAAACCAGTTCAGGTTTATATTTTACTTGGGCAATCTAACATGCTCGGTGCCGGCAAAGTTACGCCAGTCGAGAAGGATGGTACGCTACTGCATGCCGTCACGGAAAAAAATCTCTATCCGTATCTGGTTGATAATGCAGGTGAATGGACAACCCGTGCGGACGTGCGAAATATGTTTGTGATGGGAAGTGGAACCGGAGGTGTGCGACGCCTGACCAATGAGCTTTTGACGATTAAAGGTGGAAAGATAGGTCCTGAGATTGGTATTGGTCATCATCTCGGCCATGCCATCGATGCTCCTGTACTGTTACTAAAGAGTTGCATCGGAAACCGTAGCCTTGGCTGGGATTTGCTACCACCAGGAAGCGATTCCTTTGACTTCAAGGAGGGAGATAAAAGATTTCACTATGCCGGCTACAAGGAATCGCCCTTAAAATGGGAAGTCGGAACGGCTCCTGAGAAGATCAACTGGTATGCCGGAATGCAATACGATGGAGACGTTGCGCGTGCAAAGGCAATCCTCAAAAATCTTGAAAAGCACTACCCAGGTACCAACTCCTATGAAATCGCCGGATTCTTCTGGTGGCAGGGAGATAAGGATCGTTATAACCCCGGGCATGCCAATCGCTACGAACAAAACCTTGTCCATCTCATTCAACAGCTTCGTAAAGACTTTGATGCACCTAATGCAAAATTCGTTTGTGCCACGCTAGGACAGACAGCTAAAGATGCTGAGGGCATAGAACGTCAGATTCTTGATGCTCAGCTTGCCGTAGATGGCAATGCTGGCAAGTATCAGGCATTCAAAGGTAACGTAGCTTCTGTATACAGCCATCCGCTTTCAAAGGGTGGCGCGTCAAATGGACATTATGATGGTAATGCCGAGACTTACATGAACATTGGTGAAGCGATGGGCAAGGCAATGGTCAAGCTTCTCAAAGCAGAGAAATAATGAGTTATTTAGGCGATCAACTCTTTGATCACATGTCCGTGGACGTTGGTAAGACGACGTTCCAGACCGTTGTGATAGAATGTCAGGCGTTCGTGATCGAGCCCCATCAAGTGCAGTAATGTGGCATTAAAGTCATAGGCTGTTGTTTTGTCGACTGCTGCTTTGAAACCGAATTCGTCACTTTCACCGTAGCTGAACCCCTGTTTTACTCCTGCACCTGTCAGGAAGCATGTAAAGGCATTTGGGTTATGATCCCGGCCTGTTCCGTTGGATTGTAGGAACGGCATACGTCCAAATTCAGTGGCCCAGACGACCAGTGTGTTTTCCATCATGCCACGCTGTTTGAGGTCGGCCAGTAATGCGGCCGTAGGCTGATCCATAATTTCAGCCTGCATGGCATGTGTCTTCAGGATATTCGAATGCGAGTCCCAGTTGGTTACACCATTTCCGCCGGAAGGGTCACTGCCATTAAAGAGTTGAACGACGCGCACTCCTTTTTCCAGAAGTCGGCGCGCCAGGATACAGTTTTCTGCATATTGGCCACGGAGTTCTGAACCACCTTCAACACCATATGCATTGAGAGTCTCTTTGGTTTCGCCGGCTAAGTCCATTATTTCCGGAACCGACATTTGCATACGTCCCGCCAATTCATAGCTGGCAATACGTCCGGCCAGATTAGCATCATCAGGATATTTTTCTAGGTGACGAGCATTCAACCGCTGGAGTAGATCGCGGGTTCCTCGATCAGCTGCGGCCGATAGTTCCATCGGTCGATGCAGGTTATTCGGTGGGTTCTTGGCATTAAAGTCGGTTCCCTGAAATGCTGCAGGTAAGAAGCCATTGCCGAAATTATTTTTACCGCTTCGAGCCAATCCACGAGGGTCGTTAATTGCAACGAAGGCAGGTAATTCCTGAGCTTCTGTGCCGAGAGCATAAGTCACCCAGGAACCAAAAGAAGGAAAGCCCTCCATCGTGAATCCTGTGTTCATAAAGTTCTCGCCCTGCGGATGAGCACTTGTCTCGGTAGACATTGAATGGATGAAACAGAAGTCATCGACTTTTTTAGCAAGATTTGGCAGTAGGTCAGAAACCATTTTTCCGGTTTCCCCATGAGGTTTAAAGTCCCAGAATGGCTTGGCAATGTTACCTGACGGGCCTTCAAAGGTTACCTTCGGGAGACTTGGTGGTTTTTTCCCATGAAGCTTGGTTAAAGCGGGCTTGTAATCGAATGTGTCGACATGACTAATGGCACCTGGTAGATAAATTACTAATACCTGCTTGGCAGGGACATCAAAGTGAGCCGTACGCGCCGCATATGGGTTATGTGGATCAATCGATGGTCGGATCGGTTTTTTTCCGCCTGCGGTTTTCGGGTCATCCGCTAATAGTCCGTCAGCGTTTAGCATGCCTGCCAGTGCAAGACCGGAGGCTGACAGGCCTGCTGTGCCCAGGAAATTCCTGCGGTCGAGCATGCGTTGTCCGAGTATTGAGACGTTTTCAGGATTGCTCATGATAGGATTATTTGCTGATGTAGATTACGTTATTCGGGGATAGGCTAGGGCAGGAATGCGAATTCGTTGGAGTTAATTAGAGCTCGGCAAACCAATGACAGATCACTTTGCTCAAAGATTTGTAGACAAATAGTCAGTTCTTCAGCGGCGGGTCTGCGTCCCAGAATCAACTCAAAACAATACCCCACCGCATTCTGCTGATCGTTCTCTGCCAACGCTAATGCCCGCTGTGCAATAAACCGAGTTTGCTCAATAACAAATGGGCTATTGAGTAGATTCAAAGCTTGTAGCGGTGTGGTTGATACGGGGCGTTTGGCTCTTACCTGTCCACAATCCGGAAAATCAAATGCAGTGAAGATTCCATCGTCGACTCGACGCATTCGTTCCTGATAAAGCATTCGTCGCCAGGTATGTGGGCCATAGTTGTCGACCACTTCCCACTGAGCATAGGTTTTTTTCTCATTGTGGATTCGATAGCTTTTACCACCAACATTTTGATTTAGCTTGCCGGAGGCAAGAAGAATTGAATCTCGGATGACTTCTGCTTCAATTCGTTTTGGCGGGAATCTCCACAGCAAACGAGCGTCGGCATCTTTGGCTATGCCCTTTTGATTTGGAGTGCTCGTCTGACGGAATGCTTGGGACATCACCATCATTCGAATCATATGATGTATTGACCAATCGTGGGCATTATCATCTTGTACGGGTTTCATAAATTCGGCTGCCAGCCATTCAAGCAATTCGGGATGAGATGGCGGAGCTCCGGCACTACCAAAGTCACCGGTAGTAGCGACAATCCCCGTGCCAAAGATGTGGTGCCAGATACGGTTGACCATGACACGAGTTGTTAACGGGGTTTGTTCACCAGTGATCCAGTTGGCAAAAGCAAGCCGCCGGTTCGCGCCCGGGGTATCTGAGGTAAGTCCGAGGTTACCACGGAAGAGATCCAGACCTGCCGGCTTGACTTCATCGCGAGGGCTTTCGGGACTTCCCCGTAATAGCACATGCGTCACCTGAGGTTCAATGAATCTTCCAACAAAGCTTGGCTGAGGGCCTTCTTCAAAGAACCGTGAAATCAGTTCCTGAATACGTTTGATAGTTTTTTGCCGTTCAGGATGTTTTTCATTGAGTTTTTTGTTGACGTACCATGTCCCGACCCAAGGTTGCCAGGTACCATCTTCCTTTTGATAGTCGACATCGAACTCGTACCGAGGCAGTGTCGGCATGCGCTCGAGATAGTCCGTGTCATAGTAATATTCGCGGTTACTACTAACCCGTAGACGATCGACATTTTTCGCCTCGGCAAAGTCGAGTTGAATGTAAGGATACTGTTCCGCATCTTTAGCTACGCGAGCACGCCAAGTCATCGTGCCGTATTCACCATCGGTTACACGATGTAGCGGATTACGATTTTCAATTCCGGCTTCAGGAAAACCGGATAGCAGTGTTCCGTTGGCTGGCAAAGCAAAATTTTTCTGAATGTTATCGGGGCCAAAGACTTCAAGCTCATCCAGCCCGATATATGTAGTTTTAAATCGGATTCGTAACGCCGTTGTCGTAACTGCAGGAAAGTGCATTTCACGATAGGCCCCCCAATTCTCTTCCCAGCCTCCGAAGTCTCGGAGGTCTTTTCGTAACTCATCAATTTGTACCAGCAGGTCATCACCCTGACGTTTAAGAGGATGCTTACTCGCGTATTCCGGTTGACGCCCACCGAATTCCACGTCCTGAAAGATTGCAGTCAGGGCGTAGTAATCTTTAAGTGAGATAGGGTCGAATTTGTGGTTATGACATCGGGCGCAACCAATTGTGACACCCATGACTGAAGCCCCGACGGTCTGAATGATTTCATCCATTCGATCAGCTCGAGCCTGCCGGATGGCAGCAGGTTCCCGGCCTACAGTAGCGGCAGGAACATGAGGGCCGGAGACAAGAAAACCAGTAGCTTCGCCTGAACCGAGTGAATCACCGGCAATTTGCTCACGTACAAATTGGTTGTATGGTTTGTCTTCATTGAAAGACCGAACGACGTAGTCACGATAAACCCAGGCATTTTTTCGGTAGAGATTTGCCTCGGAACCGTTGGTTTCCGCCCAGCGAATGACATCTAGCCAGTGTTGAGCCCAGCGTTCACCAAAGTGTGGACTACTCATAAGCCGGTCAATGAGATCAGTATAAGCCTTCTCAGAGTCTTGTTTCCAGGATGCCAGAAACGCATTATTTTCTTTCGGAGTTGGCATTAAGCCGGTGAGGACGATGGAAGCACGGCGTAACAGTGCAGTCGCTTCAGCTGGCTTCGAGTATCCCAGTCCCTGCGATTTAAGTGAGGCTAATAAAAACGCATCGATTGGATTGTTGCCAGTTTTAGTCTTAGGGATTTCCGAGCGAACCACTGGCTGAAATGACCAGTGGTCAGATTGGATGCCAGCAGCAATTCCCTGCTGGCCAGGCCATGTAGCTCCCTCTTTGATCCACTGCTTCAGCAACTCGATCTCCTTAGCCGGGATTCTATCCTGTTCGGGCGGCATTTTGAGATTGGGGTCTAAATGGGAAACGACGTCAATCAGATAGCTTTGCTCCGGTTTACCCGGCAAGATAGCCGCGATGCCTGAGCTACCACCTTTAAGCATTCCTCGCAGTGTGTCGAGCTTTAATTCTCCTTCATGAGCTTCCGCGTTATGACAATCCCAGCAGCGATTTTCAAGGATCGGAGCAATATCCCGTTTGAATTCGACTTCTTGTGCCGGGCAAATGAGGCAGATGCTCATTGTCAGAGCAGCTCCAAATACTGGCATTACGGGGTGTCGTTGATTCAATTGAACTCTCATAATTATCTAGAAGTGTTGGTTTTCAGAGTTTGCGAATTCTGATTCCCCTTAAGTTTGAATTGGAGCTGGTGATTTTTCCCGGCGCTAATTCTTCATTAAAAATTTCATCAGAATAGACTCGGTTATTCATCCAAACCTGACTTCGATTACCGACCGCCCGGATACGAATCGAAACTAGTTTCTTAGTGTTGATATTTCCTACTTCCTTATCACCCAGATGAATTCTTGTTTCCCCTTTAACTTCTGCAATTAACTCGAAGCCGGAGAATCTGTTTTCTGGTAACGAGTCGGCCGCTACCCAGTTGGTTCCGTCGCGTAATTTGATAAGTTGCTGTTTAAGTTTAGCTTTGATTTCAGAGAACTCACGTTTACTTGCCAGATTTGTAAATTCATAAGGGTCATTACGATAGTGGTAAAGTTCTTCCTGACCATCGGAAGTTAAGCTGTATCGCCATTGTTCAGAACGAACTGAAAAGTGTGGGTATAGAGTGCCGATGTGTTCGCGGTGCTGACTGTGGTCTTTACCGGGTAATGCAGTAATGGCAACATTAGGACCGGACCAATCAGATTTTGGATTGAGAATCAGAGGTTTAATGCTGTGCCCGTCGAGACGATATCCGGATCGTCCTTTATGAGGATCTTCAGGTAGTTCACATAAGTCAATGAAAGTCGGATAGATATCGATCAGGGAAATCGGTTTGATACAAGTTGCACCCTGAGGCATTCCGTCGAGTCCCGCGACAATCAACGGAATACGAGTTCCGCTATCCCAGAGTGTTTGCTTGTAAATGGACTCTTTACCACCAACATGAAAACCGTGGTCGCTGGTGAGAATGACAATGGTGTTGCTGGCATGTGGGCTTGCTTCTAATGCATCGAGTACTGTGCCAACCTGGTCATCAATAAAAGCTACACAGGCCATGTATGCCTGCAGCCATTCTTTGAAAAGTTGCGGCCTCCCGGTGTGTTTGAACAGCATCTGATACCTGCGAAACGCATAGAGACTGGTGTTTGCCAGACTTGGCGCACAGTCCTTTAAGTCACCTTTCATAAATCCTTTTGGGATCTCGATTTTATCGAGAGGAAACATGTCGAAGTATTTTTGCGGAGCGTAAAGTGGAGTGTGGGTTCGGCTGAAACCAGTGAAGAGAACAAACGGCTTTTCAGCGTGTGGTTTTTTCAGAATATCCGCCGCCCATTGAGCATTCATCTCGTCTGGCATGGCATCACGGTCATTGTCCGAAACGTAACGCCACGGCTGACCGGATAACCTCCATCCCTTATATCCGGGTATGCCGTTAGCTTTATCAGCTGGATACTCAGGGATCATGGAGAGCGGGCCAAAAGTGTGTTCCCACTTGTAATCCATATCCGGGTCGGCATCGTCGGCATAGAAGAACATTTGTTGAGGGTGAGGAATAAGGCCCCGTTGAGTTCCCTTGGTTCCGTCCCATGGCCATGGGCCAATGTTTCCGCCAGGTCCTTTATTCGCGAAAAAACCTTTTGGATCCTGATTGCCATGATAGATTTTACCGACGCTGTAGACATTATAGCCGTTGGTTGCCAGATGTTCTGTGAGAGTTTTGGATTTACTTAGTACGGCGTTTTGACGGTAGTCTTCAAACCAGTAGAGGCTCGAGGTCTGTGGATATAAACCGGTTAGCATGCTCGATCGTGACGGAGCACAAATCGGATCATTACAGTGGGCATTGGTAAAGCTGACACCCTGTCTCGCCAAATCGTCAAAATTTGGAGTTAGCACCAGCGGCTTTCCTGCCGGATGTAACGGCATATCGTTGAGATCATCAACAATAATGAACAAGATATTAGGTCTTTCTGTACCTGTGGCGGACCGTAATTGCCCTTCAAAAGAAAGGGAAAATGCAAGTAATAGAAGTAATAGAGACCGCATCGTTTTGGGCTTAAAGAGTAGTGTTTTGATTAGACGCAAAGATATTTAACGGTTGCTAAAATTCATTGTAAGTTAAGAATCGAATAGGTAGTAGACGATTCCTCGGACCAGCAGATCCGCAATCTCTTGTTATTGAAGCGATTTGGGAGAGTAGATTTATAGATTGTCCCTAAATTATTATTCACTGATTAAATTGACGAGGCCAATCGGTCTATTCATACTGTCTTGCACTATGGCAATTTTGATTATCCTCTTTACGACTTTGTGTTTAGCTTATGCCAACGGCGCGAATGATAACTTCAAGGGAGTTGCAACACTTTTTGGAAGTGGTACAACGCACTACCGCCGAGCATTAGGGTGGGCGACATTTACGACATTTCTGGGATCAATTACAGCTGTATTTCTCGCTGAAACCCTAATTGAAAGTTTCTCAGGTAAAGGATTGGTTAGCGCTGAGCTGGCATCGACGACCGAATATGGTGCTGCTGTTGCTCTGGGTGCCGGCCTTACTGTTTTAATAGCAACCTGGATTGGTATGCCAATTTCCACCACGCACAGTTTAGTCGGTGCGTTAATCGGTGCCGGATGGATGGCGGAATCTGCGATTAAAATGGAAAAGCTGGGAAGCGGTTTCTTTTTACCATTGCTTGTCAGTCCGATTTTGGCATTTGGATTTTCTGTTGTGGTTTACCCGTGCTTAACAAGAGCGCGGAAAAAGTTAGGAGTCAGTTCAGAAGTTCGTTTCAGAGCCGGCAATGATGTAATCGAAGTTCATGATGGAATGTCGATTCGTGAGGCTCTTCTGCGAGTTGAACAACTTCAAGCTGAAATCCATCAGCAAGTCACTTTCCAGAATCGATATTTAGGTAAAGTTTTAGGTATGCAGGGAGGTAGGTTGTTAGATCGCCTGCATTTTCTGTCGGCTGGAATGGTTAGTTTTGCCAGAGGGTTAAACGATACACCAAAAATTGCGGCTCTCTTATTGCTGGCACCTGCATTAGGTATCTTTGGTAGTACGGCATTGATAGGAATTGCAATCGCTCTGGGAGGAATTGTAAGTGCTCATCGAGTCGCTGAAACGATGGGTAAAAAGATTACTCCGATGAATCATGGGCAAGGTTTTACGGCTAACTTCATTACTAGTCTGATTGTGATTGTTGCCAGTTGTCTGGCATTGCCGGTTTCGACGACCCACGTGAGTTGTGGATCGTTATTTGGAATAGGAACGATTACCCGACAGGGACATCCGTCTGTTATGAGTAAAATTCTGGCTGCCTGGCTTATGACTTTGCCATTAGGCGCTATTTTGGGTGCAGTGAGCTATTTCGTTATTAGCAGCCTCTGATAAACGGAATTACTTGTTCTTTTCGTATTCAGTAGGTAGTTCATTCACCCAAACGCGTAGCTGTTTTTTGAGTCGAGCGACGACTTCCGGATGGTCATTAGCCACATTGATGCTTTCGGCTGAGTCAGTAGCCAGATTGTACAGTTGAATTTGGTCACGATTCTTGCGTGGCAAATGCATTTTCCAGTTATCAACCCGGATTGCCGGAGCACTGCCCGTCGCACTTGTTTTCCAGTACAAGGCTTTTTTACGTTTCTGTTGCCCGCCAAACCAGGCAGCTGAAATATCTTCTCCATCCAGATTTTTCGGTAGTGCTTTTACTCCTGCAATACTACAGAGAGTGGGTAACCAGTCGATGAAGGAACCAACGTTGTCGGTGTCTACGCGTCCCGCCGGTACATGTCCGGGCCAACGGATAATGAAAGGGACACGTATCCCGCCTTCCAATTGAGAGTGTTTACCCCCTCGGAATTCTCCGGCATAGCCGAGCATATTCTTTGAGTACTCACGAACACCTTTGTCTGTCAGTTTTACAGGAGCTGGGCCATGGTCACTGGAGAATACGACGATTGTGTTCTCACCAAGCTTCAGGTCATCCAATGTTTTGAGAATACGCCCGACGTTGAGATCGATTTGGTACACATCGCCGAGATATTGGCGTATTGATTCATCAAGATCTTCATCGATTACAAAACTTTCGTCAAACTTGTGCTGCATGCTGGGTGAAAAGTCATTCCGGTCAAGTTGTACATCTCTAAACTTATCAACCAGAGCTCGTGGTGGATTTACAGGAAAGTGAGTTGCGTGTCCCCACACATTTATATAAAAGGGCCCGTCTTTGTTTTCTTTAATGAAGTTGATAGCTGCTGAATACAAGTCATCATCCCGTCCTTTTGATTTGTTCTGACTCTTACCGATCGTTTCAATCGTATCGATGCCGTAAGTGCCGTTAGAATCATCCGGACCCATGTGCCACTTTCCAAAGTGACCTGTCTTGTATCCCTCTGCTTTGAGCAGTTCCGTAATGGTGGTCCGCTCAGCGAAACCAAAATTTGCCGCGTATTTGGGAAATCGTGCTGGGAAAATACCTGTCATCGCTCCCGTCCGACTCGGATTGCAAGTAACACCGGTTACATAGAACTGGGTAAATCGAGTCCCTTCTTTGGCGAGTGAATCAATGGCCGGTGTCTTGGCGTAAGGATGGCCGTAGCAACCAATGTCTGCGTAACCGAGGTCATCGGCAAACAAGAAAACGATGTTAGGTGGTTGTTTTGTCTCGGCATAGGTAATATTTGCGACGACCAAAGTCAGCAAAATAATTGTTAAGAGACAGAGATTTTTTAGTTGTGAAGTTTTATACATAGCTACTTCTTTGAAGGAGTGAAGTCATCCGGCTTGTTGGTTTTACCCTCAGGTGGTTTAGTGCTGCTTTTGAAATCCCCCCTTTTCTTCCATCCTTTATTTCCAGCCTGCGACGCTATTTCAATCCAATCAATTTCAGTTATATCTTTCAGTGAGGGTAGGAATAGTCGAACGTGTTTAAGTTTTCCAGCAACATTAAGGTGGAGTTTTACCTGCTGCCATTCTCCAGCAGTTACCTCAAACGACTGCAGTTGTCCGGATTCAGGGAAGAGCTCTTGTTCATGGGTGCGCCATTGAAGCTTTCCAACCCCGTCGCGGGCAGTACGCAGGCGAATTCGAAAATCGATAGGGCCTTCAACCTGAAGATTGGCAGTCGTCATGAATGGTTGTCGGTTATTAGGAGTTAGTTTTAATGATTCTGCATTCATCTCTACATCTGCTCCTCTCGAAATCCATCCCAACAGGCCTTTGGGGGACATTTTTTTTGGAGCAGTAGGCGCTGTCTTGGCTTTGTTTTCCGTCTTATAACCGGGTGGCATTTTTAGTCCGCCAGCCTGTACGCCAATTAGGGAAGGGGCAAATTTGGTGGCATCGAAATTAGGATTCATGAGAGGCAGGACGACTTTAGCATCTTTGATGTACTGGTCGATCATGCCGTCGAGTTTCTTGACGACGGCCGGCTGACTGGATGCCAGATTCTTGTTTTCACCGATATCTTTTTCTAGATCATATAGATGGTGCTGATGAGTTCCGTTTTCACCATGGTAAAAAGTGCGGATTAGCTTCCATTGCTTATAGTGAACAGCCATTGATGGAGGAAGCCATTGAGGCGTGTTCCCATAACTTGGGACATAAGTAAACATAGGCTCTCGTTCATACTCAACCCCCTCTAGCGCTTTTGTGAAATCACGCCCATCGATAATATGTTCTTCAGGTTGGACGATTCCCAGCATCTTCAAAATCGTAGGATAAAGGTCTAATGACTGAATTCGAGTTTCATTGCGGGAACCCGCAGTAGTAACTCCCGGCCAGACGAATACTGCCGGTACGCGGATACCTCCTTCATGGATACCTCCCTTGCCACCTCGAAGTGGATAGTTGCTGGTGACGGCCGTGATGTATGTGTCTCCCTTTGTATCAGTTTCTTGAAGACCGCAATGCGTGTTACCACCATTGTCTGAATAGAAAATGACGATCGTTTCGTCTGTAATTCCTTCGTCTTCCAATGCCTGCATAAGAGTACCGACCGCGTCATCTAACGAGTGCACCATAGCAGCGTAGGTAGGAGATCGATGAATGGAGTCAGGATTGATTTTTTTACGATAGCTGTCGATCAGTTCCGGTTTGGCACCGAATGGAGCATGTACTGAGAATTGCCAGTAGTTCATGAAGAATGGTTTACTGTGATCACGGTCTTTTAACCACTGCACAGCTTCCCGGGCCATTCTGTCTTCTATGTGCTGACCGGGCTCACCTTCTTTAAAGTTGTCATATCCCCAGGGGGCCAGATAGCCGGTTTTAGGACCAGGTCCGTGCCAGTGTGGAATGTCGACATCAAACCCGCGTTCCAGTGGCGTATGGCCTTCACGACCTAGATGCCACTTTCCAAAATGAGCAGTAGAGTAGCCAGCTTGCTTGATTAAAACACCAAGCGTCGGCAAGGAAATATCCATACGAGTGGCGGATTGAACGTTTGTACTTTTTTGGTGCGGTAATGCTCTTGGGTTTGGGACAGCCTCAAAGCGTTCTTCCTTCAGATGAGCGGCTGGAGTTGTTAATCCTAATCGTGCAGGGTTTTGGCCAGTCAGAATACTGGCGCGTGTGGGTGAACAAATCGGGCTGGCATACGCATTTAAGAAAGTCATTCCACGAGAGGCCAAGTGTTGAATATTCGGTGTTTCGTAGAGAGAGGTTTTTCCGTACAGCGTTGTGTCAGCCCATCCTAAATCATCAGCCAGAATCAGAATAATGTTCTTTGGCTTGTTAGTAGCCGAAGTCGTTGTACTTAATAGAAAAGTTACTAAAACGCTAAGAGTTAAGATTATGTGTTTCATGTTTGATGCTGATTAATCCTGAAACTTCTCAAACCAGTCCTGAGCTTTGAGCCCGGCTTGTTGGTCAGTCGGAATCAGTTTAGCCAGTTGTTTTCTGATTCGCGCATGTCGGTGGTTAGCCGCCTGGTTTTTCCATTCATTTGGGTCTATTCGGTGATCGTATAGTTCCTCCGATCCGTCTTCATAGCGGATGTAACGCCAGTGTTCTGTACGTATTGACGTATTGCCTTCACCGTAAGAAGAAATGACCGGCGGACGTGCGGCATTGGGATTTGTTAATTGTATTTTGATAGACTTTCCGTCAACCCATGCTGGTATATCGTATCCGGCTAATTCTAAAAGTGAGGGATAAATGTCGATCAGGCTCACAGGTTGGGTGCAACGTGATCCCTGAGTTATCCCCGGCCCGTGAACAATAAATGGGATATGCGTGGTTTGTTCCCAGATTGCTCCTTTACACCAATGTTTCTTTTCTCCCAGATGCCACCCATGGTCGCTCACTAAGACAATGTATGTTTCCCGTCCGCGGGGGTTTACTTTGAGTGCATTTAACAGACGCCCAATTTGGTGATCAACAAATGCTATGGATGCCTGATATGCCTGAATGGTCATATCCCATTGTTTGTTGGCGACAATAAACTCGTGGTCACTAAGTCCCATGTGCAAAGGTTTATGGGCATGGGTACGAGCCAAACGTTGTGCAAATTCCGGCAGGTCATCCCAGTCATCCATTCCCTTGGGTTCGGCCGGACGTTTGATTGATTCAAGCGGAAACTGATCAAACCATGGTTTAGGAACCTGAAGTGGCCGATGCGGTCGATAGAATCCAACAGACATAAATACAGGTTGATCGGTGACTTTGTTCCATTGTCGAATTGCCCACTGTGAGAGTTTGTAATCTCCCATTTGTTCGTCGGTTGCATCGAGTGGGTAACCGTCGTTAGGTGGTTTTAATCCACCGAAGTTATCTTTTCCTTTGGGAGGTTTTGGGTCGGCCAGACGGTTTTGTATTGCTACTCCTTCAATCTTTGGTGTACCACCATGAAAGACTTTTCCACCGATGGATACTTGAAAACCTTTGTCAGCAAAAAACTTCTGCATCGACGGAGTTGAGATTTTAGTTTCCTGCGGAGAGCGGGCATTAAAGTATGTACCGGTACGAAATGGATAGATGCCGTGGTTGAGACTGGTACGCGAAGGACGACATTGAGGTGAATTGCAGTATGCCTGAGTAAAAAGCATGCCTGTGGATGCTAACTGGTCTATGTTTGGTGACCGGGCATCAGGATGCCCGCTAAGACATCCTACCCAGTCATTAAGATCATCAACAATGATGAAGACAATGTCCGGACGACGATCCTCGCCTATAGTCTTTGCTGTAATGCATGTCATTACAATAAGGGCACAAACGATGGTTTTGAATGTTGTCATTTTGAATGCTCTCATAGATTACGAGCTTACTACTTCTTTGATTTTTGAGAAGCTTCGATTTCTTTCATCGTTGGTCCGGCCTCGGTAATCAACGCATTACATCGGGATCGCATCTTTAGCAGGGCCTGTTTGTGTTTCTGGCTTGTTGCTAGATTCACTAGTTGGTCAGGATCGTTTTTGATGTGATGAAGGAATTCAAACGGAGGTTGGTCGGTTCCATTCACAAAGTATCGGGCATAAACCCAATCGGTTCCCCGGACTCCCTCCCAACGAGGGATCGTTCGAGGTACAGCCAGAAATTCACAGAGAAATTCATTACGCCAGCTATCAATCCTTTCACCATTAATCAGAGGCAGGAGGCTCAGACCGGTATGTGATTTAGGTGATGGTAGTCCGGCTAGATTGATAATGGTGGAGGCCAGATCGCTATTAAGCGCAATGTTGGATATGACTTTGCCTTGTCCGGTTTGTGGTAGGCGTGGATCATAAATAACAAGAGGAACACGAAGTGATTGCTCGTAGTGTGTCCACTTGCCGGCAAACCCTCGATCTCCCAGATAGTAACCATTGTCAGCCGTATAAATGATGATGGTATTGTCATTCAATCCCTGTTTCTTGAGTTGTTGGGCTAATCTTCCAACAACATGATCGATGCCACTCAGCATCCGGAAATACGCTCGCATGTTCGTTTGGTATTTTTCCGGTGTGTCCCATCGCCAAAAATATCGTTGTCGATTAATGGAAGTTTTCAGGAAGTCGGGTTGTGATTCATAAATTGCCGGATCGTTGAGGTGAGGCAGCGGCATCTTTTGATCTTCATACATACCGTCGGTGACCTTGGGCCATGGATAGTGCCCAATTCCGGGTCGTTTGTCACCATCTTCAGCGTGAGTGGCATTAAAGCTAACTTGCAGGCAAAACGGTTTATCGACAGGCTGTTGTTCCAGAAAATCTATTCCCCAGTCACCGAGGATTTGGGTTTCATGACGTTCCGTTCCATCTTCTTGTTTTTTGAAGTATGGATTGCGTCCAAGTCTACGACGTACATCCCACATCTTTGCTGCTGATTTCTCTGAAATTGCAACGTGTTCTTTACCGATATGTCCTGTCCGATAACCGGATTGTTTGAGTACAGCAAAGAAGGATGATTTACAGAGTGTAGGGTTTAATGGACCTGAGGTTACTCGATAGAGATGTTTGCGTTCGTAGCATCCGGTAAAGAGACAAGACCGACCAACCCAACAAGTGGATGTAGTTACGAAAGCATTCTCAAAACGGACTCCATTTGCTGCCAATTGGTCGATATTTGGAGTTTTAACAATTTCATGGCCGGCACAGCCCAGAGTATGATTCCGCTGATCATCGGCATAAACCAATAAAATATTGGGGCGGCTTTCAGGCTTTGGTTTGGTGACAGCATTTCTCTCTGGCAGAGAGGACGGAGTAGCGCCGAGTTTGTTTGTCTGCCGTTGCCTTGGGATATACCATCGTTTGAGTAGTTCGCTGAGTTTCGCAACTCGTTGGGGATGCTTAGTCGCTAGATTTCGGTTCTCCAGTGGGTCGGATTTTAGATCGTAAAGCTGGGCAGCAGCATCCCGGGGTGGATATTTCATTTTCCCGGGACGTCCGTCATAAGTTAATAACAGTTTGTAGTTGTCTTTAATGACCCATCGATAGAGAAGTGATGCCTGAGGGTTTTCGATATCCGCAATATCATGCGCAAACGATTCTCCATAGATTGTGTCACGTTCAATTTTTTCGCCGGACTTCAGATTTTCCAACAGGTTTAAGCCTGGAAATACGTGTGGCCCTTTTGCTCCTGCTGCTGTCAGCATCGTAGGTACCAAGTCGATGGATGAGACTAATTCCTGACGATCTGCAGCTGGAATTGTTCCGGGCCAACGGAACATGATTGGAGTACGTGTTCCCATTTCGTTAGGACTGCGTTTGGAACGTGCCGCATAACCGCCAGTTTCTGTCTGTACCCAACCATTATCGGTGACATAGATGATGAGTGTGTTTTCCGCGACTCCCGCATCATCAATATGGTTTACTAAATCTCCGCAAGTTTCGTCAAACCATTCGCACATTGCGTAGTACTTTGCGACTCGTTGCTGTACTCCTTTGTTGAGGTATTTTTGGTAGAGACGTTCAGGAGGAGTGTGAGGTGTGTGCGGCATAAAGGGGGCGTACCAAATAAAGAAGGGTTTGCTGGCCTCGATACTACGGTCAATGAAGTTGGTAACAGGTTGTAGGCTGTTACGTCCAATTTTGAGTCCGTCATCGCCATGGCGCCCACCCCTTTCGGGGAATCCTCTGGTCATACCTTCGGTAAAACCGCCACGTTCATATGAACCTTCCCACCATTTGCCACTTTGATGACTGACATAACCTTTCGACGCCAGCCACTGAGGTAAAGAACCTGTTTTGTCGATGTGCGAGATGAGTAATTCGCGAGCATGCTTCCCTGCTTTTTCGCTGTGCGCCCTGTTCTGCGGCGTATCGCCGGGATCGTTTCCGGTTGTTTTGTTTTGATGGGAGTAAAGACCTGTTACCAGCGTCATTAACGCTGGACGACATAACGCGGTCGGGACATACCCACGTTTAAAAACAGCGCTTTGGCGAGCGAGCTTATCAAGATGGGGAGTTTCAATTTCCGGATGCCCCATAAATCCATAGTCCGTGAAACCCTGATCATCAGAAATGATCAACACAATATTAGGGGGACTCTCTGTCTCGGCGTAAGCGAATGAACCAAATAAAAGAATCACGCAGAAGGCGGACATGAATTTTTTCATGAATCAGCAATCCGTTTTAATAGAACAAAAGAATGTATGCAGAATTGGACGACTAATCTTTGAAGTACTCGTGACTCGGGTCGGCACCACTGATCAGGTAGGCAACGAGATCAAGGATTTCCTCCCGGGTCATACGGTTGAATAATCCAGCCGGCATGGGTGACGTTTTGGATACGATCATTTCGTCGATCGTGTTGCGGTTAATCGTAACACGTTTGTTCGGATCGGTGAGATCGGTATTAAGCGTTAAGCCGTCATTGTTCAGATTGACGACAACGCCACTATGAACAAGGCCTTCCTCTGTGATCACCATTACTGCAGAGAATTGATCATTGATAACTTTACTTGGATTTACCACCTGATCGAGTAGGTCACGTACTGAATACCGACGTCCGGCGGTTGTCAGGTCCGGACCTGTCATACCACCCTGGTTTTGGAATCGATGGCAGGCATAACATCCAGCAGCTCCAAACATCTTGCGGCCATTGTCGTAGTTACGGCCTTTCAAACCTGAGCTCGCAGCCTGAACCAGTTCGTCCAGTTTCCATTGCTTTTGTTCACGTCCATCAAAGACGGAACCGAGATTTTCCAGCGCAGAGATTCGTTCGGGCTTTTGCGCAAGCAGTTCTTTCAGAGACTCTTTTTGCGCATTATTGAGGGAGGCAACGGCGTCGTTACGAATAAACTCGATGAACTTGGCAAAGCTGGCACCACCACGATAATTGGCAGCTTTTAGAAACCATTGGAAATAATCTGTTTGCAATTCTGCTGTCCATCCGGTCTTTAACATGCGAATTGACCGTGCGTACTGTACTTGTTCTTCCTGCGTAGGTGCAGCTTCGATCAAGGCCATCGTTTTGGCGGCAACGGTTGGCGATTGCAGATAGGCTAGAGTTTCGCACAACAACCAATTGAGATCGGCGGAATTGGATGGAAATAGAGGGTCGATAGCAATCGTTAGTTTCTCTACGGTGGAATCATCCGGACGCCCAAAACGATTAAGAATAATCTGGATGGTACGCTGCAGAGTAAGTTGGCTCGTGGTATCGAGATTTCCCATATTGATGGCAAGTACGGCATCTAATAATTTGGTACGCATAGCTGTATCGACAGCTGATGTATCCTCGTTACGGTGTTGAGGGCAAACTCCGGTAACACGAGCCAGAGCAAGTAATGCTTCGACCTGTATCTGAGGGTCAGATTCAGTCAGCGCTTTATCTGCCCAAACGTCGACCGACTGATGTTCGACAGCGATTCTTGCCGCCCAGCGAATAAAGCGATCTTCGTTTTTTAGATGTGGCCAGACAGAAGCTATGGCATTCGGGTCCTGCCTGCCGTGAAACGTTTCCAGCTTTCGCCGCAACTCGGTTTCTTTGGTGACGCTCGCTTCTGCTTTTATCAGTGCCGTTGGTTCGTCGCCTGTATAGGTAACGCGATAAAGACCGGATTGGACCCGACGTCCACCGATTGTGAAGTACATTGCCCCGTCGCCCGGGTGGATAATGGCATCTGTGATTGGCAGGGGAGCACCTGTTACAAATTCTTCTTTCGTGGCGGTGTACGAAGAGCCCTCTTGCTTCATATGCACGGCATAGAGTTTTCCCCAACTCCAGTCCAATACATAAAGTGCATTCTGGTATTTGGCTGGAAATTTAGCACCGTAACCGAATGTGACACCAGTTGGTGAACCTGGTCCGATATCTAAAACACCCGGCAGGTTGTCAGGATAGAATACCGGACGTTTACCTGCTCCGTTTCGCCAGCCAAATTCAGATCCACTGGTAACCTGACAGATACGTGTCGGACGATACCATGGTACGTTGAAATCATATTCCATGTCGGCATCATAAGTGAATAGCTCACCTTCCCGATTGAAAGCGGCATCAAAGATGTTACGAAAACCATTGGCATAAGCTTCAAAGTTTTTCCCGTCAGGATCTACTTTGTAAATAATTCCTCCCGGAGCGAGCACTCCACGATTGTGACCTCGTCCGTCCGGGAAGCTTGGTAACAGATGGTCTTCTCCCCACACCTGAGGTACTTGAGAATTATCTGCAAGTTGGGTTGGTTTTGCATTGTTACCAGTAATCAAAAAGAGTGACTTGCCATCTGGACTTGGTACGACAGCATGAACACCATGGTCACCGCGAGCTTCCATTGAGCGAAGCATCTCAACTTTGTCCAACTCGTCATCCCCGTCACTATCACTGATCCGATACAAGCCGGAAGGGATTTTTCGTTCATAGTCGTTGACGCCTACATAGAGAGCATCGAACGCCCAAACCATACCGTTGACAGCGCGGATGTCAACATTTAGTGGTTTTACATCGGCTTGTGCCAATGTCTCACCATTCTCAGGTGGCTTGATTTTGTAGAGTTTACCAAATTGATCACTGACAATTAGCCTGCCTTTGTTGTCCGTGCAAAGGTTTACCCAGGAGCCATGAACTTCACTTGGAACTGAATATAATAACTCGACTTTAAATCCTTTTGCTGCTTTGATTCGACTGATAGGTGTGGCTGTGTTTCCCGTTTTTATGCTGACAGCATTGATGGCGGCTTTGCCGCTTTTGGCATCCAGTTGCTTAAGTTGGATATCTTTGAATTCGACTTTCATTGGTGCCCCGGCATGTAACTGCAGTGCCAGAATACCTTTTCTTTTTGCTTCAGGGTGATTGTCAGTCAGATCCATCGTGGTGACATTATTAACCTGATGGATTTGGCGGTTACCGAAGGCAATGATCGTCAGTTCGTTCCATTCAGTGTCAACCAGTTTTTGAGCTTTGTCGCCTACTTCTCCGACAACCTGAGGTTTGCCATCGTCACCGACAAGGACTCGTTGAAATCGTTGAGCTACGATGCCGCGCCATTTTTCAGCATAAAGCATCCCGAAGAATTCAGGTTTTGGGTGTAAGTCTGCCTGATAACCTTTCACGACAAACTCGTTCGGGTCGATAAGTTCACTGCGATACTGGACACCTGAATTGTTCCCTGAGAAGCGGACTTTTGCTTTAAATATAAAGTCAGTCACTTCACCATCCTGCCAGACGAGGAAAGTATTACCCTTGGTTGGTTTTTCTTTAGTTGTTTGACCTAAGATTGCCCCGTCTTTGACAGTCCAGAATTCAGACTTTCCGGTCCATCCGGATAAGTCCTGACCATTGAAAAGAGATTGGAATTCCTCAGCATTAGTTGTAAACGCAAACAGGAAAAATGCTGATAGAGATGTAATTAATTTCATAGTTCTCAAGATTCGGAGGGTTGTGGTTTTACGGTTTAGTTATTTTCGTTCAGAGGATTATTGATTCTCGGTCTTGTAGACTTGATATTCTTTGAGAAAGAGCAGGAGCTAATTTAGTTCAACAGGAATTTCTTTCAATGGAGTTAATGTCAGAATATCGGTTTGATACCATTGTGCAGATTGGATCTTTTTTGCTTTGATGTCTGCAAAGCGAAACCCGGTAACGTGTGCAGGATACTCATGGCCTTGCTTCGTCTTTTTCCAGTTACTGAATACGTGCCGCGTATCAGCGTAATCAATCGCCGCGAGTCGCGTTGATTCTTTGTAGAAGAACAAGTCTATTGGTGACTGCACGGAACCGGTTACACGTAGACCAAGCACAGGTCTGTCCATAACAACGTTATCCGAGAGGACTTCTACTTTTGATTTTTCATCAAGCAGAATCCTTAGGCTCCAGGCCCAACAGAGAACACGGACTTTGTCTTTGTTCCGTTTGTTGGCACCCACCCACCATCTGCCACCAACCTCGACGACGGAGGTGCGGTTACCCTTTGTCTCTCCGGCAACTAATGGCGTCGGGGTCGCTGTGATCAAAACGCGTTCGTGAAAGCGGAAAATCTTTAGTAGTTTTTCTTCTCCACCCGCGACAGCGATTGTTTTTTCGATAATCTGTTTCACCGGCAGATCATTTTCAGATGCTGAGACAGGTATTGAATATGTTACCAGAGGTGTCATCACGGTCAGCAAGCAGATTGCAATTTGCATAGTGAGATAAGTCCTAAAAGATGACTGATATAAAGATGACTGATTTTTAGTATGTCCAAATGAAGCAGAAACAAGCAATCAGGGATTTATTGTAACCTTGGAGGAATCGAATCAAAAATGAAAAACGACCGCTAGCCGATCTCTCGACACCGGTTCACATTTCATACCGCGCGAAGAAAGACCCGAGGGCCCTCAAAATTCTTGAACCTGTCTGCGGCAGCGGCCATTTCCTCCTTCATACAACCAACCTTGCCATGCTGGTTCAGTCACACCAACAAGGTCTTCCTCAACCTTTCGATTGCATTCTGAGCTGACGCCCGAATTTCGACAACCCTTTGAAATGCTTGCAGATATGGTGATGGTCGGGGCACAAAAAAATGGCTGCTGGATTGCTTACCAGCAGCCATTATCAAAAAGAGCTCCCCGAAAGGAACCCTCTTCGTAACAATACTCTCTTTTCGGAATGACGTAAGCCGTTGAGATTCCAGCGTTTGGCGAGTTCGAGTCCCTTTCGGTGATTCCGCGACGGTCGCAACCTAGCTCGAAACGCTTGCACATGGCGAGACATTCAGCTCATCTACTTAAGCTCTTTCCCAGTGCCTCAACCATGCGTCGCTGAAACTTTTCAACTCTTCCATGCGCTTTGGCCGCCTTGTCCCTGGCCGCCGGGGAGGAAGAGCTTCGAGTTCTGCTCGAGCAGCGTCTGGTTGGCATCGGCGAAAGCCATGATGTCCTCGAGGAACCATGAATCTTTGGTGACTCGATAGAGCCAGTAGTCGGTCATCAAATTGATCTTCAGCTCGCCATAGATCCATGCGACGTGGCCGAGGTCTTCGCGAACGGTGCCCTTCTTCGCGTCCTCAAGATATTCCCTGCCACTCAATCCCGGCCCTTCTTTGTAACGGGGATCCCGGGGAGCGAAGTAGAACCGGTGCACCATGGCTTCCTTGCCCTTGGATCGCAGACGTGCCAGTACGTCCGGCGAGATCGGTTCGTTGAATTCGTAGCCTTCTCCCTTTCCGCTGTCGGCGATACCGGTGAGCTGCAACTTGAAGTCCTCGGGAAAGGTCTCGGGCAGGGGCTGCACATCGTGCCACTTGGGATCGAGATGTTTCAGTGCTTCTTCATCGCTGCGTTTCACCTTTTTGCCGAGTTGAATCGGCGTGGCCGTGTCGGAGTTTGTCGTGTCGGAATTTGTCGGATTCTCTCGAGAGGACGTCTTGGATTTGGCAGGCGTCTTGGGTCTACCCGGCGCACCCTTGCCGCCAGAGGAAAACGTCTCGAATACCTGCTTGGCGTGTTCCAGAATGCGTTTCGCTTTTTCCACCTGCTCGGCTGGCACCTCGCCGCTATGCAACCATTTCTCGTGTTGCTCGAGGTCTTTCTCGGCGAGTGCGAGTCGAGATTTGGCGCGTCTCTGAGCACTTTTTCCTGGGGCATCGGCATAATTCACGATCGTCGCATCCAACCGATATTCGGGCCGGGTCCACCAAGGATCCTCTTTGCCCGACCGCTTGGCGGCCGGCGTTGACGTCGTGTCATCACCCGGGTTGGGCGTCGTCGCGGTGGCAGCCACTGCCGTTTGACCCGGGACGCGGTACCATTGCTCGGGCGGCGCGGGGTTGTCGAAATCAGCTGGCGGGTGGTATGTCTCGGGACTCGCGTGGAGGAAATCCCGAAATCGCTCCGGAACATCCTCCATGGATTTCTTTCCGGTGAGCACGAGGGACAATTCAACGATCACTCCTGCCAGTTCCTCGTTCATTTCAATGGTCTTGAAATGAACGTTTTTTCCGTGCATCCAATTGGCAAACGGCGAGACTTTGCTTTTGGATCGGGCATAGACCAGACCCCACTGATCGCACACCGCGATCTGCGGATATTTGTCCAGGATCGGCTTCACCCAGTGATTCTGCGCCATCATCCGCCCTGCCTGGCGACCGCAACGCTCATTCTGGATATTGGGATGGGCAAACTGGATGCTGCGCCATTGGTCTTCCGGCAAAATAGCATCCGCCCCATTGGTCGTCCCTTTGTCGGTCACGTTGTAGCCGAACGGGACCGGAGCCGTCGTGATCCAGATCACCTTCCTGCCTGCCTTGATGCTTTTCGTCAGCGACTCCTCAAAGATTTCCATGTACTCTTCTTTGGGAAGATTACTGTTCCAGTGGCCGCCGTTGAAAGCAACGATATCCCATTGCCGCCCCGGCTCATCGAAAGCGCCAAACCAGACCGGGTTGATGTGGATGCCCGCACAGTTCAGCCGCGGATGGTCGATGTTGAGCTTTCCTTCTGATTGCCTGCGCAATTCTCCACCATAACCCAGCGAGATCGAGTCGCCGATGTTCAGAACGTTCGGCAAGCTCTTATTGAAGGATTCAAAACAGTCGAGAACCGGCTCGAAGAAGACGGTGTGTGCCGAAATCACATTGCCCTCGATCGTGCCAACCACGTCCAAAACATCACCGTAAGGATCCAGTTCCGCTGGCTTCCATCCTTTGATGTGCTTGTGGTGTCGACCGGCACCATCCTCATGGCAATTCGCGCCGAGCTTTCTCGTAGCAATGTTCTGCTTGCTGACTTTTTTCACCAGGGGATGCCCCGTCGGTGCCTGGAGGAGCAGGTAATTGATCACCCCTTTCTCACGATCGATCAGCGGTCCGGCTGACCGAAACTGACCGATGATGGGCGTATCCTGGTTTAGTTTGACGAGATACTTTTCACCCATCCGTTTCATGACGAGGTAACCGTCATCCAGACCGGTAAAAGTCCCGCTGAACCACTGGTGTCCTTCGGGATATCCTTTCAGACTCTTGTCAGCGAAAAGCGGGTTTGATGACAGAAGAACGGCGCACAGAGTGATCAACAAGATTTTCATAGTCGGCAATCGATTCGGACTCTGAATCAGTGTGAAAGTGGAAGACTTCATGGATTGATCGTGGAGAGTTCCAGCTCCACCCCATCGACGTAGTGCCCCGCGAACTCGGGCGCGGTTGGCGGATCATCGACCACATCCTCGTGGGCGTAGAAGCCGATCAGCAGAAAGTCGGTTTCAGGCGGCACGCTGGTGGTGACTTCCAATTCCTCCCAGGTCAGCGGATCGCCGTCGGTGCTCTTCTTGAGCACCGTGCCGGAGAGGTGGGAATCCGAGTCATATTGGGTCTCTGCGGTGGAAGGATCACCGCTGAAAGCCTGAATCTCGATGCGAAAAACCGTGTCTGTGTCAGGACCCGCATCAATTCGATTGAAACGCGCTGTCAAAGTGGCCATCAACTTTTCACCACCCGTCTCCACTCCGGAAAGCTCAACGATCTGCCACTGATTGGAACGAGCTCCACGTCTCTCAGGTTCATCCCCCCAGGTCTGAACGAAACGCAGCATGCGCTGGCCTTCAAAACTACTCACTCCCTGATGCCCCGACTCCACCACTTCGACCTGGTCTCCGCTCCAGAATCCCGGTCCGTCGGGATAGCCGCTCGCTGCCGATTCGGTCTCTGATTCGAACCCTCCATTCCACAGAGAGACAGGAAGACGGATGGATGATACGGAGTTCGCATTGGCATAAGCCCAGGCCACGCCCGTGCAGAGGCAGCCGGCAAACAACCCCACCGCGATCAATGCTGCCGCGGAAAGCCAACGTGGACGGTTGGACGCAGATAGATCACTCGTCTGTTTCCCAACAACCTCCGTGTCAGCCTCAACCGCAAGCAGTTCAGCTTCCGCCCGATCTCGAAGCGCGGAATCCATCGTCATTGAACGACGCAGTGTTTGCCGAGCTTCGGGATCTTCACGCAGAAGGTCCTGCAGCGCGACAAAGTCGTCATCGCTGATCACACCGTTTCGCCAGTCCTCGATCAACTGCCAGCCAGTCGGATCGGTCATGTCAGCTCTCCTTCCGGACGAACCCCCTTCAAAGTGTTTTCGATACACCTCAAGAGGATCAGCCGCAGACGCCCGAGTTTCTTGTAGAGTGCGCCCGGCGGCCGATCTCTCGACGCCGGGCGTTAACTGGTCGGTGGTTTCTTTCCGTAGAAAAGAAACGAGCTCCCCCGATAGGACTCGAACCTATGACAAGGCGGTTAACAGCCGCCTGCTCTACCAACTGAGC
>PAPJ01000041.1 GCA_002709045.1 Planctomycetaceae bacterium | reverse complement strand
TTTAAATAACTTTTTCTATACGCATACGATGAGTCGCATGCATGGGCAACCCTTCACCCATACAGGAATTATGGCTTCCACCAGCCCCGCTGAAAATTTTGATATGAGTTTGGGGATAACGCGTGGCTGGGATAACTGGGAAGACGATTCAGAAGGGGATCTTTCGATTACCGGTGGGTTAAGTTTTTCACTGGAAGAAAGTACCGTGTCACTCAACTTCCATACGGGTGATGATTTTATTGGTATGGATAACTTTGGAAATCCACTCGTAGGAAACGTCACCTTAGTCACGCTAAGTTACACGAAAAACCTGACTGACGATCTTGTTTATGCACTGACGGCAGATGTCGGTCATGGAGACGCGATGCAGGGAAATACAACGACTGCGGGTCTCAGCGGAGCAAGGTGGTATGGAATAACCAACTACTGGACCTACAACATCGGTGAAAAATTGTCGGCCGGTATGCGTGTTGAATGGTTTAGAGATCAAGACAATTCCAGGATTATGCCGGGTGCATTCTCTAGTCATGTTGACGGTGGAAATTACGTAAATGTCACAATGGGATTGAATTATCGCCATAGCGAACGATGGATGTTCCGCCCGGAAGCACGTTGGGACTGGTCGGATACCAGAAGTAATGATTTAAGTGTTCCCGGGGCCTTTGGAGATTTTCAGGAAAATGACACCTTTACTTTGTCGGTTGACGCCATTTTCACTTTTTAGCGTTTGAATTGAGAAAAGTAAAAATTAACCCAAATCACTAAAGAGGAGTTCGGTAGTGGGACTCCTCTTTTTTATTGCCTGAGACGAAGCTTTATGAAATCGGGTGCCTGTTTCGTAGTCAGCATGCGATTGGAGACTACCGTCGTCGAGGGCCTTTGAGTAAAGCGACGATCAATATCTTTTCGGACAATAACCACGCGTCTAAGATTAGGCTGATTGATTAAATCAATGTTGCGCGTGTCATCATGAGATTGTACGGTAAAGGATGTTTATAGTAACGGCTCGAGCGGCCTACCATGTTCGAGTAAATTGTAAACTCGTCCGTCCGTATCGGTAGCCGTGAGATCATTGATTCCCATCGCCTGGTAGACAGTGGCCGTCACATCGCCGGGAGTGCACTGCAGGTCTGCCGGGAATTCCCCCAGTCGGTCCGTGGATCCGTAAGCCTGACCGCCCCTGATTCCACCTCCGGCCAATACGTCTGTGAGGCAGTACGTCCAGTGGTCACGGCCCTGACCGGATTCACCACCGCTGCGGGGATCCCCAATCTTCGGTTTGCGTCCCATCTCGCTGGTTACCATAACCAGCGTCTGATTAAGCAGGCCGCGTTGGTCTAAATCTTCAAGCAGCGCTGAATATCCCTGATCAAACATGGGTAAAAGGTTTTCTTTCAGACAGCCAAAATTGTTGCCGTGAGTGTCCCAACTTCCGGCACTTTTACATTTGCTGGCAAGGGACATATCACCTTTCCAGAAAACAGTAATAAAAGGTACGCCTACTTCCACTAATCGACGCGCCATCAGCAGTGACATACCATTGATATTTCTCCCATACCGTTCAATTGTTGTCTCTGATTCCCCTGTAAGGCTAAAGGCGTTAGTAGTACCGGCTGACAGCAGAAGTTCAAGAGCCCGAGCCTGCTGCTTTTTCCATGTTTTCGTTGCGGCATAGTGTTCGAAAGAGCCGCGGTTACGGTCCAGTGTTTTTAATAGTCCGTTTCGGCTGGTAATCCGTTCGCTATTAATATCCCCTTGTAACGTTAATGAAGGGACAGTGAACTCAAGAGGTTTTTCAAGGCTACCATCAATATAGAGAGGGTCATATTCAACGCCGATACGAGCTGCAAACTGTCCTGGCCGGGTGTATGGTTTTCGGCTGGGCATGTGCGGCAGGGCAATTGCGTTTGGTAATGCCCCCGTCTGCTGCCGTTTCATCCCCACAACAGTACCCATGTAAGGCCAGTCGTCCGGAAACGGAGTTCTGTCATTGCCTAGTCGCTTAAAGGACTCGTCAGGTAGATGTCCGGTCAGATTGTGATAATAACCGGCATGATGATCATTGGTATTAACCGTTCCATTGATCGACCGCACCACGGCCAGGTGGTGCCCGAGTTTGGCGGTCATGGGAAGGTGTTCGGAGATAAACAAACCCGACGCCGAAGTTTGGATGGTCTCAAACGGGCCGCGATATTCCGATGGTGCGTCTGGCTTGGGGTCAAACGTGTCGATGTGTGAATGTCCGCCGCAAAGGAAGAACAAGATAGTTGACTTGGCAGTGGCGTCTGGTACGGTCTGCGACGCAGAAGTCTGCAGTCCCGGCGCAAATGTCATCCCTGTAAAAGCAGCTGTCGATGCCTGTAGAAATGCTCGCCGGGTATTTAAATGTCGTACCATAGATTAAAGTCCATTCGTAACCGTAGTATTTATATTCTAACCGACGGTCTGATTAAACGTCAGAATTCTTTGCGTCATTTGGAAATGTATCTCCGCTACCAAAGTTGCGAGTCTATAATTCAGGCGGATAACTTATCTTGGGAGCAATGTTGTGAAAATGTTTATTTTTATTGCGAGTATTATGTTGTTTCTTGCAACGGAATTGTCAGGGCAGGATGAAGGAGAATCGAATGCATTAGACATGCGTACTCGTAAAGCTATTCAGGTCTTTATCCGGGATGCAAAGGAGATTGCGATTGAGTACGAAAAGAATGGCGATCTGCAAAAGGCCAAGAATATGTATCAACAGATTCAACGGCTGGATAATCGCATTTCCGGCGTGGATCAGAAGATTGAATTATTGGAACAACAACTGGTGAACGGCAATCGACAAGTATTTATGCTTGATACATCCAAAGGTTGGACGCCAATTGGGATGGTTTACCAGGCGCGTAAATTTCGCGTGTTGACGGCAGGTACTTACACAATGACTCTGAAAAACGAACCTTCGGCTAAAGGGTTTGAATACGCCGATGTTAAGAAGAATGGAATGAACCCGGATTTTCCACTGGGATCTTTGATTGGAGTTTATCATGCGGACAAAAAAGCCGGGAAGCCTTTTTTGATCGGAGAAGAGACTACGCTCGTACCCGAAAAGAATGCTATTCTCTATGTGAAAATTAATGTGCCACCTGCTATCGGCTGCGAAGGCGTGATTAATATTGGCACCAGTGGCTGGTTTAACCTGCCTGCAAACAGTTCACCCAGCACGAATTCAAAATAATCAGCCTTTACGTGATGGATTGGCAGGATTAGGAACGAAAAGTAATGACGCCAGAGCAAAGACTTGCCGACTTGGGTATTGAATTACCTGTAGCCCCGGCTGCAGTAGCCAACTATGTACCCTGTATTCAAACCGGAAATCTGGTGATGACAGCCGGTCAGTTACCATTGGTGTCCGGTGAAGTAGTTCATCAGGGAAAAGTTGGAGCAGAGATTACGGCCGCAGAGGGGGCAGAAGCAGCTCAAATCGCCGTCATCAACGGACTGGCTCAGATTAAAGAACTGCTGGGAGATCTTTCAACAATTGTTCAGGTGGTACGTCTCGAAGGGTTTGTTCAAAGTGCCCCGGGATTTCAACAGCAGTCGGTGGTAATGAATGGTGCAAGTGATTTCATTGCAGAGGTGTTTGGAGATTCAGGTCGTCACACGCGGACTGCAATTGGAGTGTTCGAGTTACCATTAAATGCAGCCTGTCAGATCAGCCTCTTTGTTGAAGTTGCCGGTTAATCGAGCGTCTTTTTTTGCGGAGCGTATTTATCCGCGACTCGGCCGGTATTGATGTCATCCATAGTAATGATTTTCGATTGTCGTTTGCGTTTATTTTTTTTCTTTTTCGTCTTTTTACCTCGTCCGTCCCGGACCCAGCCGCTGGAATCCTTTTGCGGAGACTCCTTGGTGGGTTCCGCAGTTTTGGTCTGTTTGCCTTGCCTGCGATTCATCGCTCGCTCCAATTGAAGAACGTTTCCAAAGTCATCGTAATTCCATTGGCTTACCTTGATTGAGATTCCAGCCAGTTGCTCAATATTTTCAAGATAATAACGTTCATGAGAAGCACACAGTGAGATTGCTTCGCCTTTGCAGCCGGCTCGTCCCGTACGACCGACCCGGTGAATATAGATTTCCGGATATTCAGGAAGAGCGTAATTGATAACATGTGAAATGTTATCAATATCGAGCCCGCGTGCTGCAACATCGGTGGCAACCAGAATCGGAGCCTCTTCAGACTTAAATGCTTCGATCGCTTTGCGCCTTCTTCCCTGACTTTTATTACCGTGTAGTGGTAGTGCTTCGAGTTTGGCCCGATTGATATTCCGGGCAACCCGTTCAGCATCCTGCTTGGTGCGCACAAAGACAAGGGTACGTGCTCGGGGAGTGGCAAACAGATACTGGATTAATAGTAGATCTTTGTTAATGTTTTCAACGAAGAAGACGGACTGTTTGATCAGATGGATTGGAATAGCGTCTGGTACTACATTTACTGTGGTCGGCGAGTTAAGCCAGTCAGCGGCGATAGATTGGATTTCACTGGGGAGTGTCGCAGAGAATAAAAGTGTTTGTCGGCGATTATCCGCAAAGGCCACAATTTTAGAGACGTCTTGTATAAATCCCATGTCCAGCATCATGTCTGCTTCATCGATCACCAACAACTGTATGCTATCGAGATTAAGGTGCCCCTGACTGTGAAGATCCAGCAGCCTGCCCGGTGTCGCAACAACGACATCCATCCCTTTACGGATTCGTTGGATCTGTGGATTAGCTCCGACACCCCCGTGAATAACTGTCTGTCGCACATTACAGTGGCGGGAATAAGCGTCAAAGCATTCGTTAATCTGGATTGCCAGTTCCCGGGTTGGCGAAAGCACGAGTACTTTGAGTGAATGGGATCGGCTGGAAGAATCTGCAAGTATTTGTTCGATAGCTGGCAATGCAAAGGCTGCCGTTTTACCGGTTCCGGTTTGGGCACATCCCAGAACGTCCTTTCCTTGTAGGACGAGCGGAATGACGTCCGTCTGAATAGGGGTGGGCGTTTCGTATCCTCTGGTTTGAATGGCTTTTAGCAGGGGTGGAGAAAGACCGAGTGATTTAAAGGTAGCAGGCATTAGTTTCCTGCTTCCGGATAATTAGGCAGACTGTCTTTCCACTGTATTAACTGACGTGATAACGAACGTGTGACCTCCGGGTACTTTTGGGCGAGGTTGTTTTTTTCGTCATTTTCCAGAACAAGATTGTAGAGCTGTATATCCGATCCATCTGCATTCATTAAGAGTTTCCATTGATCCTGTCGTACTGCCAGTACCGGACTTCGGTCCTGTTCTTCAGCAGGTCTCAGATACGATGCATTGCGTCCGTATTCCCAGTACATGGGGATCTTGCGAACAATGGGGTTTTTAAGCAGTGCTTGTTTGAAATTGATTCCGTCCCAGTCAACTTCGGGCGGGGAGATGCCGGCTAAACTGCAGAATGTTGGAAAGAAATCGACAGCATTAATCAGGGACGTTCTGTCGACTTGGCCCGGCCTGATCGTACCTGGCCAACTGACAATCAGGGGTTCGCGAATTCCACCTTCGTAGAGACTCCATTTACGTCCGCGAAGTCCTCCGGTCCAGCCCGGTGCATCGAAGCCCTCGCGTTTATAACGAGGCCAGGCAGTTGGGCCATTGTCTGCACAGACGACGATGATGGTGTTTTTGTGACAATTTAAGGTGCGAATTCTGTCAAACAATCGTCCCAGTTGACAATCCATTTCGTGCATGACGGCATAGTATTGCTGAAGATATTTATTCTTACTAAATTGTTTGAACTTATCGAGTTGTAACTGAGTTGGACGGAAGGGATCATGTACGTCATTGAGCCACAGATGTACGTAAAAAGGTTTCTCCTGGTTTCGCTCGATGAAATTGATACTGCGGTTTACGTAGGTCTCGGTGTTCTTGTGTTTTTCAACATATGTTATTTTTCCATGCCCGAGTTTGGCACTTTGGGAAGAAAGTCCATGGTTTTTGGCTTGTAGAATCCGATCCCCCAGGCCTTCAAAGGAAACCAGAGATTCACTGAAACCGTAAGCCTGAGGCAGCGGCGCGTCGTCGACGTCTCGTCCACCTCCCATATGCCACTTACCGAAATGTGCGGTAGCATAGCCAGCTTTTTGAAACGTGCGGGCAATGGCCGGAACGTCAGGATCAAGAAAGTTAGCCATTCCCCGGGCCGCATTGCGAGCGCGTGAATTTAAATAGGAGTTTATTTTATGCCGGGCAGGGAATTGTCCGGTTGTTACTGCAACTCGTGATGGACTACAAATAGGAGAAGCTACGTAAAATTGCTCAAAACGAATTCCACCTGCCGCTAAGTTGTCAATATTGGGAGTCTTGATATCAGGATTACCGTAGCATCCCAGATCCCCCCACCCCATGTCATCAATGAAGACCATGACGATATTAGGCTGTTCAGAAGGTTTCTTATTCGCAGCGAAAATCTGGCTTGTCTGCAGGAGAGATAGCCAGATAAATATGAATTTAAGCGAAGAAGTTGTCCAATCAGGCAAGTTCAGCCCCAGTTTTAGAGGAAACAAGATTTATCTTTCTCAATTATAACTCACAGTTATTATTTGGCACTGTCAATGTTGGAGATCCGTCGTTTGATTAGAAATCGAATGATGATGGGAACCAAGGCAAGTAAGGTAAAGCTGATGATCAGTGCGGCATCAAATAATGCGGGGATTCCGGTTTCCAACAGTTCACTTAAGGGGGGCAGTTTACTACCTAGATAAAGATTGACCAGGGTACCGGGTAGCATTCCGACCTGGCTTGCTACCCAGTAGTCTTTAATTTTTATCTTTGTTAATCCCATCAGCAGATTAATGGAAAAGAAAGGGACATATGGTGCCATTCGCATACTGTAGAGATACCAAATTCCATCACGTTCCCAGGCCGCCTCAAAAGTGTCGTATTTATTGCCGAACCAGCTTTTGACCATGTCCCGAAACAGGTACCGACTCATCAGCATCGCACAGGTTGCTCCCAAAGTGGAAGCAAAGCTGACGGTAATCACACTGGCCCAATACGGCAGGATTGTTGCTGAGACAATTGAGAGAGCTGTCGAGCCGGGAAAGCCTGAGGCTGTTACCACCACATACACAACAAATGCAATTGCAATGGCTCGACTCAGATGAGCCTTGGTATAGTCGACGGCATCGGATTGTTGTTGAGCCAGCCACTCAAGAATGGCCTGTCGATCCACAACCAGCGCGATAATACTAATGAGTACTGAGATACAGACAAGAGCCAGATAACCTCGTCGAGTCTTAAGGGGTGGCGATTGCATGGCGATAGAGTTAGAGATTTCCTGCAGGTGTGTCCGCAGCCAGTGCAGCGATCATATCCAGCGTGGCCGCTTCCACCGCCTGTTGCCATCGCTGGTCACCAAACCTGTCCGCGTAAGGTTCACGAGCATGGGCAAAGATAATACCTCGTGAGCTGTTAATGATGGCTCCTAGTCCGTTTTCATCAAATCCACCGGCGGTATCAGCGGCACCACCTCCCTGAGCTCCAAAACCGGGCACCAGAAAGAAAGTGTTCGGCATTGCTTCACGCAATGCGGCTAATTGCTCGGGATACGTTGCCCCGACCACAGCACCGACAGCTCCGTAAGGATGGCTGCTATTTCCGCGAGTGTTACTTGCCAGCTCGTTTACCAGATCTGCAACGTGATGGTAGACAGGCTTGCCGTCAGCAATCAGATCCTGAAAACGGCCTCCGCCGGGGTTTGATGTTTTCACGAGCACGAAGATCCCGTTTCCATTTTCATTAGCGACATCAACGAATGGTTCCAGACTGTCTTCACCGAGGTAAGGACTGACCGTTAGACAGTCAGAAATGAATTGCGTGCTGCCCTCCGGTCCCAGAAAACCATGAGCATACGCGGTTGCAGTACTACCAATGTCATTGCGTTTACCATCGGTGATTACTATCAAGCCTTTACCACGGGCGTATTGGATAATTTTACCCAAAGCATTCATACCACAGGGCCCGAGTTGTTCAAAGAATGCCGCCTGTGGTTTTACCGCCGGTACTAGTGGAGCAACAACGTCGACAATGCCCTTGCCAAAAGCCAAATAAGCGTCGGCTATTTCTGTTGGTGATGGTGTACTGGTTTGAGGCTGTAGTGGCTGAGGAAGGTTACTGAGTCGTGGGTCAATTCCTACAAGCGTTGGTGTTTTACAGCGTTGGATGGCCGATACGAGACGGTCCGCAAAATTATTCACAATGATTCCCTCCTTGGTGAACTAGATAATAACTCTTTTTAAAAGGTCTTTCTAGTCTGCAGTGAGTTGTTGTGAATCCTGCAAGAGGCGTAGTTGCAGATTGTCAGCAGGTATTTAGAATAGTGAGAGTAAGCGGCGGGATGTAGCGCAGCCTGGTTAGCGCGTTTGACTGGGGGTCAAAAGGTCGGAGGTTCAAATCCTCTCATCCCGACTTTGCAAAAGAAAAAGCTCTTCAGCGTTACCGTTGAAGAGCTTTTTTTATATGGTCAGGAAAACTTATTCGTCGGCAGCTTTGAGCCAGGGAGTCAAAGTCGGTTCGTGTGGGCACAGTTCTGACGGGTCGAAGTATAGATTGAGTTCACGCTGGGCGGATTCAGGACCGTCGGATGCGTGCACCAGATTCATCTGCCGACTGGCACTGTAGTCACCGCGCACGGTTCCCGGATCAGCATTACGACCGTTGGTTGCACCAAGCATGTCACGAACAACCTGAATGACATCGATCCCTTCGATGCACATAGCCACAATAGGTCCACCGGTGATGAATGCCTCCAGTCCCGGATAGAAAGGCTTTTCCACATGTTCTGCATAATGCTGTTTCGCCATCTCAGGCGTGACCAGCAGCATTTTCATACCGATGATGTTAAGGCCTTTATTTTCAAAGCGGCTAACAATTTCGCCCATCAGGCGACGTTGTACACAGTCTGGTTTTAATAAGACTAGTGATCTTTCCATTTTTCGTTCTTTTCCTGTTAATTGAGAAAGTACACGATCTGTTTCGTATTTACATATGTTCTATTTTTGTCGGCCCGATGGCAACCGAAGTGCACTGAGTTAACGGATATTTCTCCAAAACTTCTGCAAGGTCAGCAGGGGTCACACTTTGGAATCGTTTAATAGACTCTTGGATCGAGGTATATTCGCCACGTTGCACCCAATTGTTTCCAATTCCAAACATCCGGCTGGCTGCACGCTCGGCTCGCAGCACAATGTGAGAACAAACTTTACTTTTGGCTAATTCCAATTCCTGTTGCGTAACCCCGTGCTCCTGTATGTCGCGGGCCAGAGTTTGATAGAGTTCCAGAATTTCCTGAACACTATCAGGTTGGCAACAGAGATAGGAAAGGAAGATACCCGTTCCCTGATATTCAGAAGGTTCAACCACAGCATACTCAGCCTTACCTGTATCGATCATCTCCCAAAACAGTCGACTATTGTTCTCATCACCAAAAATCAACGCCAGCAGTCTACTTGCATAGCGATTGTCGTCTTCTGCAGCCGGTCCGTTACTTATTTGGATAATATACTGTTGATGAGCACTCGGCTTTTCGAGCGAATGAAAACCGGAATTGGGTTGGGCTCGAGGTGTATCCCGTTGCGTATCGTAGTTTTCCCAATGGCCGATTTGTTTTTCGAGCTGTGTAATTACCGCATCAAAATCGACATTGCCGGCCATTGCCAAAACAATATTGCCGGCACTATAACGCAGGTTGAAGTAATTCAGCATCTGGTCACGCCTGAGTTGCCCCACCGTCTCCCGGGTCCCCAAGACAGATCTCCCCAGTGGATGCTGCTGAAAATGATAGGCTAATGCTTTTTCATGAGCACCGAAGGGAGGCTGATCGTCATATTTAGCGATCTCTTCCAGGATCACCTGCTTTTCAGTATCAAAGTCATCCTGTCGTAAAAGAGGACGCAGGATGTCACTGAGAAGCTCAAGGGCTGGCAGCTGGAATTCCGGGAGGACAGCACAGTAATAAACGGTTTGCTCTTCCGAAGTAAAGGCATTGCTTTGCGAGCCGATTTCATCGAGTTGTTGATTTACCTGTTCCGCAGTACGTGTTGGGGTGCCTTTGAAAACCATGTGTTCAAGAAAATGACTGACCCCGGATATTTCCTCCGTTTCATCTCGAGAACCGGTTTTTACGAAGTATGCCAGACCGGTACTGTAGGCATTGGGATTGCATTCGGCTACGATTTGCAGGCCGTTGCGGAGCGTGTGGTGGCGAAATCGTACTTCACTCATGACTACCTCTTTCCACCCCGGAGGTGTCAAGTGCCTGCTGGCCTAATGTAACCACCTTGAATTGCTGGGGCGGGTTGGCCTTCAGGTATTCATTGATCGCTTTTGTGTTGACCTGATCAAGTAATTCAGAAAGTTCGGTAAGGCTTCTTACGCGTCCGAGAAGATGCCAATCAGAAGCCATGGATATACTGCGTGAGCTGCTGCTTTCCTGCTGCATAATCAAGCCGGTCTTAATTCGAGCCTTAAGACGTTGCAGTTCGTCATCAAAGACACCGTCAGCGAGTCGTTTGATTTCGGCAAGCATTACATCGAGTGTTTCCTGAGCTCGCTCCGTGGTGGTTCCGGCATAGGCCAAAACGCAACCATGTTCTTTGATGGTGTGGCACATTGCATACACGGTATAACACAATCCACGTTTTTCGCGGACCTCCGTAAACAGACGCGAACTCATGCCGTCGCTGAGGACGCCAACGGCACTGCGTGCCAGAAAATAGTCCGGGTGGCAGTAGGCGACGCTCGGGTAGACGATACCAATCTGAGTCTGGCTTGAGTCATGCTGGATATGATGGTGGCCTTCCAGAGGTGGTGTTTCGGAGATCTCCGTTTGAATTCGTCCCTGCCAGCTACCGAAGAGCTGTTCCACGGTTCGGATCACGTTGTCAAACTCAATTTTTCCGGCAACGCTGATAATGGCATTTTCCGGAACGTAGAAATTGGTGACATGGGAGGTTATATCCTGATGGCTGATCGCTTGAACGGACTCGAGCGTCCCGGTTGTACTGCGGCCGTAAGGATCCGGATACAGTCGCTTACGAAGCTCTCGTAACAGTTTCTGTGCCAGATCGTCTTCCATCGCTAGTAGTTCCTGCATGGCAACCAGACGACTGTCCTCAAGTTGTTTTTCAGGCAGGTGTGGTGTTTGGATGAGTTCCCGATAAAGTGTCAGTGTATCGTTGATTCGGTTAGCTGGGATGGCAGCGCTAAAGCGGGTATGGGAATTTGTGACAGAAGCCGAGCGGGCAGCGCCCAGACGATCGAGTTGGTCTAGATATTCGCGACTATTGAAGGGGCCACAGCCACGCTGAACCATTTCGGCTGTAAAGCTGGCGAGTCCCGGGAGCCCAATCGGATCTCGCTGGCTTCCTGCCGGCACCAAAATACTTAAGGCAGCAGACTCCAGCCAGGGCATCTGCTGCATCAGCAGGGTGAGTCCGTTGGAAAGTCGGTATGTTTGAATTGAGTCGGCCACAAATAAATCAGTAAGTGGTGATCGGTGCGGGTTTATATACAGTTTTAATAATGCGGAAACCGAGTCGTTCGTACAACCGTAGAGCCCCCACGTTTTGAGACGTCACCTCTAGCATGACACGTTGTATGCCTCGTGCTTTAATAAAAGTGAGACACTTAAAAAGCAGTGAGCTGCCTAGGCCTTTATCCCGATGTTGAGGATGGATCCCAATGTTTTGGATAGCTCCACGTTGCTGCACGTCTACTAAGGCCTGTATTGTACCGACACTCACAGGATACTCGCTGTCGGGAGACTTATATTCAAGCATCCAGGTGGCGTCGGGCAGGAAATTGCTCCGAGATGTTATTTCGCGTAAAAGAAGCTGGCATCCTTCGAATTCTCGAAAACAACTGAACACGTTAGCATCAATCTCATTGCAGAAACTTTCATGTTTAATGCTTGCATGTTTATCTAAATCAGAATCTGTCCATGCCACAAAACGGTAGCCCGTCGGTAATTCCGGTGTCGGAATATCGAACTGTTGGAGATCTAACTCCATTTGATATCGCTTGAAATAAGTGAGTGACATGGAATTCTCCCGAATTATTCGGGGGATCGGGGAATATAACGATTGTAACGATCGTGCTGTAAATTCGGTAGATTCGGTAAATAAATAGCTTAAAACCAATCAACCTTCAGTTGATTGGTTTTCGATCAATCAAAAACCATGCCGAAGTTAGATACACGTGCCTTTATTTTAACGCGAATTGTGATGTTGGGTATTGTTTAGAACCCAAAAGGGGAAGAGCTAGTGACGATTAAATTTGCGAAGATGTTATTGTGTTTGACACTGTTCATTGGAACGACAGGCACACTATCAGGTCAGGAATTAAAAGACCGTGGTACTTTGTTTAACTGGAATGGAAGCGATGCAGTCGGCGGCCCGGCATCGATGGACGAACCATTAATCGGTGACCGACCGGACTTTACGGAATCATCCACAACGGTTGGATTAGGTGTAAAGCAGGTTGAAATGGGTTATACGTATACCTTTGATAATGATGGGATTACGCAATCAATTAGTCATTCTTATCCGGAAATGCTCTGGCGTGTCGGCATGTATGCCGAATGGTTGGAATTTCGAATCGCCTATAACTTTGGTGATGTCCTGGAACGTACCCAAACTACGGAAACGATAACGTCATCCGCTGGCGGCGAAGACCTATATTTAGGATTTAAAATCGCGCTAACACCTCAGGATGGGGTCTTGCCGGAGACGGCTCTGGTCCTCCAGACGACTGTTGCTTCTGGCGATGATGTATTCAGTGCCGGTGAGGCGTTACCTGGTTTTAACTATATCTACTCCTGGGCATTGGATAATGACTGGTCGCTTGCCGGCCAGACTCAATGGAACCGGGCTATGGATGCCCAAACAGCGCGTCCGTATTCTGAATTTTCACAGTCGTTGGCGATTGGTAAAAGCCTGTCAGAAAAAGTCGGTGGTTATTATGAATGGTTCTGCATGATTCCTGACGGGGCTGATTCAGCACCTGTCGAGCACTATATGGACGGTGGTTTTACCTTTTTGCTCCATAACAACCTGCAGTTAGACTTTAGAGCGGGTTTTGGGCTGAATGAGCAATCTGATGACTATTTTGCAGGTACTGGTTTGATCTTTCGATATTAGTCAGAAAATCCTGATTAGCTTCAGAGGATGATCTAAGGAGTATTAATAGTCAGCGAGTTGACAGTTCTAAACCAACCAGATTAGACTACAGACAGTATCTTTTGACTGGTCAAAAATACTGTTTTTTTTTATTTTAAACGAATTGAAATAATATTCTCCAGAAAGATTTAGTTCAAAATGACTCGACGAAAATTACTGTTAAGCCTGACTGCAATGCTGACAATTGCTGCTCCGGTTTTTGGACAGCAAGATGAAGAAAAAAAGTTTCGCGCTATATGTAGTACTACACAGGTCGCCGATTTCACTCGGGAAATCGGAGGTGATCGATGGCAAGTGGATTGCGTATTGGCACCTGGGCAGGATCCCCACACCTATGAAATAAAGCCTGGTGACAGTCGGATGGTTGCCCAGGCTGATATTTGCATTCAGAATGGTTGGCACCTCGAAGGGCATGACTGGATGCTCAATCTGGCTAAAGATGCAAATAAACCATTAGTGACCTGTGTCACTGGAGTTAAACCGTTAGATTTCGACGAAGATGGAACTATCGTTGAAGATCCGCACGCCTGGTTAAGCCCCATCAATGCAGCGATTTATGTCCGGAATATCACGGAAGGTCTGAAGAAGATCGATCCGCAACACGCAGGTGAGTATGACGCGCGTGCAGATTATTACGTGACTCAACTGCGTAGTCTGCATTCGTGGATTCAGCGGGAAGTGAACAAGATCCCTCGTGCCAAGAGGGTGCTAATAAGTCATCATGATGCATTCCAGTACTTCGCGACAGCTTATGGTTTTGAAAGTGCTGCTCCGGCTGGTTGGAGTACCGGTGATGAAATTGGAGCTGGAATTACGCCTCAGCGTCGGGCTGAAGTGGTGGAATCCATTAGAAGCTATAAAGTCAAAGCTATTTTTGTGGAAACATCGGTAAACCCGGAAGTTGTAAGGCAGATTGCCAGAGACGCGGGTGTGACTGTTGCCGGTGCACTCTATGCTGACTCAATGGGGCCTGTCGGCTCAGTCGCTGAGAAATATTTTGGCATGATGCGTGAAAACGTGATCAAGATTGTCGGCGGCCTGAAATAAGAGCTAGTCCTTAAACGATATTTACCGTGGAATCTAAATCAAACACTGGTAACTTACCGGTACGACCGATACTTGCTTTGCTCATAAGCGTTTCCGTTTGTGTTTTAGTGGGTGGTTATCAGTTGTTTGTCAATACTTTACCCAAAGGTGACGTTACGGAATTCGTGACCACGGCAGCGACAGGTGACTATGCGATAGAGGTCACATTGTCGTTTGAGGCTAAAGGCGATGCGTTTGATCCAACAGCGATACTAATCCGTCTGGACGGAAGGGATTTGCTGGAGCAAACTGATTCGCTACCTGCTGGAATCCCGTTAAGAATTCACCCGGTGGAAGGCTTAATCGTTGGATTGAATGAGTTATTCATTCAGGTAGGTACTGCTGATAGTCAGCAGGATGCAGGATTCGCAAAAGAGGATGAGTTTGCCGAAGCGGGTGTTCAGACGACTGATTCTTTGACGGATGAGTTTGGGCTTCCGATAGAACGTAATGAATTCGGCGAGTCTGACTCCGGTGCTCAGTTCGGGGCCAAAGCGATTCGAGTACGTGTTTTTGATGGTGATACGGTACTGATCGAAAAGACCGTATGGTCGGAGCCTGGTGAGAGCATTAGCAGCAGTATTGTGATTGATTTACCCGCCAATGACATGCCTGCCAGCAATCCTGACAGCGACCATGATCATGATCACTGAACTTACATAAGCCGGAAGCGATGAACCAGAGTTTACCAGCCATCGAAGTAAAGAATCTGACCGTCAGCTACGGTCCGGTACCCGCATTGCTGGACGTGTCATTGGCGATCGACGCGGGACAGTTGATCGGAATTATCGGTCCTAATGGTTCTGGTAAATCAACCCTGATTAAATCACTGCTTGGTTTTGTCAAACCCGATTTTGGGGATGTCCTACTGTTTGGTGAAGATGCGGAGAAAGCGAAAGGTCGGGTGGCCTATGTACCTCAGCGCGGTAGTGTCGACTGGGACTTCCCGATTACCGTTCGGGAAGTAGCTTTGATGGGGCGTTATGGAAAGCAGTCCTGGTGGAAAGAACTTTCGGCTGAAGATCGCGATATTGCAGATCATGCTTTGGAACAGGTTCGCATGGGGGACTTTCGAAATCGACAGATTGGTCAGTTGTCCGGCGGCCAGCAGCAACGCGTCTTTATGGCGCGAGCTATAGCTCAGGGCGGAGATATCCTCTTACTCGATGAGCCCTTTGCCGGAGTGGATGCAGCGACGGAAAAGGCGATTCTCGATGTTCTCGAATCGACGCGTGAAACAGGACGTACGCTGGTGGTCGTTCATCACGATTTGGCAACGGCATCGGAATACTTTGATTCGCTGGTGCTTCTCAAGCAGCGTCTGTTCGCTTATGGACCTCCAGAACACGTATTGCACCCCGAATTGTTAAGTGAAGTCTATGAAGGTACTTTACGAATCTTTGCCAACCTGCAGAGCGGTCGTTCCAGAGAGGTTGGTCAATAATGTACGACTGGCTCGTGGACGTCTACTTTGTAAGTCCTCACTTGTTTAAAGCTTTGATTACAGGTTTGCTGGTAACGACAGTTTGTAGCGCGATCGGCTGCTTTATTGTGCTTAAGCGTACATCATTCCTGGCAGATGCGCTGGCACACTCGATGCTGGCCGGTGTGGTCGTCGGTTATCTGTTTATGAAACTTGTCTTCGGTAAAGAAGCCCACGCACCGGCAATGTTGATCGGTTCAATCATCTCGGGAATTATCACGGTCGCGATGATAGGATTCGTATCCCGCTTCTCCCGCGTTAAAGAGGATGCCGTGATCGGTATTATGTATACCGGTATCTTCGCTTTTGGTGGAGTGTTAGTTTCGCTCTTTAGCCAGTACGTTCATATTGACCTGTTGCATTTTATTGTTGGGCAGTTACTGGGTGTCAGCGATCAGGACTTATGGATGATGGCAATCGTAACGGTAGTCGTCCTGTCGTTCATTGTCTTAATGTTTCGAAGTCTGCAATTGGTTACATTCGACAGAGTGATGGCGGCTTCTCTGGGAATGAATGTCATTCTGCTCGACTACATGCTTACAACCTGTACCGCGATGGTGGTCGTTACAGGGGTGCAGGTAGTGGGAGTTATCCAGGTAGTTGGATTGCTCATCGCACCTGGTGCGACGGCCTACCTGCTGTGTGACCGGCTAAAGAATATGCTCTGGGTATCGGTCGTGTTTGGCTGGACGGGGTTTCTCGTGGGATACATTCTTTCGGAGAATTATAATGTCGCACCCGGCGCGATGATCGTGGTCGTACTCACGGCTCAATTCCTGTTAGTGTTTTTGGTCGCACCGCGTTACGGTCTGCTGGCGGATGTTCAGCGACGCTTCAGGGCAATTCCCCAGCAAGTAGTAGAAGATATCCTGGGCGTTATTCTGCGGGCCCAGCAGGAGCGTTGTGGTATCGACGATTTGGTGACCCACACTCAATATAAAGCAGATGCTATTCGCAAAGCAGTTAATTCCATGGTCAAGAAAGAATGGCTTTGCTTCGAACAGGGCATAGTTTCGTTTACTCAGGAAGGTCGTAAACAGGCACGTCGGTTATTGCGAGCGCACCGTCTGTGGGAAACTTATCTGCAGCACCTGGGAGTTGCAGAAGAGGAACTGCATCAGAGAGCGCATGTGTTGGAACACTTACATGACGAAGACGCGGTGGACTATCTCGATGATAAGCTGGGGCATCCTTTAACGGATCCTCATGGGTCGGAAATACCTGAAGACTTTGAGCATCTTGTTTCCGGTGAGATCATGACTCTGGCTATTCTGCGTGAAGGACACACTGGTGAAGTGGTAAGAGTCGGAAAGTTAATTGTGGATCCGGTCTCTGTTGGTGACAGAGTCACTGTTGGGGTGCGGGAAGATGATTCGCGTACATGGGTGATCGCGGTCACAAAGTCCGATGGAAAGTCTGCCGAACATCGCTTCAATCACGAAGAAGCGGACGAGATTAGTATTCGTCTTGATTGATTTCCGAGTTGTCAGAAGTGTCAGGGTCAACAGTCTCGTCATTGGAAGTTTGTCCCTGATCGGCCGGGGGATTTTCCAGTAATTCAATGGCGATGGCTTCGTCTGCTTGTGGTACGTATATCTCAAATCCTTTACTTAAGGTGAGACCGGAGAATGCTCCGCCGGCATCATCGCCCATCACCGTGGCAACGATTCCGTTACCTCTTAGATATTCCGCGGCTATTAGAGCTTCAGTTTGACTGAAGAACGTAGCGACTTTGGCTGAACTCGGCATATTGCACCCCGCTGAGGCGTTTGTAAAAACGGTGTTAGTGTAGCTATTCAAATTATAGAAATCAGAACGTGGTCGTGAAGCAATAAATTATTGCTCGATGAGTCCGCGCAGTACTTTGAGATTAGCCGCATCCCAACTCATCCCTTTATGTTCATCTTCGGCGTCGCCTTTAGCCGTTTCTAAATACATGGGAATTCCGGCAAAACGAGGATCATTTACAAGGAATCGAAAAGGAGCGATCCCCATGTGACCTCGGCCGATGTGTTCGTGTCGGTCTTTGCGACTTGCAAATTCTTTTTTACTATCATTGAGATGAAAGGCCTTCATTTTGTTGAGACCGATAAGTTTATCAAATTCTTTCCACGTGGCGTGGTAAGCGGTTTCTTTACATAGATTATATCCGGCAGCAAACATGTGACACGTGTCGGCACAGATACCAATCAGATCAGGATTCCGGCACTGCTCAAGAATTTCTGCAAGTTGTTCAAACTTCCATCCGAGATTGGTGCCCTGACCGGCGGTCGTTTCCAGAAGACACTGACAGGCGATTCCTTTGGTTTGGCGGTGCACCTCATTAAGTGCCTCAGCGATACGGCTAATGCCCTCCGCCTCGGTGCTGGTGGTAAAGGATCCCGGATGAACGACAACATAGGGAATGCCTAATTGATCTGCACGTTGTAATTCAATAATGAATGCATCGACAGACTTCTTCCATAATTCGTCCTTGGGAGAACCCATGTTGATGAGATAGGAAGCATGAGATAATGTGTGAACAATATCGTGCGTCTCTATCTGTTCACGAAAAAGGGCGACATCGTCATTGGTGATTAGCTTGGCTTTCCACTGATTATTATTTTTCGTAAAAAGCTGAACGCACTCGCAGGTTTCCTGCACACCACGGGCTATGGCTTTGTAATAGCCTCCTGCCATCGATATATGCGCACCAAGAATTGCCATGAACCTGCTTTCTATTCTAAGAGTGTTTCGTTGTCAGCATCCGATGGCGGCCTAACGGTTAAAGATGCCGGATCAAATGGTGTGTAATTTTGATGGTAATGCTGATACGTTTCACTCGGCGAAAGATTATAAATCACGTCTCCCCGTGTTGCCCAGTTCTCGCCCGTGTGAACGAATAGCGCTGATCCCACCCGCAGGTTGCCAACGGCATCCATGTCCTCCATAGGACCACCTTCGATAGCTTCAAAGCTAATGATGACAGGCACCAAAGCATGCAGATTCAGGGAATGGTTCTCTACCACAAAAAGTATTTCATCTTCGAAATCACAGTTCTTCCAGCGAAGGCCACGGGGCCGGCCGGATTCACTGCACACGTGAAAGAAGGATTGTTCAAGAAGTTCACGAGTTTGTTCGAATTCGCTGAGCTGTTGCCTGTAATCAGGCAGTGTGGTTGCAGCAGGCGGTAATTCCGGTTCGGCAGGAGCTGGTGGCTGAAGCCAGGCAGCTGGATCTGCCGGGTAAGTTTTTCCGGAGCTTTTGTTTGCGATAATATAGAAAGTAATTACCAGCAGGATAATTCCCAGAATGAGAGTAAGGATGATGGGATTGCCCATGAAATCACTTTCGATAAGCGGTGGTACTCGTGAAGCTCTTATTCTGAAGTGTCTGCTTGCTCGAGTACTTTAAGCAGGCTGGCAATCCACGCCGGATGGGCTGGCCAGGCTGGAGCCGTGATTAGGTTACCATCGATATGTGCATTGTCGAACGTCTCGGCTGTCTCGACATAGGTGCCACCACTGAGTTTTACTTCCGGTGAAACGGCAGGATAACAGCTAACGCTGCGATCGCTAAGAATACCGGCGGCTGCCAGAATTTGAGGGCCATGACAAATGGCAGCAATGGGTTTGCCGGCATTGTTATAGCTACGAACGAGGTCCAGCACGCGCTGGTCGAGTCGTAGGTATTCGGGGGCTCGTCCACCGGGAATCACCAAAGCATCGTATTCGCCATTTATCGCATCGTCAAAGTCGACAGTAATGGCAAAGTTGTGCCCCACCTTTTCTGAGTAGGTTTGGTCACCTTCGAAGTCATGAATGGCGGTTTTTACAGTATCCCCCGCATTTTTATCCGGACAGCAAGTGTCGACATGATGGCCAACCATTAGCAGCATCTGAAATGGCACCATCGCTTCGTAGTCTTCCACGAAATCGCCAACCAATATTAAAATTCGCTTGCTGTTCATAACTTGGATATTCTCAACCGACTAGTTAGCGGTTTGCTGGGATCTGACGTAGTTATATTGTTTTTGCAGGAGTGCAATAAATCCGCCTGACAACTGTGTCACTGTTCCGCCACCCTGTTGAGAGCGATACATATTATCTGTGGCCAGAGCAGTCGGCCCGATCGTGATACCGCCCATACCTCCCATCGAAGGAACGCGGCCATCAGCCAAATATCGTACTAGCTGTTCAAACTCAGTGGGTGCAAAAAAGTCCATGGGAAGAGCAGGATCGCCACTTGATGGTCTGTAGTCGATCTTGCGAACAATATAAATTTTGCGTCCTGTTGGAGCGAGAAACGAAGCTACCGTGTTTACTTTCATCTCCGAGAACATCGTAATTTTATTAGAATCGCTGATGTCAGATATAGTGACAGTTGGACGTAGCTCTTTCCTTTCAATCTGCATGGGAGTCTCTGTTTCCTCAGTCCCATCCTGTGGTTCGCCACTCTCCGGTTCGGCCGAAGGTTGTTGAGGCGCATTGACCATTTCTGTGACAACTTCGGACTTTTGCAGCGTACCTAATTCAACACCGCCTTGCTGCAGGTTGAACTGAGAGAGTCGGAACATACTTGTCGGGAAGGTAGTGTATATAGAGGAACCTTCAGTGATGTCCTGGATGACGGACTTGAGAGGCTGCTCTTCGCCGGGTGTGTAGGATTCGGCTTTTGATTTTGCTTCTTCTTGTGCATTTGTCAGGGCAGTCATTGTTTTCCAGCTGTTAATGACGTTATTTTTCAGCTCTTCGTTTTCCAGTCCGGCATCAAATGGCGTTTCTTTGGTTTGTTCGATTTGCCAGAAAATATAAGTCGTGTTCTGGAAAGAATCGGTCTCATGAGGAATTAGAAAGTCACTATCCAAAAATAGATCGGTATCGGTCGTGCTTCCAGAGCCTCCATGGGCTTGATAAGCAACACGCACCATCTTTACCCATGAGGGAGTTGAGTCATCCCAGGGTAAACCGAAATCTGCCGCATCCGGATTACGTCCGGAAATAGCCTGGCCATAGGCTGCAGAAATTACAGACGCTGTTTTGTCATCGGATAGGGAGTGATTTGTATTACCGCTTACTACAAGTACAAGCTGTTGGCCCACAGCAGAATCTTCGCCGTCAGCAGTATCAGCAACCTCAGTCATAACACCCTCTGCGGCTTTGTTGATTTCCGCCATGACTTGGTTTAATTCCACTTCAGCATCAGCTTTGATCTGTTTCGCAGGATCTTGTTGATCTTTGTCGACGGCATCAGCGAGTCTGATGGACCGTGCCTGTCCGTTTCCACTATCACCATCACCGAAGGTATTCATGGCGTCGGTCAGTTTCTGTTTATCGGCATCCAGCAGTTGTTTTTTCTTTTCAAATTTCGAGGTTCGAATATATGCATCTCGAACTTCGTCAACAACCTCTTCATAAGTTTTATAGGTTTTTGGAGGTTCTGGGATGACGTTAGGTTCAAGTGGAATAGGCGTGTCGAGACCGGAAAGATCTTCAGCTTCTTCTGCTGGTGAATCACTTCCCTCTAGACTGTTAGCGGTAGTTTCTTCATCAGTACTTTCTTGATCATCAGCAGGAGATTCTTCTACCGCTTCTTCTGCTTCTACAGAACTGTCTTCAGAAGCCTCCTCGGATTCTTCCTGCAAAAATGCTGAGCATTCGTTTCCGTCTGCCGGTTTTTCTGCAGCCGGTTCATCCGCTGGATCCCCTTCAGCAGCAGGATTTTTGTCATCACCTTCAGATGATTCACTTTTGTTGTCAGTTGTTTCATCTCCATCCGACGATTCTTCAGCTTCCTTTTCCAGTTGGTCGAGTACATCGTCCGGAGCAATATATTGTTCGATATTGGTTTCGTAGTAGTTGCGCAATTGCTCTTCAGTAACACTTTCTTCGAGCTGGACTTGAGCGAGTCGGTCATAGGCATCTTCATTAAAAGCAACGTATTGATAACCAAATTTGCGAGGTGTACGAACACCTAACGGGTGAAACTTCTGGTTGTTTACCTGAAGTTCTCCAATTTGATTCATTCGCGTTTCATCAACGAATAATTCACTTAGTTCTTCTAGATGTTTCGCGAGTTCAGTATTGGTGGGTTCTTGTACATCGTCAGTAAGGACCGGTATTTCGAGAATTTCAAACTGGTGTTTCTCGGTCAACATTTTGTGGGTGACGGCACGATCCGAGATATTCGGAGTTAGCGGGATTCCCGAATCGGCAAGACGTTGCAATTTTCGGGCTGCAATGTACGGAACTAACTTTTCAGCAATTTCTTGCACGGTGATCTGTTTACCAAACGCTGATTCTTTTGCTGCGCGAATTTGTTCAGTTGTATTATTTTTGTAGAGAAATTTGTCGATGTGGGTAACGATTGTTTCGTTTTTGATTCCCATACCGTGTTTGTATGCAATTGAGGATAGGAATTTGACGGTAACCGGATCACTAGGGGCTGCAGCGATTTGCCAGGGGTCAGCAAGTTGTAACTCCTTCATTCGGGCTTCTTGAAAGGCATTGAAGTCCGGCGTACTACCCTGCATGAAATCCTTAGTTTTATAAGTTACGGCATTAGTAACAAGCGTAGAATAGAAAAATTGCAGGCGTTGGCCTTCCTCCTTCATGCGGCTATATTCGCCACGAGTGATTTGGCCACCATCCCAACTGGCTAACACGTTACCGGCTCCGGCAATAGTACCGGTCGTGGGACCGCCCTGGATTGCTGCATAGTATGCCGGTCCCACCACAAACGCCAGAACAGCGATGATGGTCAGAACTGAATATGAAATGTTTTTATTGTCAGCCACGAAATCGAAGATACTACGACTGTCGGGTTTAAGCCCCTTTTCTTTCATTTTCTCGATATGAGCATCGCGTTTATCTTGCTGATGTTGCTTGAGTTCCTGAATTTGCTTGTCTTTTTGACGGCCGTAGATACGGTTGGGGCGTTTTGCTTTGGACATAGTCTGTTGATTCCACTGACGTAAAGATACTTATTTTGGCTTGACAGATAAAAATAACGTCTTAATGATTCGTTTAAGAAGAGAAAACTTAGTGCAATTCAGTATCTAGCCCTGATGGGGGTTGCGACTAAAATTGTTTCTTCATACCACAGTCTTTTTGAAGGACCGTTAAACGATTAATTTTAGGTCTATTTGCATGGATTATAAACCCCAATGTGACCCGTTAGTACTTGTAATATAGTCTTGTTTAGAGTGCCGCGCCGATAGTAGGTAAGCAACATATTTGTTCAGTTAATGCCGTTTATGACGATGTTACGCATTGCAACGGAAGTGTTGACAGGTTTTACTCTTTTGATGCTCAGCAGAATTTTTTGCTGATATCTAATGAAAGGCCCGCGTTTTTGCATAGCTGTAGGCTGAACAACGAAAAATCAATCCTCTATTAATAACTTTATCCCCATGACCAAACATCTAGTCATTGTCGAGTCTCCCGCTAAGGTGAAGACGATTTCCAAGTTTTTGGGACCGGATTATTTAGTGGAAGCGAGTATCGGTCACGTTTTGGACCTGCCTGCAAGAAACCCCAAAGGTGTTACCGCACCTGTCCCGGGTATCGATTTGGAAAACGATTTTCAGCCGAGCTATGAAGTCATTAAGGGGAAGAATAAAACGCTTACTAAGCTAAAAAAAGCGGCTAAAGAGTCTGAAGGGGTTTGGTTAGCAACCGACCTAGACCGCGAGGGTGAAGCCATTGCCTGGCTGCTGGCCGAAGCGATGAAGGTCGATCCGGAAAAGATCAAGCGAGTTGTCTTTAATGCTATCACACGCGATTCAATTCAACAGGCATTCGAAAATCCACGTGAAATTGATGTTGCCAAAGTTAATGCCCAACAGGCTCGGCGAATTCTTGACCGAATTGTAGGTTATCAGGTTTCTCCCTTATTGTGGAAGAAAGTCGCCGGCGGTCTCAGCGCTGGTCGTGTACAAAGTGTGGCTGTGCGATTAATCGTCGAACGTGAACGTGAGATTCGAAAACATGTTCCCGACGAAACCTGGAACGTAAATGTACGGCTGGCTCTTGACCCGGCACAGGCTGCGGACCTGATTAATCAGTGGACAGAGTTTATTTCCACCCTGGATGATAAGGGTAAGACCCCAACAATTAAACGACAGAATGCGTGGTTGGCTGAACATGCGAGTTTAAAAACAGAATTGATTGAAGTTAATGGTAAGAAGTTCAGTCTGGGATGCTCGGCAGAGTTGCCGCAAGACCTGTCAGATCAGGTTACCGCCGTGGCTCAGGCAGTTGGGCTGATTAATGTTTCCGTCGATTCCAGACCCAACCCTTCCGGCAAGGGGCCCTCATTAATCGAACGTTCGGTCGTTGGAGATGTGGATCCTGATGCACGCTACGTGATCAACTCTATTCAAACCAAACAGACAAGCAGTCGCCCCTACGCGCCGTTTATTACCAGTTCTATGCAGATGTCGGCCTCGAATGCCTTAGGCTTTACGGCCAGTCGTACGATGAATTTGGCTCAGCGATTATATGAAGGCTTGGCAATCCCGGGCGAAGGTCACGTGGGTTTGATTACCTATATGCGTACAGACGCAACTTACATCGCCGCGGAAGCATTGAATTCAGTACGCGATTATATTTCGAAGGAATTCGGCCAGCCCTATTTACCGGAGAAACCTAAGTTCTTTGGGTCGACAAATAAGAATGCTCAGGAGGCTCATGAATGCATTCGCCCCACGGATGTTTCGCGGACTCCGGCCAAAGTGGCCAAGGCATTAGATCCGGACCAGCTAAAACTTTACACGCTTATCTATAATCGTTTTGTATCTTGCCAGATGTCCGATGCCAGATGGGATTCGACAATCGTTACCTTCAAACGCAGTGATAAAGAGTCCGGAGCGGTATTGAAGGCGACCGGACGGGTATTGGCGTTTGACGGGTTCTATCGTGTTGCAGGAGTGCCAACAGCCAGCGATGAGCAGACATTGCCGAAGCTTGCCGAAGGAGATGTGTCGGCCCCTTTTAACGTGGATCCGATTCAGAAGTTCTCCTCCCCGCCGCCTCGATACAATGAAGGTTCGCTGGTGAAAAAACTGGAAGAAGAAGGTATTGGCCGGCCTTCAACCTATGCTTCGATTATCAAAGTGATTCAGGATCGTAATTACGTCGAGAAAATCACGAATCGTTTTCATGCTACGGATCTTGGTGAAGTCGTGACTGATAAATTGCTTGAAGGATTTGAGCAGATCATGAACGTCAGTTATACCCGCGAGATGGAATCCGAACTGGATGCCATTGAAAGTGGTTCTCGTGAGTGGACTGTTTTTCTGCACAATTTCTACGGCAAGTTTAAGTCCGAGTTGGACACAGCGTTTGAAAAGATGACGCATGCCAAAGCGGAAACAGAGTTGGCTCCCGAAGAATATCGGTGTCCTGAGTGTGATAAGCGTCTGGAATATCGGTTTGGTCGTAACGGGCGCTTCCTCAGTTGTGTCGGCTTCCGCGTTAAGCCCAAGCCGATTGATATCCCGTGTCCAGGTTGTGAAGCAAAGCAAATGGGCGTAAACAAGGGTAAAACAGCGCGGTCACGTCCATTTCTGACCTGTTTTGAATGCGAACAAAAGGTTACCTGGTCAAAAGTTAAGGAACATCAGGAGCGTATTGGTGAAATCGCCGCCGGGATGCGCGACGCATGTAAATACGCTGCACCGATCGATTCTGAAGGACGGCCAATCAATCCTGAGCAGACCAATATTGCTTGTCCCGTATGTAGTGATCCGATGCTTAAGCGAACAGGTCGTTTCGGCCCGTTTCTCAGTTGTACCAAATATCCTGATTGCGATGGTATCGTAAACCTCGACAAAAATGGCACGGTCACTTTGCCTAAGGTCGGTCCACTTGAAACCGATCTTGAATGCAGTAAGTGCGATGCAAACCTCTACCTGAGAAATGGTGCTCGGGGACCATGGCTGGGTTGTTCACGCTATCCCAAATGCCGTGGGCGCGGAGCCTGGAAGGGAATGGAAGATGAATTACGAGCTAAATGGGAAGCAGCTCTGGCTCGTCATGAAGAAGAAAATCCGGCACCGATCATCAAGACCGTGGATGGCGAAATTATAGACGCCGGTTATCGCCCCGAACGTCTTCGCGAAAATGCTTCCTAAGTAACCCGAATCTCAATAAACCTAGTCAATGGAATTGCCAACAGCAATGGCAGTTGCTGTTGCATGACTTCGACAATGTGACAGACTGATTAGTACATCAGTGATTCCCAGTTCTTCACAGATTTCTTTAGCCACCCCGTGGATGGCGACACTGGGTTTGCCGGTCAGGTCGATGATGACTTCGATGTCTTTCCAGCGGATACCACGCGACCAGCCCGTTCCCATAGCCTTGAGAACGGCTTCTTTTACAGCCCAGCGACCGGCGTAAGATTGGTTGGCGGCCTTACGGCTGCTGCAGTAGGCTATTTCAGTACTGGTATAGACACGATTTAAAAAAAGCTCGCCATGCTTTTCGATCATCTTGGCGATACGCAGGCATTCAATAATGTCAGTGCCTAAACCGATCACATTCATCTTACTAATCCCGTTGCCTTTTGTACCCTGTCCAGCACTTCCCGGCATTTGGCCCGCGCCGTACCAGCCCCGGCATTTAAGACATCCTGAACATATCCCGCATCATTTTCCATTTCAGCTCGTCTTTGCCAGACACCACGGAAATAATCACCAGCGGCTTCAGCAATTTTCTTTTTTACGTCACCATAACCAAAGCCGCCGGAACGGTAGATACCTGCTAATTCTTCTCGTTGTTCTTCCGAAGCAAATAAGCTATAGAGTTGATAAAGGTGGTCATCTTCCGGATCTTTAGGATCTTCCATTGGTCGCGAATCGGTTGCAATCCGCATTATCTTTTTCTTGATGACTTTCTCATCACCAAAAATTTCAATTGTATTCTCGTAGCTCTTGGACATCTTCTCGCCGTCGGTTCCCGGGACTTTGGCTGAGGAGTCCAGCAGTTTGGCTTCGGGAAGGACAAAGCACTCACCAAAGTGATGGTTAAAACTTTTGGCTATATCACGGGCAACTTCGATATGTTGTACCTGATCCAGACCAACCGGTACAACGTTTGAGTCGTAGCCAAGGATGTCAGCAGCCATTAGTACCGGGTAAGTAAAAAGTCCCGCGTCAGCGCTGATGCCCCGCCCTTTTTTTTCTTTGTAAGCATGGCAACGTTCCAACAGCCCCATTGGTGTGCCGGTCATCAATACCCAGGTCAGTTCGGAGATTTCCGGAATGTCGGACTGTACAAACAGCGATGCCTGATTCGGATCCAGGCCAAGGGCCAGCAGATCCAAAGCCGCCTGATAGGTTAGTTCCTGTAATAGATCCTTGTCGCGGATGGTTGTTAATGCATGTAGATTGGCAATGAAGTAGTAGGCCTGATCAGCGCTTTGTAAGTCAATGTATTGGCGTATTGCGCCGAAGTAATTACCCCAGTGAAAGCGGCCGGTTGGCTGGATCCCAGAAAGTACTCGCATGGTTCTTTTAGTCACCTCTGTCTTTTTCTTATTAATCCTGACTTTTATTTGATTTGACCGTTCCGATGATCTCTGTCACGGAGCTTGCTCCGATCTCACGCAGGGCGTCAGGTATTTGATCTAGAAGTTTCATCGTTAAAGTTGGGTCGTAGTAGTTCGCAGTCCCAATCTGTACGCCGGAGGCTCCGGCGACTAGAAATTGCATCACATCATCCAGATTGGCAATTCCACCAATTCCAATGATCGGGACATCGACGGCAGCAGCAACCTGGAAAACACAACGAAGTGCAACAGGCTTAATTGCCGGCCCGCTGAGCCCCCCCACGTCATTTCCGAGAATTGGTTTTCGCTTTTTCCAGTCGATTGCCATTCCTAGTAATGTATTGGTTAAGCAAACGGCATCTGCCCCGCCCTGAGTTGCTCCGTCTGCAATTTCAACGATACTTGTAACGTTCGGTGTAAGTTTGGCCAGTATCGGCAGGTCACAACTGTTTCGCACGCCTCTTACAACTTGCTCGCACATAGCAGGATTACTTCCAAAATCGACGCCATGGGCGACGTTGGGACAGGAAATATTCAGTTCGAGTGCGTCAATACCCCCCTGTTCTGCCAGCCGCGAAGCTAGTGAAATATAATCCTCAGTGCTCGACCCCGCGATACTAACTATCAGCGGTGCTGACTGTTCTGATAAATACGGGAGGTGGTGGTTGATGAAGGCATCAATCCCGTCATTGTCCAGACCAATGGAATTTAATAAACCTGAAGAGGTTTCTACCGTGCGGTTAGGAGAATTACCCACACGCATTTCTGTGGTGATGGTTTTAGGTACGATACCACCTAAGCGGGAAAGATCCACGATCTTTTCCATTTCCCGACCATAGCCAAAAGTCCCTGATGCCACCAGAATCGGATTGGGAAGTGTCAGTCTGCCGAGTTGAACCTGTAAGTTAGAGTCTGTTGGATTCTTGGTCACAGTAGTGGCCCACAAAAAAACGATGCCAAGTTAGAAAATACCCTCTAAGGTAATCTAACCTGACATCGATTATTTCTCAATTATGGCAATCAGAGATTCATCGGTCATCCTGCGACTGCTGAGGTCCGAATTGTTTCGATGTTACGTTCTGTTGTATCTGCAGCGGTAAATGATGACTGTGATTAGATGACACCGCCATGTACGCGCTGCGGAGCCATATGGTCCGGTTGATCCATGTGCCAGAATCGTTCCCAAAAATTCAGGATTTGACGTTGGTTTTCGGATGTGAAGATTAATTGCTGTGTACGACGGGGTCGATCACCTGAAAATGCCGGGATGAGACAGCCAACACTTGTACTAAGCGCCGCAAAAACTAACACGGCATAAAACATACGTCGCATTGTAAATCCTCCTTGAAAGTCCTGAGCTAATCGTCCTGACTAGCTATCCAGATTGATTGCCTTAATCGTGGATTGGTTATTGTTTCGACCACTCTTTAATAAATAAATCATTGAATGGTCGCGTATAAGTACACAATTCGCCGAAGGCTTGCAATACGACTTTATGAGATTAGATGGGAGGCAGAGGTTGGTCGGAATCATCGGGACTGACCGAAGATGAAGCATCGACCTGTGGCAGTTGGAAAGTTTCAAGATTCCAGCCAACCGGATTGGCTTCTCGAATCCTCGTTTCCATTTCTTTACCCGGTTTAAAAGTGACAACGAATTTGGCGGGAATATCCACCGGCTCATTTGTCTTCGGGTTTCTACCAACTCTGGCTTTACGTTCTTTACATTCAAAAACACCAAAGTTTCTCAGTTCAATTCTGCCATGGTCGGCAAGCATTTGAATGATCGAGTCCAATGTTCGTTGAACCAGTTCTTTGGCACTTTGCTGCGTAATTCCTGTTTCTTCGGCTATCGTCTTAACGATGTCTTTTTTTGTCTTGCTTCCGGGCATGATCTTAAGATCGATTGTCCAATAAACGAAGGGTTTGGCGGAGTTGCATTGGTAATGCTACGAGAACGCTCTAAGTGTAGTAATCAGAATGAGTTAAGTCAAATAATCCATTCGAATTACTATTCTCATTAGGGTCTGACAAGCCTCCTGTCTGTTAAAGGGTTTATTCTTTGCTTTGAGAACACCTTTTGCGCAGTTTTAGCTAAAACGCACGGCGCCCATGGTTTTTTTATCGAGTCGTGCTATCCGAATCTTGAGATAATCGGTAAAGTTTTCCTAATCGTTATAGTTAATTATTAAGAAAATAACCTGATTCGACAGAGTATTCATTTTGAGTGACAAAAAACCCTGGTATTCCGATGGCTTGCGTTTTCAGTGCAGTCAGTGCGGAGGTTGTTGTACGGGTGCCCCTGGATTTGTTTGGGTGACACAGCCGGAAATTGATAGTATCGCCCGAGAAGTTGGTTTGGAGAGCGAACAATTCGAAGATACCTATGTCAGAAAGATTGGAGCTCGACGTTCACTACGTGAATTCCCCAATGGAGATTGTGTTTTTTTTGATACGCAAAAGAAAGGCTGTAGTGTTTATAACGCGCGCCCGATTCAATGCCGGACATGGCCATTTTGGGATTCTAATTTGAAGAGTGAAAAGGCCTGGCGGGAGACTTGTGAAGAGTGTCCGGGCAGTGGGACAGGTAAAGTGTATCGGCTGGAAGAGATTGAAGGGCAGCGTAAGCAGATGAAAATCTAGCTATCCGCCGATTTGGTACATGGCGCGTTCAGGTCTTTCAAAACCGGGCGTGTCAATTCCGTGAGCAGGATTCTTATTGGTCACGCAGTCGCGTACGAGTTGTTCAATTTCATCATCACTGCTCCCGTCACGCATTAACTGGCGGGCATCCCATTCCTCAATAGAGAACAGGCAGTTCCGGATTCGTCCGTCTGCGGTGATCCTTAAACGATTGCATGATGCACAAAAAGGTTCTGAGACAGGATTGATGAAACCAATTCTTCCCTGCCCCGAAGCGAAGTGAAAATCGACTGCCGGTTGACTCGCATCAGGACGATCGGCGGCAATAAGTTGACCAAACTCGTTTTCTAGGATTTGTCGAATTTCCTGTCCAGTCAGTACTGCCTGAGTGCCCCAATTGTCCTCAGCGTCGAGTGGCATGAATTCTATAAATCTAAGTTCCAGTGAACGTTCCATGGCAAATCGAGCCAAGGGTAAAATCTCGTCTTCGGTTAACCCACGTATGGCAATGGCATTAAGCCTTATCTTTTTCATGCCGACTTGCTGTGCTGCAGCGATGCCGGCAAGAACTTTGTCGATGCCACGGCGTCGTGATAGTCGAAAGAAAGTGCTATCACTGAGGGTGTCGAGACTGATGTTGATACGCTCCAGACCGGCCTGCTTTAGCGCTTCGGCTTGTTCTGCCAGCAAAACAGCGTTTGTCGTTAATGCAATATCCTCGATACCATTGAGTTTACCCAGTTCCCGAATCAAATCCGGTAGGTCTTTGCGAACCAGTGGTTCACCTCCGGTAAGACGTATTTTATTGACGCCGATTTCAGAAGTAATTCGTGCGAATCGAATAAGTTCTTCGAACGATAGAATCTCATGTCGCGGCTTAAACTCCACATTCTCTTCAGGCATGCAGTAAAAGCAGCGAATATTGCAACGATCTGTAACACTCACACGCAGGTTGGTGTGGGTACGTCCGAAGCGGTCAGTTAAGGGAGGTTTAGCTGGCATTGGTCAGTCCTCCAATCCAGGGTGAACCCAGTCTTTTGTTCCATCAGACCAGTTTTCCTTCTTCCAGATTGGAACATCTTCCTTAAGGGTATCAATAAGCCATTGTCCGCACTTAAATGCAGCGGCACGGTGCGGTGAACTGACGGCAACAGCAACGCTTGCCTCACCCGGCAAAAGATGCCCTAGTCGGTGGACGATATTGACCCCGATCACATCCCACCGCTGGCGTCCGATGCTTTCGAGTTCTTCAAGTTTTTTAATCGCCATCGATTCGTAACATTCGTAATCAAGTGAGTCGGTTTTTCGATCACCAGTGATACTGCGGGTGGTACCAAGAAACAATACGACAGCTCCGGCTCGATGATCCTGCACGGCTTCGAGTACGACGTTTGTGTCGATAGTTTCGTTGGTGATACTGATCATTTAGTAACGTCTGATAGATTCTGAGCTGCGTTGAGTTTGAGGTGTTTTTATGTTCCGCCACTAACCGGCGGGATGATTGCAAGCGACGACTGTTCTGTCACGATGGTTGTGTCGGTTGCGAATTGATCATCTACAGCAAACCTGCAATGCGGGATCACCTGATCAAGTTCCGGGCATCTCTCAAGGACTGCATGCTTAATATCGGCAATAGTTGCGGGCATTGAACACTCGATTTCAAGATTCGACGTGCCGGCCTTTTGCATGGCGACGGCGAATAGCTTGATGTGGAGCGTCATGATGTGGTTAAATCCTCTGACTGATACGCTAACTACCGGCTAACCTGTGGTGCTAGATGATAGGTATGGGCCAATAATTTGATCGAATGAAGCTTCGGTTTTGGGGTTGCTTACATCCTTTAAATTTTACACGCCTTCGCGGTAGTCGTCGTTACCTGAATTGCAGAATCTCACATTGTGCTGATATGTTATCGTCCGTTTTGGAGTTCTGCTGCGATGCAAACACAATCGTTTTTAGTTTGCCGGTAAGATAGATCAGGCAACAACTGTGCGGTCAGGCGTGCGTTCCCCGAGAGTCTGCTGGTGTGGTGAGAAGGCTAAGCTGTATTACGTATCGACCTGTCAGGAATCATTCTCAGTCTGATTTCGAGTCTGTTGTTTCAGCCATTGACGTTCTTTTTCGGCTCGTTCAAGCCGAACCCGTTGCTGGTGATATTTCTCGTGCACTTCGAGGTTGAATGGCTGATATTCCGGGGAATCATTGAAGCCACGAAATTCACTATTACACTTGTAACATTGTAATAAATTCTTCATGAAGATATAAAACAGAAGATCCACTCCGGCAAACAGGAAAAGGATCAGGAATGTCCAGAAAAGATTATGGTAAGCGTAGGCAATGGTGCTTAGTGTTGACCCTAGGGCAATGATGAAAATGCCTAACCGCTGGTTAAATTGCTTTCGATAATAAAGTTCGTGACTACCACAAATCGTACACCGTTGCAGCGTACACTTACCGGCCTCGTCGGTACCTAAAAATGATTCCGGAAATGGCTGTTGCGCAGCACACCGAGTACAGCAAACAGATATAGATTCTGCCGTGAACGGGACTCGGGTGACCTTATCGCAGGTTTTGCAAAAATACGTTACGTTCATGCCGGATAGGAATTTTAAAACAAGGCTATTATTTTACCCTGATCCTACAAAGGGTACAGGATGTTATCTGCCAAAACACGGGCGGTCAGTTCGCCGATGAACACAACGATCGTAGCTGCATACAGAATTCCGGTCGCACTTTGTGTATTAGGGACGCGCAGTGTCAGAAATGTCATGTAAATAAGCCCCAGACTGGTGAGGATGCCGGAAATCCAACGCAGTGATACGAAAATCCACCAGGTATTGGTGACTTCTGTACTGAGGATCGTCAGCATTGTACCTGTGCCCGACAAAAGCGTGCGTAGCACAATGGCAATCACGCAAAGCCAGAGAAGTTTTCTTAGTGGTATTAGATTCATCGTCGGGGTGTTCAGATACCAGTGGCCAAGAAGCATGGCTGTTGTCACACTGCCCACGACGAGTCCGGAAGTGATGATATCTGAGAGTAATGCCAGATGATGTGCTGTACCGCTTGTAACTGGCAGGACACTGCTTTGATAGGCCGTGATTAAGGTGAAGACCGTGAGTGCGGCGAGTATCCACTGCCCCGGTCTTGTCTTCTCATAAAGCCAACTGACCGCACCAATGTAACTTAGAACCGCGATGCCAATAACCAGAATTAATAAACTGTTCCGGCTGATAAGACGTACACTGTTTTCCGGTAAGTGTTCGTCTGTGACGGTCCAGACCACTAGACCAGCAAAGACATTGAGCCCCATAATGACCCAGAGGTGAACCTTAAAGAAGCCGCTCGTGACCTGTTTGGGACTGGTAATTGCCATTGCCAGAGAAACCCCAAAGGCGAGGCGCAACACAAATTGTAGAATTTCCCAGAGTAGAGACACGTTTAATTCCTAATGCTGTTTTCCGTAGATCAGTTGTATGATTTCTGAACGGCTGAAAAATTGGAGTTTTTGATGCTGTTCAGGGCAGCAGCTATTCCGGTGTTATCTAGAATCAGATGCAGGATGATTTTAGTGTTTTGTACTGAACCTACCGCCGTTTGGTTAGTTCGTTCCGAAGTGCCGGAAGTTTACTTATACCTGTTACGTACCTAGCTGGAATATAGGGTAGATAGTTAGGTTTCCGATGAGTGAGAGTTACGGGCATCCCCCCCGACCTTTTTAGGGGGAATTCTTTTGCCGATCACCATTTTTCCATATAGAGCTCTTCAATCCACATGTAAGTAAATGGCCGGTTCGGCTAGCGATACAGACCGGAAAGTATCTCTGTATCCACATTCGAATTGCACGAATAGGGGGCCTAACGCAAACCGGTGGATTCAAATACGTCTCTTGCTACCCCCGCAGTGAATCCATTTTCGACACCCTTCACGATAACAGATACTGCGTTATGACTATGGAGACTCTCGTTATGGGATGCAATAATTCTAAAGTCTTTAATGTTTGGTTCGTTATTAAGCTTTTCGAATAATAACCGCACCGCATCTTCTACAAATTTGAGATATGAAGCATTCATTTCAGCAAAAGCTTGTTCGTCTTCTCTCTTAACGATTACCTGCGTTTCAGTTTGCAGTGCAGCGAGGCATAATTCCTGCAGGTCTTCAACCCACAAGATCTCGTTAAAATTTACACTTACGCGGGCTACACTTCGCTGGCTGTGGGGTACCGTGGCTCGATTACGATATTTCTCTGCATGTTCGCTCAACTCAAAGCTGCAAGGGCAGGCAGATGAGTAAATAAAATCAAAATGAATATACTTTTCAAAATCTCCTTCTTTCGTCAAATTACCTTCAAATACCACATCGTAGTATTGATACCCCTCTAAATCACTTCGGAGACTCTTTTGGCGGATAGGGTATGAGATTTTTAACATAATCCGGGAGTCGAAACACATCAGATTTTCTTTGTATGTTTCTAAAACGTCTTTGATTTTATTGGTGCTGAATGTCTCGTCTTTGTGAGCGTAAAAACTCCTCATGATTCGAGACATGTTGATGCCCTTTTTATGGGCTTCTAGGCTAACGCTACCAGTCACACTCGTCTCGAGTTCGATGGTGGAACCGTCCCTCTTTTTATAGGTCAGCGGCAGTCTGAAATTATGTATGCCGACCTGTTGAATAGCGACCGGGGCACCCTGTATTAAGCTCGATGGGCCATTTTGCAAATCAGGTAGAGAGGATATATATTCCTCGTTAACCGTTAGTTCGCGGTCGTAGATACGTATAGGTGGAGCGTAGCTGTTGCTATACTTTTCTCCCATAATCTCTCTCGCAACGACATCCTTCGTTACAGCAGGACTGCCATGAGTTTGCTCTTGGTTAGACATGTCGTATTCAGTTAATTCGCTGTGGTTTGGGTAATAGCCTTTTGCCTAAGCCTTTATACTAGATTGCAATGGCGAATTCGTAAATAAGGCCCTTTACTGGAACCCTTCGAGGTGAATTTCAGGGATGAGGTCTGGAATGATGTCGATTTTAGGGAATTCTTCAGTGCTATCGAGAATCTCCTGGCAGCAAGCGGTTAATTCCCGTATTAGTTTTTCTGTATTACAACCCAGATGTATCGGTTTAAATGGTTCCAGATAGGCCGTGCTTGAAAGAAACAGTTTCTTAGCTCCGCGGATGTTCCCGTTACCAAAGTGGTGCAGGCAGACAGCCACCTGAATAAGCCCCTGAAAGAACTTGCGATCTTCACCGTGGTATTCCTGCCAGAGTTCTTCCCATACATCATGCGCTTCAAAAAATTCGACATCATTAAAAAGTTCGATTCCTTCATGGTATTTATTAACGTCGAATGGATAGTCACTCATATTGCAGTTTGCTCCTATAGGTTGCCATACTCGTTTCGTTAGTTTATTACGTGCTATATTGGACGAAGCCGAGCCATTAACGAATATTTTATTTAGTATAACCTTGCTTTTCAGGTTACCAATATCCCCGCTTGATCATCCTTGCCGTAGCTTGTCTCCTTTTTGTTGCTATTCAACACCATGCCAGCCTCACGCGAAGAAAAAAATCACGCCCGCCGAGTGGTGCGACATTTGACTAAGCATTATGCGGATGCCGAATGTGCTTTGAATTATGATTCGCCCTTTCAGTTGCTGATTGCCACAATTCTGTCGGCGCAATGTACTGATAAACGTGTCAACATCGTAACTGCAGATCTGTTTGCCAAATACCCTACAGCGCATAAACTTGCCAGAGCGACTCAAAAGCAGGTCGAGAAGATAGTAAAAAGCGCCGGGTTTTATCGGGCTAAAGCAAAGAATATTCGAGCCTGCGCCAGAGAGTTGGTCGAGCAGTATGAAGGTCAGCCGCCACGGGAGTTGGAACAATTAGTTGCTCTGGCCGGTGTTGGGAGAAAAACAGGTAATGTGTTACTGGGTACCGCCTTCGGGATTCCTTCGGGAGTCGTCGTGGATACTCATGTGGGAAGGATCAGTCGGCGTCTTGGGATTACCTTTGAAAAAGACCCGGTTAAGGTCGAACGAGATCTGATGGCTGTCCTTCCCAAAAAAGAGTGGATCTACTATTCCCATCGGATGATTCATCATGGGCGTGCAGTTTGCGATGCCAGAAAGCCGTTGTGTGAACATTGCAGTATGAAGAACTTTTGTCCACGCATTGGCGTAAAATAATCACCTTGGATTTGCGTAAAAGGTGGCAACATGCGATAAACACATGATGCTTGTTGCACAGAACCTTTTTCTACCTATACCGTTACTCACGTTGGATCAACAACTAGATGATTCTCTCTGGGCAGGAAATTAAGAAACGCCTTGGCGATACGATTAACATCGCGCCTTTCAACGAGGAAAATCTTAATCCCAATAGCTACAATCTTACATTGCATGATGAGGTGATGGTGTACGAGGAAGTTGTACTTGATATGCGTCAGGTCAACCGCGTACGGAGATTAAAGATTCCTGAGTCCGGATTGGTTCTCAATCCAAATCAGTTGTATTTAGGACGCACCGTCGAGCGCACAGAGACGTATGATTTGGTGCCTATGATTGAAGGCCGTAGTTCGATCGGTCGGCTTGGCCTGTTTGTACATGTGACTGCCGGCTTTGGTGATGTTGGTTTTAAAGGATACTGGACATTAGAGATGTTTGCTGTCCAGCCGGTGAAGATTTACCCAGGCGTGCAGATCTGCCAGATTTTCTATCACGAGATCGCGGGTGATATTACTGAGTACGAGAGTACAAAGTATCAAAATAATCGTGATATTCAGCCTAGTCTGCTATACCGTGAATTAAATCCCGAAGCAGAGTCAGAGTCACCTCAGATGACTCTGAATTTCAAGAAAAGAACTAAGCGTGGTGATTCTTAGAATCAACATCATTACTCTTTAATCTTGAGCAGTCTAAATATTCGACCTGATAAGCCAACGCTGCCACGAGGCTCATTGGTTGTTTGCCGGCTTATTCGCCGTAGAACTAAGAGGAAGCGGTTGATGCAATACGCAATTCGCCACCGCTTGATCTGTGAAATGCTAATCACACCTTTGCTTGCGATAGTGGCGAAGAGCCGTTTGATATCATCGGTCTGGAAGAATCGCGGCGCGGTTTGAAATAAAAAACACCGTAAGTGAGTTTCTTTGTTATTTCCAATCACTTAGGAGAACTCTGCGGTGTCTTGTGACACCGCAGAGTTTTTCGTCTTTAGTTACAGAAAAGGAAGCCTTTTAGAGAGCACGTCTGTGGTAGTGACATGCATCTCGATCAGGCTTGTTAGGCTACAGCCAGCTGCAGACCAGCTTCCACGCGAACTTCATCCAGAAATTCCTCGATAATGCGGAAGTCCATTGCTGTAGCTGAAGGTGCTTCGGGGTGAAATTGAGTACCCATCGCAATCCAATTGTCGCCAGAATGCTCGAATGCTTCGATTACTCCGTCCGGACAGCGAGCTGTAACGGTGAAGCCCGGTGCGACTTCATCGATCGCCATGTGATGATTCGAGTTAACTCGAATTTCACCGTCACCATAAATTCGCTCCAGAATCGACTCAGGAGTGATGTCCAGTCCGTGGCGGTGAGCAGGATCCTGAGGATCTCGATGAGGAACTGCATCGGGAAGAGCTTCTGGAATATGGAGGTGCAGGTTTCCACCAGCAGTGATGTTTAGAAGCTGCATCCCGGCACCGATTCCGAAGACAGGCAGCTTGCGTTGATAAATGAGACGAGCCAGTTGGCGGTCAAAAATTTCCCGACGAGCGCTCATCAAACGACAGGAAGTATGTCGCATAAATCCGTCGCGGTGAGGGTCGAGGTCAAGGCCGCCGACAAGAATGAATCCATCGACTGTGTCGAGTACAGCTTCAATATCATCTTCTTCGTCCATAATTGGGACGATGAGAGGAATTCCACCAGCCCTTAATACACAATCCGAATATCCGGCGGCCAGATAAAAATAGGCCGCCGTGTCTTTCGTCTCACTCTTGTAATCAATGTTAATACCGATAATTGGTTTCTTTTGCATCTGTAATCCTTTCAGATACTCGGAACAATTCCTAACGGAAGATGTTCCGAAACTAAGACTAAAAACCAGAACGGTATCCCGGGCTGACAAAGGGTAATGCAGGAATGAATGCGCAAAGCCAGTTGTGTGACTGCGGTAATTCAGAAACTGAATATCGGCTGAATTAGGTTACTAATAAGATCAATTCCTTTTGAACCATTAGCAACAAATTACAGATAATGCTCACAACCAAATCCACGTCCCTCATCCTGAGTTCAGTTGGATTTGCACGAACGATCCAGTTTCGGCCCCCCTTACATGTGGCCTTCTGTCAGACCCGGGAAGTGAAATCCATTTTGGATACCGTTCTGTGTTCTCCTTAAACAGGTGCAATATCTGAGCTGATCTTGTGGGAAGCAAGAAGACAAAATTGTTACAGCTTGCAACTTTTTTTTCAAATGCCTGACGCTATTTTGTTCTAAAAAAACAGCTCACCACAAGATGTAGTGCTAGCTGATTGCAGATTGCACAACATGTCGTTTAAAAACTTTTTAAATTTGTATTTCAAAACTCTTCAATTCATAGCATAGATCGATAAAATTCAGGCTCGCCGGTTAAGTTCTCTCGCTTAGCGGTCTTTGTCAGAGAGACTTTTCTATGGTTATCAGTGCGATAATGATGCGATAGAATCGGGAGATGCGTTATACAAAAGTTGCAATTGAATCGCTGGGATATACTTTGCCCTCTGAAATCGTGACGACTTCAGAGTTGGAACGGCAGCTTGCTCCGGCTTATGAGCGAATGCGTTTGCCAGAAGGCCGATTGGAATTGATGACCGGGATTGTGGAGCGTCGTTTTTGGGAACGAGGTATTCTGCCCGGAGATAAATCAATTGAATCAGGCCAGCAGGCAATTGCAGCGGCAAATATCGACCCTCGAAAAATAGGAATGCTGATTCATGGTTCCGTATGCCGGGATCATTTAGAACCGGCAACAGCCTGTCGTGTGCACGATGCCTTGGGACTGCGGTCAGACTGCATGATCTATGACTTGTCTAATGCATGTTTAGGTCAGCTAAATGGTATCGCATTAGCCGCTAATGCGATCGAACTAGGACAGATCGAAGCTGCTTTGATTGTGGGAACCGAGGACAGCAGGCATTTAGTTGAAAATACGATTCGTTCGCTTAATGAAGATCAGTCATGGACACGCAAGACGGTTAAGATGGCGGTTGCTTCCCTAACCATTGGTTCGGCAAGTTCAGCAATCCTCCTCACGAATCGTGATATTAGTCAAACCGGGAATGTTTTGCAGGCAGTTACCGCTCAGGCTAATACGGAGTTTCATGATCTCTGTCAAAGCGGTAAAGATGAAGCCGTCGCTGATGACATGCGTCCTTTAATGAATACTGATGCAGAGCGCCTGATGGCTGAGGGGATTCAGACGGGGGTAATAACCTTTGACCGGTTTTTAAACGACACACGGTGGTTAAGAACAGATATTCACCACACATTCTGTCATCAGGTCGGTGCTGCACATCGAAAGCTAATGCTCGAATCACTGGGACTTCCGGAAGCCAGGGACTTTAGCACTTTTGAATGGTTGGGAAATACGGGATCAGCTGCTCTACCTGTAACTCTGGCTGTTGGTCTGGAGCAGGGAATTGCGGAAGCTGGAAGTAATCTCGGATTACTGGGCATCGGCTCCGGCATCAATTGTCTAATGCTTGGTGCCAGCTGGATGGAAAGTCGCGTAGCTACCAATACTCCTCGCTAAAGCTTAGTTCCGTTAAGTGCGAATTCTACGTTACGCACGCCGTATTTGTTACAATGGCAGCATTAACGAACTAAATTTAGAGGAGTTTTGTAAGTGGAATTAGCTTGTCAGCTCAACCGTCGTGATTTTGCCAAGGCATCAGCCCTTGCAGCTGTTGCTGCATCGTCCGCATCAGCTACGGAGAAGAAAGACTATATCGATGCTCATGTTCATGTATGGACACCCGATACCGAAAGCTATTCTTTGCACAGTTCTTTCAAAAGAGAGGATATGCAACCGCCTAGCTTTACACCGGAACAGTTGTTTTCACATAGTCAGCCCGTGGGTGTAAGTCGAATTGTCCTGATCCAAATGAGTTTCTATCGTTTTGACAATAGCTACATGCTTGACATGATGGCGAAACATCCGGACGTTTTTTCCGGTGTCGCCGTTATCGATGAAAATAATCGGCCTGCCAAAGAGATGGTTAAGCTGGCCCGCAAGGGAGTACGCGGGTTTCGGATTCGTCCTCATGAGCAATCAGCCGATCAATGGCTTAACGGTGACGGCATGCATGATATGTGGCAGGCCGGTGCAAAACACGGTTTGGCAATGTGTCATTTGATTGACGCCGAATTTCTGGGGTCGGTCGACAAAATGTGTCAACGGTACCCGGATACTCCCGTAGTGATTGATCACTTTGCTCGTATCGGAGTGGATGGAGAAATTCGTGAGAAAGACGTTTTAGGCCTTTGTGATTTAGCAAAACACAAGAATGTAACAGTAAAAATTTCAGCCTACTATGCATTAGGAAAAAAAACAGCACCCTATCAGGATTTGTTACCGATGATTAAATCCTGCATTGATGCATATGGTGTTGAACGATTGATGTGGGCCAGCGACGGACCATTTCAGGTAGTAGGTGGCCATGAATATGCTCCGTCGTTTAATCTTATAAAAGATGCTGATTTCCTTTCTGACGGCGATAAAGACTGGTTGCTGCGTCGTACAGCAGAAAGCGTTTTCTATTCCTGATGTCGAAGCGGCGACTGATTAGAATTCTTGCTTTGCTGTTCGTGGCAGCAAATCTTGGCTGGCATTTTTTCGTTGCACAGGATAAAGAGAGTGATCAGTATCCTAATCGGCCCATTACTTTAATTGTTCCGTTTGGACCGGGCGGCGAAAGTGATACATTTGCCCGCATGATCCAAAAAGCAATTGCTGAGAATGGATTTCTCGATCAGGAAGTGGTCGTTAAAAACGTTGGTGGTGCCGGTGCAACAATCGGTAGTGGTCAGGCCCGTAAAGCGGAACCGGATGGTTATACGATGATGATCCTGCATGAGGCATTAATTACGGCTCAGGCATCAGGCAAAGTGTCCTACGGGCCTGAGTCCTTCGATCCGATTGCCGCCAGCGGTAAGACCAACATGATCATTGCGGTTGCCGAAAACTCACCCTATCAGTCATTAACGCAACTGATGGAGTCTGCCAGAGAGAAACCGGATCAGCTGGTCTTTGCCGCCAATCTCGGTGCTCCCGTGCATTATGCCGGACTGATTCTCGAAAAGGACCTGCCTGGCGCTTCTTTTCGGTACACTCAAAAGGGTGGAGGGGCCGCACGGTTTGAAGCGGTTATCGGTGGACACGCCGATGTCTCAGCCTTTTCCTTAGGAGAATATGTATCCTTCAGGCAAGGCGGGCTTCGTGCCATTGCTATTAGTTCTGAAAAACGACATCCCAAAGCTCCGGAAATCCCCACCGCTTTGGAACAAGGATTCGATTTTGTACATGCCAATATGCATTTCTGGTGGTTTCCCAAAGGTACAGACCCGATAAAGATCGGGTTGATGGCAAATGTTATCGAAAAATGTATGGCGACTTCTCAGGTACAGCAACAGTTAGCTCTCCGACTCTCTGAACCCTTTGTTCAAACCGGTGCGCCAATGAAGGCAGTATTGGAAAACAGAATCGGTAAAATTCAAAGCGTCGATGCGACTTCGCCAAATGTGCTGCCTGATATCCCCCTCTGCGTTTCCCTCATCACAGCCGTCAGTTTTATCGTGTTGATGGTGAGTCGGTTGACCAAGCCTGCGTCTGCGGAGGATTCTGCAAGTGATGACAGGTTGACGGAAGTGACCGCGGCTTACCGAAAGACGGCCATTTGCTTTCTTTTGACAGCGGCTCTTTATTTACTGGCACTGGAGTATGTGCCTGTTGATTTTAGAATTGTTACAGCCATTTACATGTTCAGTGTGGCCGCGTTGTGTACCAGCCTGCGGTCTGCTGATTTGAAGAGGCTTCTTTCCAAAACCTATGTACTGGAGATGGTGATATTAGTGCCGTTGCTTGTGTTCTTCGTTTTTCAATCCTTTTTCAGTATTCAGCTGCCCTAGGCGAAGGTGATGAACGAAGTAATTCATGAACTGATAATTGGTGACCCGGTTAACCTGCTTTGGATCGGGATTGGAACCATGCTCGGTATTCTTGTGGGGGCGATACCGGGGCTTACTGGTGCCATGCTGATTGCCTTAACACTTCCTTTAACTTACGCCATGCAACCGTCCGAAGCGATGGTGTTGTTGGTCTCGATGTATGTAGGTTCGATTTCAGGTGGTCTGATCACCGCTACGCTACTAAGAATGCCCGGAACGCCGGCCTCCGTGATTACTACGTTGGACGGCTATCCGATGGCCAAAGCCGGCAAACCAGGACGGGCACTGGGGCTGGGTATCATGGCGTCTTTTGTTGGTGGTCTTATTTCCTGGGTGTTTTTGGCTTTACTGGCTGAGCCGATTTCTCAGATATCTACCGAACTGGGTGACTTTGACTACTTTGCCCTAGTTTTAGTGGCACTGGTGTTAATCGCGTCAGTCTCCGGAAAGTCGTTGGCTGCCGGTGTGTTCTCAGGCTTTCTGGGTATTTTGGTTACAATCCCCGGTGAATCTCCGGCGACTGGTGACACTCGCTGGACTTTGGGATTAGAGCAACTAAACAATGGCTTTGATCTTTTACCCGTTTTAATTGGTCTGTTCGCTGTCAGTCAGGTTATTCATGAGGTGGCCAGTAGTGAAAAAAAGATTGAGACAGTAAGTCAGGTCAAGCCAGAAGGCATACTCCTAGGTGCCGCGGACTGGCTTCGGCATATGGGCAATATGCTTCGTAGTAGTGTTATCGGAACCTGGGTCGGAATTCTTCCTGGAATCGGTGCCAATGTGGGAAGCGTCATGGCCTACTCCGCGTCTAAGTCACTAAGTAAACAGCCGGAAGCGTTTGGGACCGGAAGTGAAGAAGGGATTATTGCCAGTGAGGCGGCCAATAATGCCACGATTGGCGGAGCTTTAATCCCGCTTGTGGCCATGGGAATACCAGGCAGCGTAATCGATGCGATTTTATTGGGAGCGTTAGTTCTGCACGGTCTGCAACCCGGAGTCCTGCTGTTTCAAAACAATCCCGAGATTGTCTACACCATCATTTTTACAATGTTGTTTGCGAACCTGGCGATGTTCGGCATGATGTTGTTCAGTGCGAAATGGATTTCCAGACTGGCAACGATTCCACGCGTTTATCTATTGCCGATTGTCTTTGTGTTCTGTGTAGTTGGATCCTATGCTCTGAATAATCGAATGTTTGATGTTTGGGTAATGTTGGCATTTGGTGTCGTGGGATTCATTATGGAGCGGGGTAAGATACCTTTGGCTCCGTTTGTTATTGGCTTTGTCTTAGCTCCGATTGCCGAAGAAAAACTGGGTGCAGGACTGCAAGCCACCGGTGGAAGTTATTCCCCGCTTGTTACCAGACCGATTGCCTTGATTTTTGTACTTGTTTCTGTCGTACTTGTGGTATGGCCGCTGTTGAAAATGTTACGCAAATCCGGAGCGGAAAAAGATAACGATTAAACTATGAATTCCTATGCAACTGATCTTTCGACAATTTATGAAGCTTACGAGCGGATAAAAAATGTTGTCCATCGAACGCCTGTTCAGACTTGTAGGCAACTGAGCCGACATGGCGGGGCCGATATTCACTTCAAATGTGAAAATCTGCAGAAAGTGGGTGCATTTAAGTATCGTGGAGCTAGTAACGTTGTTTTAAGTTTATCTGACCAGCAGGCTTCTGCTGGAGTCGTCACACACAGTAGTGGTAATCATGCTCAGGCTTTGGCTCTGGCTGCTGAACAGCGTGGTATTCCAGCCCATATCGTCATGCCATCGAATGCTCCTCAGGTAAAACAGGATGCTGTCGCCGGATATGGAGCTCGTATTATTTTGTGCGAACCGACTTTGGAATCACGAGAAACAACTGCCGCCGCTATCGTCGCAGAAACTGATGCGACTTTTATACATCCATACAACCATGCCGGGATTATTTCCGGGCAGGCTACGGTTGCTCTCGAGTTATTTGAACAAGTCTCCAACCTCGATGTGATTATTGCTCCTGTTGGTGGGGGAGGGTTGTTGAGTGGAATCGCAATCGCAGCTAAAGCAATCAATCCGGCGATTCGAATTGTTGGTGCTGAGCCGGCTGGAGCGGATGATGCATTTCGAAGTAAGGCTTCCGGTCAACTCATTGCACAAACTTCGCCAAATACCGTTGCAGACGGATTACTCACCAGTCTGGGAGATTTAACCTGGCCGGTAGTGAGGGATCTGGTGGATGAAATTGTCGTGGTGGATGATTTCCAAATCATCAGTGCGATGAAGTTAATAATGGAACGAGCAAAAATACTTACCGAACCTTCCGGAGCAGTGTCGTATGCTGCTGCTGTAAAAATAGATTTCGAATCAGCGGATACCTCTGTCGCATGTGTGATTTCCGGAGGCAATATGAATCTAAGTCGCATCTCTGAGTTGATAGAGAATTGCCGGGACAGGTAAGTCAGTATGCTGTATCGAACTCTCGGAAAGACCGGTCTTGAGGTGTCTCGTATAGCCTTTGGATGTGGACCTCTTTCAGGAAACTTGACCGGCAAAAACTTTGCGAATCAAATTGAGTCAATTCGTCGGGCTGTTGAACTGGGGATAAATTGGTTTGATACCGCCAGAACCTATGGTGCTGGCCAAAGTGAATTGAGTTTGGGCAACTGTTTCTCTGAATTGGGGTTGAGTGATGAGGTGATGGTTGGAACGAAAGTTCGAATCCTTTCAGATGATCTCCCTGATATTCCGACTGCCGTGTATTCTAGTATCGAAGCATCGCTACAGGCATTACAGCGGCAACGGGTGGAAGTAGTACAAATTCACAATGCCATCACAATGGTTCGCGGTTCTCAGCCTACCTCGCTCAGTGTGGAAGATATTTTGGGTGAACAGGGTGTCCTGGCGACGCTCGAAAAACTTAAGAGTGAGGGTGTGATTGGTCATATCGGGTTAACGGCTACGGGGGATTCTGAAGCGGTTGAACAGGTGATTAACTCAAATCGTATTGAGACCATTCAGGTTCCCTTTAGTGCCGCAAATATAAGTGCAGGGTATCATCTTCCGGATTATTCAGGTTGGGATCATTATGGCATGGTTATGCGTCACGGTGCATTGAGTGAGATCGGTGTTTTTGCGATCCGTGTGTTTGCCGGAGGGGCATTGTTGCTTTGTCCGCCCTCCCCGTATACCTATCGTACCAAGTTCTTCCCCTTGGATTTATTTGAACAAGATCGCGAGATCGCGTTGCGTCTGAAAACCATTTTTCCAGAAGTCGCGTTGGCAGAAATCTGTATTCGATTTGTCCTTTCTCATGCTTTGGTCGACAGTGCGATCATCGGATTCGGTGACGCGGACCATATCGAACAGGCTGTTGCCGCTATGGAACTCGGGGATTTACTCAGCGAAGAAATCAATCGGATCGAAGAAAACGCTCTATTGATTCTGTAGTACGGCTAAAATGGTAACGCTGATCCCGAGGATGACGAGCCAAACGGTTAGTGTTTTCCACGAAATATCGCGATTAGGAATATAGACGGTGAATGGATCCGCATCGAAGGCCACTTTCAGACGGCTCAATTCTTTTTGGTACCGCTGCTCGTCCTCTTCCCAATCCAATTTGAGTTCCGACATAATCCCCTGAATTGTTCTGGCATTGAAGGGACGTTCCTGTGGTGTTTTTGCGAGTAGTTGCAGCACAGCCTGCTGTAAGGATTCGGGTGTTTCCGGAGCCGAAAACTTGATGGGAGCGGGTTTTTCTTTGAGGTGCTGTTCGAAAATCACAGGAAAACTGTTGCCTTGAAACGGCGGACTGCCACTGAGCATTTCATAGAGCAGGCAGCCAAGCGAATACAGATCGGCCTGTCCGGTAATAATTTCTTCACCACGAATCTGTTCCGGTGACATATACAACCATGAACCGACTGTCATTCCGCTGACAGTGAGATCAGATTCACCGGTATCCAGTGCAATTCCGAAGTCGCCCAGTTTCAACTGCCCTTGATAAGTGACAAACAAATTGGCAGGCTTGAGATCACGATGAACAATACCGTGATTATGGGCATGTTGCAAAGCAGAACAGATTTGTATTCCATAATTGATAGTTTCGTGCCATGACAGCCTGTTATGAGCTTGCAACAACTGTTTTAATGTTCCGCCGTCAATTAGCTCCATCACATAGAAAAGCCGGCCATCTTCGGTGCGTCCACCTCCGTAATAACTGACGATGTTTGGGTGGTTTAGTTTTGCGAGGATCAGCATTTCACGTTCAAATCGTGAAACGATGTTTTTATCCTGCGAAACACTTTGTTGAAGTACTTTGACGGCGCGTATTTCTCCGCTCGGAATTTCAGTCGCGCGGTAAATCGTACCAACGGTACCCGTGCCAATGATGTCGCTTAATTCAAATTCTTCAAACTTACGCTTCACGGTGTAATTTCAAATAATAGGGTGAAATCGTGTACACTCATATATCTTATGAAAAATGATGCAGAGTAATACCTACTCTTTGGTATATAGTACGTGTATGTTCCAAAAAGACTTAAATAGACGATTGGGATTGGCAAATCTCTATCCCTGTTCAGGACCGGTAAACCGCAGGCAATGGCTACAGTTAGGTGCCCTGAGTATGGGAGCTCTCTGTTCCGGCTTGCGGCCTGGTGACGATTTACTCGCTGCGGCCAAGATTGTTCGCGATGCCCAGGGGCATCCGCTTCCTGAATTGAATGATGACTTTTCAGTTATTCTGTTCTGGGCCAATGGAGGCCCCAGTCATTTGGACATGTTTGATATGAAGCCCGAGGCTCCGATGGAATACCGTGGACCGTTCCGGCCAATTCAAACAAATGTCAATGGTATGGAAATCTGTGAACTGATGCCGCGGCTCTCCAGAATGGCCGACAAATTTACATTGCTCCGCAGTTTATATCATGAGCGTGCGGAACATTCAGGTGGTACCAACCGGTTTTTGACAGGCTATTCTTCGGTGGCAAGGAATCTTCCGCGGTCGGAGTTTCCTGATCTTGGCTCGGTGGTTGCTAAGCATGCCGAGTATGCAGAGAATCCATTGCCATTTTATGTGGCTAATACTCCCAGTTACGGAGCAGGGGCGGCTTATTTGGGAGCAGCCTGTGAGGCTTATATGCCTATGCCCAATATGGAAACAGCAAGTGGAGCTAACAGGTATGAACCAGTTCCCATTTATCAGACCGGGTTGGGAGTCGGAGACCTTACGATTTCGCAAGGTGGAGTTGTTGATTTGGGTCGCCGGCGAGAGGTTCTCAATCAACTCGATAGATTATCGCGAGACGTCGATAATACAAAGATGATGTCGTCGATGGATTTGTTTCAACAAAGAGCCGCAGCGATGCTTTCCAGTTCAGTTGCCAAGACAGCATTTGACCTCTCTTTAGAGAAAGAGTCCACACGGGAACGCTATGGCAACACGCACTGGGGTAAAAGTCTCCTGACCTGCCGCCGGCTGGTGGAAGCCGGCGTGCGGTTTGTTCAGTGCCAGGCTACATTTCGTCTGAAGCCTGAAACCGGCCGGACATCAACCTGGGACGATCACAGTGTTAATGCGCATATCTTTAAGTCCTATCAGGAAAAGGTGCCGGTGCTCGATCAGGCGGTCTCCGCATTAATAGAAGAGTTGTATGAGAGAGGACTCGATAAAAAAGTTCTATTTATCTTCTGCGGAGAATTTGGCCGTACTCCATTAATCCGCAATCAGGATGCGAGTGGTCGCCCCGGGCGCGACCACTGGCCACAAGCAATGAGTGTTTTCCTGTCCGGCGGCGGTATTCCTACTGGACAGGTGATTGGAGCGACAAGTAAACGCGCTGAAGAGCCTGTTGAACGGATTATGAACAGTAACTGTTTGCTGGCAACGATTTATCAGAAATTTGGCGTTGATGCTGATCGATCTTTCTTGAATAATGCTGGTCGTCCGGTGCCGATTCTGACTGAGGGTGAGCCGATCCGCGAGTTACTTTAGAATTCTTTGGGATAGTTTAAAAAGACGGCCTTAAGCTTTCAGAAATAGGCCTCTTGCCTAACTAAGACTTACTCAGAATCAAAGTCGCAAGCTATAATTAAATATAGTTTAGTCTAAGTGATTTTTCGGTCGCGAGTCTTGGTGGCGGCTGTTGTTACATCATTAGGAATTTTATGAATCGACATAAAATATCACATCTCCGAACTTTGTCCGGTTTGTTGACAATGTTTCTTTCTCTGGCGATTTCGGCTGGTTTACAAGCTGACGATCAGCAGCTGAGTATTGTCGAATTGAACAAAGTCAGAAAGCTATTGTCTAACCGTTGCTTTACTTGCCATGGTCCGGACGAAGCAGAACGTAAGGCTGACCTGCGTTTGGATACGTTTGCTCAGGCAACGCTTGAACGTGATGGTTCTTTTGCCATTAAGCCTGGTGATGTAGCGGCTAGCGAAGTTGTGACTCGGATAACGACTAACGATGAGTTCACCCGTATGCCTCCCGGGGAAAATGCTGTTGCCTTGACTTCCGAGGAGATTAATTTGATTAAACGCTGGATCTCCGGAGGGGCAGCTTACGGAGAGCACTGGTCTTATGTTGCTCCGGTAAAACCTGAATTGCCAAAACTTAAGAATGAAACATGGGCTGTTAATGACATTGATCGGTTTATCCTCTTTGAACTTGAAAAACAGGGTCTCAATCCTAATCAAGAGGCAACACGCTATGCACTGATCCGCAGGCTAACATTCGATTTGACAGGGCTTCCTCCAACGCTTCACGAGGTGGATGACTTTGTCAATGATAAGAGTCCGCAGGCATATGAATATTTAGTGGACCGTCTGCTAGATAAACCGTCATACGGTGAGCGTTGGGCAACTATGTGGCTGGATCTTGCCCGCTATGCCGATTCGGCCGGCTATGCCAATGACCCGTCCCGGACTATTTGGTTATATCGCGACTGGGTTATTAATGCATTTAATCGAAATGTACCGTTCGATCAGTTTACCATCGATCAGATTGCAGGTGATCTACTTGAAAATCCTGATCAGCAGCAATTGATTGCCACGGCCTTTCATCGCAATACTCTGACACAGAGTGAAGGTGGGACTAATGATGAAGAATTACGAAATGTGGCGATTGTTGACAGGGTGAATACAACGATGCAGGTATGGATGGGAACCACCATTCGCTGCGCACAGTGTCACACGCATAAATACGACCCGATTACTCAGGACGAGTATTTTAAGTTCTTTGCGTTCTTTAATAACACTGAAGATGCAGATCGAGCTGACGAGCAACCATTATTGAGTATTTTGACTGCTGAGCAGCAGCAGCAGAAAACAGATCTGGAACTACAAATCAAAGAACTTGAGTCTCAGCTTGCTCCGACGATGGAAGCTGTTGCCAGACAGGTTGAAGTTTGGAAGCAACAGATTCAACGGGAGGTTGCCTGGGACGTCGTTACGCAACTGGATGTCAAAGCAGAGAGTGGAGCTGCTGTGGAAGTGTCCGAAAATGGAGTTATCACCGTTAAAGGGGAAGCTTCAACTAAAGATATCTATGAATTGACGTTCTCGACAAAGCTTAAGGATGTTAAAGCAATCCGGCTGGAAGCTTTGGCAAATGACACGTTGCCTGGTAAAGGGCCGGGACGTGGAAACGGAGGCAACTTTGTCCTTTCAGAAGTCACCGGAACCTTTGGTGGTGCTCGAAATCAACCACCTCAAGGCCAGATCGTTCGCATTGATCTTCCCGGTAAAGGAAAGATGATTCATATTGCTGAATTGCAAGTTTTCAGCGGTGGTAACAATATTGCGTTGGATGGAACAGCAAAACAGTCATCCACTGACTTTGGCGGACAGGTAACGCGTGCCAACGATGGTAACACCGACGGCATTTACACGAATAATTCTGTCACGCACACAGCCGTAGAAGAAAATCCATGGATCGAAATTGATCTCGGGAAAATTGCTTCTATTGATTTGATCAATATCTGGCCGCGTACAGATAATAATCTCTACTCTCGCCTGGATGGGTTTGTGCTTAGTGTTTTGGATGCTGAAAGAAACCTAGTCTGGAAACAGGAAGTTGCCAAGGCGCCGCAGGGTAAGTATGAAGCCACTTTGGATGGTCTGTTACCGATCGAGTTTTCCACAGCATCGGCAACGTTCGAGCAACGCGAAGGCGAATTGATAAACAACTTTAGTGTGTCTAAGTCGATTGATGGTGACGCGAAAAGTACCACCAGCGGTTGGGCTGTTGGCGGAGCAGTCGGGCAGGACAGCACGGCGGTGTTTGAAATCGGTAACAAAGTCGGAACTGCTGATACTACCGAAATTAAGCTGGTACTGACTCAAAACTATAACGATCATGCCTTAGGTAGTTTTCGAGTGTCGCTCACGACCGATGAAGGTGACGTATCGGTGTTACCTAATGCAGTCTCTGGGATTGTTTCAGCTGGATATGATGTTACCAACGAAACACAGTCGAAAACGCTGCATGCTTACTATCTTCAGGTTGTACCACCACCAAAGGAACTTACTGACAAGATCTCGGCCGTTAAGAAACAGCGTGATGGAATTAAACCAGTAACGGTTCCTATCATGCGGGAACTGATGGGCAATAAGCGTCGTAAGACTCACATTCAGGTTCGCGGTAATTTTGAAGCGTTGGAAGGTGAGGTGACCGAAGGGACTCCGTCTGCTATGCATGGCTTCCCGGAAGGAGCACCAGTTAACCGTCTTGGTGTAGCTCAGTGGCTGATAAGTGAAGAGAATCCTTTGACAGCCCGTGTGATTGTAAACCGTTACTGGGAGCAATTATTTGGTCAGGGGATTGTTCGTACAAGTGAGGAATTTGGAGCACAGGGTGATTTTCCAACACACCCTGAATTACTTGATTATCTTGCAATAACATTCCAAAAAGATATGAAATGGAACATGAAACAGTTCCTCAAATTTGTGGTAATGTCAGCAACTTACCGCCAAAGTTCACTGGCGACCGAAGAGCATAAAAAAGTGGATCCTTATAATTATTTACTGGCACGCGGGGCACGTTTCCGACTAAATGCTGAAATGATTCGTGATCAGGCGCTGGCAGTTAGTGGGTTGTTAGATCGTAAAATGCTTGGCCCATCGGTTAATCCACCCCGTCCAAAGCTGGGCCTGAGCGCTGCTTTTGGTAGTTCAACTGACTGGGCAACCTCGCCGGGTGGCGATAAATGGCGTCGTGGTTTGTATACTCAATGGCGACGTAGTCTGCCATATCCTTCGATGGCCACATTTGATGCTCCTAGTCGTAATGTCTGTACGATTCGCCGGGTGAATACTAATACGCCACTGCAGGCCTTGGTAACACTAAACGATCCGGTTTATATTGAAGCGGCTCAGGCATTTGCGCGGCGGATTCTCAGTGAAGGCGGTGAGTCTTTAGATAATAAAGTTACCTATGGATTCCGCCTGGCATTAGCGCGTCTGCCTTATGATCTTGAACTTGAAAGACTAAAAAAACTATATGAAACTGTGCTCGCCGATTATCAGGCAGACATGGAAAGTGCAAAACAGATTTCAACAATGCCTTTAGGTGACCTGCCGGAAGGGATGGATCCGGCGGAAGCTGCCGCATGGACTGTTGTTGGAAATGTTTTACTTAACCTTGATGAGACCTTGGCTAAGAGGTAACAAGATGAACCCTGTGCTCGAAAATGCAACAAATAAAACCCGACGACACTTTCTTAAAGGATGTGGAGTAGGTCTGGGCGCTATGGCAATGGCCTCTCTGGATGATGATAAATCGGTTGCCACTGAAGTGGTAAATCCATTAGCACCACGTCAGCCTCACTTTGCCGCTAAAGCTAAGCGTGTTATTTATTTGCATATGGCTGGTTCTCCTCCGCATTTGGATTTATTTGATTACAAGCCGGAACTTGTAAAGCGAACGGATGAGCCATGTCCGGATGAATTCTATGAAGGTAAGCGTTTCGCATTTACCAGTGGTCGTCCCCTGTTACTGGGAACCCCTCAGGAGTTTAAGCAGCATGGTCAAAGCGGTCAGTGGCTATCAGCAGCACTTCCTAAACTTTCTGAAGTTGCTGATGACCTGACGATCGTCAAGTCAATCAATACAGAACAGTTCAATCATGCTCCAGCCCAGCTTTTAATTTACACCGGTTCACCAAGACAGGGACGCCCGTCAATGGGCGCCTGGGCTACCTATGGTCTGGGATCTGAAAATCAGGATTTACCCGGATTCGTGGTGTTGATTTCTGGCGGTGTCGCACCTAGTGGCGGGAAAGATAACTGGGGTTCCGGTTTTCTGCCATCTATATATCAGGGCGTCCAGTGTCGTAGTAAAGGTGATCCTGTCCTTTATGTATCCAATCCAAAAGGAATGGATCGGGCAATGCGTCGTAAGACGCTGGATGCACTCAACGACCTTAACCAGCTTCAGGCTCAGGAACTTGGTAATCAGGAAACGCTTACGCGTATGGCTCAGTATGAACTTGCATTCCGTATGCAAATGTCAGTTCCGGGGGTTATGGATATCTCTAAAGAAACTCAGGGAACGCTTGACGCATATGGTGCCAAACCTGGAGAAGCTAGTTTTGCAAATAACTGCTTATTGGCACGTCGCTTAGCTGAAGACGGAGTTCGATTTATACAGTTGTTTGACTGGGGATGGGACTTCCATGGTACAGGCGCCTCGACCGGTATTCGCGATGGACTAACCAATCGCTGTATGCCAATGGATCAAGCAGTCTCAGCTTTGATTAAGGATCTAAAAGACCGGGGGATGTTCGAAGAGACGCTGATTGTATGGGGCGGTGAATTCGGTAGAACACCGTTTAGGGAAGGTCGCACGGCCAAGAGCCAGGTGCTAGGACGTGACCACTTCCCGGATGTTTACACGATGTTTCTGGCCGGTGGCGGAATGAAGCCCGGGGTTTCCTATGGTGCCAGTGATGAACTCGGCTTTAAGGTCGCTGAAAATAAAGTTCACATTCATGACCTGCAGGCAACGATCATCCACTGTATGGGAATGGATCATACGAAACTCACACACCGTTTTCAGGGACGGGACTACCGACTTACCGATGTCCATGGTGAAGTCGTTCATGAAATCGTGAATGGCTAAAATAATTTTTAGCCGAGCGTGAATCGCCTTGCCTGGCTATTTGGTAAGTTTGAGGATCCACTGAAGTGATTCTTGCTGCCACTTTTCCCAACTCGCTCCCTGATAGCCATTGAGGCCGTGCCCGCCATCAGGAAGTTCCAGATAGATACTGGGAACCTTGTGTTTCTTGCAGGCCTGATGAAATAATTCGCTGTTGATCGGCGATACTGGTTTGTCATCAACCGCATGTGCTAAAAAGGTAGGCGGAGTCCGAGATGTGACTCTCAGTTCGTTTGAAAAGCGCTTAACTAACTCATCACTTGGATTAGCTCCCAGTAGGTTGCGTTTACTTCCCGTATGTGTATGTTTCTGCATCGTGATGACCGGGTAGATAAGGATGGTGAAATCCGGGCGCAGAGCATCGGTCGTTGCGTGAGTGGCGAGTGTGGATGCGAGGTGTCCGCCTGCTGAAAAGCCCATGACGCCGACTTTATTTGGGTCGAGATTCAATCGTTGAGCATGTTCACGTATGTATTTCAATGCGGACTGTGCGTCATGGTGCGGTACCTCATGGCGGCCCCGCGGTAAGCGGTACCGAAGTACCGCTCCGGTAATATCATGTTCTCCTAACCAGCCTGCAATTCTATCGCCCTCCGGTCCGGCAACGACCCCGCCGTAACCTCCGCCGGGACAGATGATGACCGACGTGCCATTAGGGTTTGGTGGTAGATGGATTGTGAGCTCAGCCTGTTCATTGTTTTCGTCAGATTTGCCCAGCTTTACCTGAATAGGTTGGCAGGCCTGCAATGAATTGGCGATGAAAAATGCTAGGATAAAGGTGTAGATGAAGCGCATCGTAAGTCCTTTCAGGATTCAGCTTAGTAGACTTTATCATAACATTTGTCAGTATTTGAATTGAAATCAAAATGAATTTGATCGCAACCCCCGGATATGGCTATTCGTTTTTGGAAGGTATTTATCCTTACAGCTCAGGTGTCATTGCCGATCAGGGATTTGAAGTGGTTCATGTGACATTAAGCAGTTGGCTGCCCTGGCGGGAAGGGATACAGCAGGCACGTCAATTTGTTGAATCAGGGGGAGGCAGTGTTGAACATCTTTGTGGGTTTGAATTGCGTTGTCCTGAACCGCACTCGATGGGAGGTTTTATTGAGTTCAATGAGCAATATCGACAATTGCTGGAACAGTGGGGGCTGATTATTGACGGTCAAAATCCAATTGCAAGAACCAATGTTGCACCAGTTCAGCAAGCTCCCGAAGAGACAATGCTTCACGCATTTTCATTCGTGCGTTCCAGTGACATGAATCAGCGTACTTTAATTGTGGCAGGTGGTGGAGAATTGATTGGGCCTTTGGCAATGGAAAATATTATTCGCCCTGGTGATGTAAGTCCTGACGCCTTACGAGAGAAGGCTCTGGTTGTTATGAATCTGATGCTGCAACGTTTGCGCGCACTCGGAGGCGTACCGGCTGATTTGACGATCATCGATGTTTATACGGCACACGACGCACCTTCACTGATTGCCGAGGCAGTTTCCCCGCAACTGGCCGAGAGTTCTGCTGAGGTTGTTTGGTTTAATACTCGGCCACCCATTGTTGATATTGAATTTGAAATGGATATGCGAGCAGCAATCGAATTAACGCTTTAATTATCTCGCGTTAGAACCGAGAGTATGCCTTTGCAGAATTCGGGTAGATCGTCGGGTTTGCGACTGGAAACATGGTGATTGTCGATCACCACGGCAGCATCTTCCCAGAGAGCACCGGCATTGACCAAATCGTCTTTAATGCCGGGGCTTCCGGTAACTCGTACCCCCTTGTATACGCCGGCCGATATCGGAATCCAGCCCCCGTGGCATATCGCGGCAATCAATTTTTGTTGTTCGTGGAAGTGACGGACAATCTTCAAAACGATTTCTTCGCGACGAAGTTTATCAGGCATAAACCCACCGGGAACCACCAGCCCGTCAAAGTTTTCCACTGCCACGTCTCGCAAAGCCGCGTCCGACTTGCAGGGGTAGCCGTTCTTTCCGGAATAAACCGTGTCCGACTCAGGACCTGCCACCACGACATCGGCACCCGCTTCGACAAGTCTTAATTTCGGATACCAAAGTTCAAGGTCTTCGTAGATGTCGCCAACAATGACGAGAATGCGTTGATTAACGAGTGGGAGTGTCATGAGGTCACCTAATCGGATGTTATACTGGTGCAATGAAACGATCGAATTATTGTAGGATATGTTCATCAGTAAGGAACGGCAATATGAAACGAATCAAGTTAAACACTATTAGCAAGATCCATTTTCTTTGCATGACAGTGGCCGTTATGATGTCCGGGGACATGCAAGAAATACTAGCCGATAGGCCTAATATTATTCTTATCATGGCTGATGATCTGGGCTATCGGGAGTTAGGGTCTTATGGACAGAAGCTTATTAAGACTCCTTACCTCGATCAGTTGGCATCTGAAGGGATGCGATTTACACGTAACTATTCTGGAAATGCTGTCTGTGCCCCTTCCCGCTGTGTTCTGATGACCGGTCAGCACCCGGGGCATGCTTACATTCGCAATAATAGTGAACTCAAACCTGAAGGACAGGGGCCTATTCCTGCTGCTACGATTACGATGGCAGAAGTATTGGGGGACCTGGGCTATCAAACCGGAGCTTTTGGTAAATGGGGTCTCGGAGGACCGGGATCAGAAGGGGATCCCATCGTGCAGGGATTTGATCGTTTCTTTGGTTACAATTGTCAGCGTCACGCTCATAGCTATTACCCTAACTATTTGTGGAATAATGACACGCGAATTGTATTGGATAATAATCCTCCGGTTCCGGGCCATGCAGGACTTGCTGAAGGGGCAGATCCTGCGGATCCCCGCAGTTACGACATCTTTAAGGGGAAAGACTACGCCCCGGACCGAATCAATGAACAGGCCGTTAGTTTTATTCGGGAAAACAAAGATAAGCCATTTTTTCTTTATTACCCAACGGTTATCCCTCACGTTGCATTGCATGTTCCGGATGATGAACTAAAACCATATTTAGAATTGGAATGGAAGGATCCGCCGTTTGTACGTGATGGCGGTTACGGTTACACACCACACTTTACACCTCGTGCAGCTTATGCAGCAATGATTACCCGCATGGATCGTTACGTCGGAAATATCCTGCAAACTGTTGAGGAACTTGGGCTTGCCGAAAATACGATTGTGATCTTCACCTCGGATAATGGAACGACACACCTTAAAAAGGAAGTGGACTATGACTTCTTCAGGAGCGTTGGTGAATTGCGAGGCCTAAAAGGTTCGCTTTATGAGGGTGGAATTCGGGTGCCATTGGTTGTGAAGTGGCCTGAGAAAGTTAAAGCCGGATCCACCTCACACGTGGTGACAGGACTCGAAGACTGGATGCCGACCTTACTGGAACTAATAGGAGCTTCGGACAGCCTTCCGGAGTCAGTCGATGGTTTGAGTATTGCTGCGGAATTGCTTGGAAATAAACAGCCGAAACGGGATTTTCTTTATCGTGAGTTTTCGGGTTATGGTGGTCAGCAGGCTGTCTGGATGGGGCCCTGGAAAGGTATTCGCCAGAACATGCTTAGAAAGAACCCAGAGCCGTTGAAAATCGAATTATATAACTTGCGCAAAGATCCTTCTGAATCCAAAGATGTAGCAGAAAAATATCCTCAAATTGTGGCTCAGATTCGTGAACTGATGAAGAGGGAACATATTCCCAGTAAGCAATTTCCGATCGGTCCACTCGATAAACTGGCCGACAGCAACAAGTAGTAGCTAATGATTAAGATGACCTCAATGTCTGTTCTTAGAAGTGTTTTAATACTGTTATGTTTGCCACCGTTGTCTCAGGCAATCGATTTTCCAGGTGAAAAATCAGACTGGCATGGATTTACCCGGCATGACTTTCTGGTTAATGGAAAGTCCGTTGTTGTCGTAAGTCCGGATGAGCCGGCCGCGGGATTGCCCTGGGTATGGCATGGTGAGTTCTTTGGACATAAACCAAAACCGGATATTGCGTTGTTGGAAAAGGGTTACCATATCGTTTATATGAAAATACAGGGTTTATTGGGCGCACCGGTGGCTGTTAAGTACTGGGATCGTTTGTACTCAGAACTCAGGAATCAATATGGATTTGCTCCCAAGGTTGCCTTAGTCGGTTTGAGCCGTGGCGGTTTGTATTGCATGAACTGGGCAATTGCAAATCCAGCTAAGGTCTCTTGTATCTATAACGATGCGGCAGTTTGCGACTTTAAGAGTTGGCCAGGTGGCAGGGGTAACGGGAAAGGATCTGCATCAGAGTGGCAGCGTGTCTTAAAAGTCTACGAGTTTGAAACGGAAAAGCAAGCGCTCGAATATAGTGGTAACCCTGTCGATAATCTAAAGCCACTTGCCGAAGCCAAAGTCCCTTTGCTGCACGTGTATGGTGACGCTGATCAGGTTGTGCCCTGGGATGAGAATACCGGAGTGGTTGCCAAACGATACAAAGCTCTTGGAGGGAGTATCCAGTTGATAGGAAAGCCCGGAGTGGGGCATCATCCACATGGATTGGAGGATTCAACACCAATCATTGAATTCATTTTGAAGGCCAGGTATCGCTAGCACTCGTTAGTTACTTTTACGTGTGAATATCCAGTCAGATTCGGTTGAAAGCTCAGGATTGAATCGATATCCATCGACATCAAAGGTTTTGATTATCTCAGGGTCGTCCAATGCATTTTCAATAATGAACCGAGTCATTAAGCCTCGTGCAACCTTCGCATAAAATGTGATCATCTTGTAACCTCCGTCACGTTCTTCTTTAAAGTTGGGAGTGATGATTCGCGCTTTAAGGTTTTTCTTTTGGACGGCTTTGAAGTATTCGTTGGATGCCAGATTAATCAGAATATCATAATCGTGTTCTGCCAAATCATTGTTCAACTGTTCGGTGATTTGTTCGCCCCAGAAATCGTACAGGTTTTTGGAACCGCTGATGCTGACTTTTGTCCCCATCTCCAAACGGTAAGCCTGCATCAGGTCGAGTGGTTTTAGTACTCCATACAGTCCCGATAGAATACGGAGATAACGCTGGGAAGTTTGTAAATCCTGTTCACTCATCTCCCACGCTTTGAGACCGTCATATACCTGGCCCTTGAAGGCAAGAATCGCTTGCTTGGCATTGTTAGTGGTAAATGGAGCCTTCCATTGTTTAAAACGTTTAACGTTGGTTTCTGCAATCGCTGAACTAACACCCATCAATACTTCCAAACTGGATGCATCATAAGACTGCATTGTCTTAATAATCTTACGAGACTCTTTCAGCAGGACAGGTGTTGAATAGTCACTAATAATCGACTGGGGATCAAAGTTAAGCGTTTTGGCGGGGGAGAGCGTAATTAGCATTGGTGTTGTCGAAATAAAAGTGATTGGAATTCAACGGTTACATTATTGTGCGAAAAACGAGACAATAATGGCAAGCAATACAGAGATTTTTGTATCGAACTATATTGTATTGTCAGGCACACGTTAGGCCATAAGAAAAAAACGGATGTGCAATATGAAAAAGATGATCACCCTACTTATTTTGATCTGTTTTACGGAAAGTAGTTACGGACAGAAATCTGAGACTGATTTGGAGGGCAAATGGTTTGGCCGTCTGAAATTTGGTGCCGTCAACTTACGTACTGGCTTAGATATTACCCGCGACAATCAAGGTTATCGGGTGGAGTTTTTCAGCCTGGATCAGACACCCAATCCGATCCCAATGGAAAAGGTTAAGTACGCCGGTGATATTTTGTCGTTTGAAAAAAGTTCTTTGCAGATTAGTTACAGCGGTACTCTGATTGAAAATGGACAAAAGCTAAAAGGAATCTTTGTGCAGGGAGTTCCGATACCACTCGTATTGGAACGAGTGGATAAGTTCCCTGAATTGTTGCGACCTCAAACGCCCAAACCCCCGTTTGCCTATGCTTCTACGGAAGTGGAATACATCAATAGTAAGAGTGGACTGAAGTTGTCCGGTACGCTTACCCTTGCTCGTGACGGAAAACGGCTTCCCGCGGCAATTCTCATCACCGGTTCGGGCCGCCAGGATCGCAATGAAACAATTATGGGACATAAGCCCTTCTGGGTAATTGCAGATTATCTAACACGTAAAGGGGTAGCTGTGTTAAGAGTAGATGATCGTGCAGTTGGCGGTAGCGAAGCAGGTAACGGTAACGAAACGTCTTTGGATTTTGCCACAGATGTGGAAGCCGGAATTCAATTTCTTCGTGCTCACCCGCAAATTCACCCAAAACAGGTATGGTTGATCGGCCATAGTGAAGGTGGTTATATTGCTGCAATGGTGGCCGCCAGAGACAGAAAAGTTAGTGGAGTCGTTTCCCTGGCCGGACCGGCAGTTGCCGGTAAAGATATCCTGATTGAGCAAAACAGGTTATTACGAGCAACTCAGGGCGTTGCGAAAGAGACGTTGGACTGGTTTATGCCTCTGTATACTGAGTTGCTTGACATTGCTTTAGCTCAGGACGATTTAGAGAAGGCTCGCTTAGAAAGTAAAGCGGCCTTGGACCGTAGAATCAGTTCTGCTCCGCTTGTTATTCGATTGACCGCTGGTGCCGCTTTGGCTCAGGAGGTAGACGCTATTGCAAAGCAGCTCCATCCCGACTGGATGAAGTTTTTTCTTGCCCATGATCCGGCTGACGATTGGCGACGGACTCGTTGTCACGTGTTGGCTGTTTTCGGAGGCAAGGATTTACAGGTATCGGCTTCGCAGAATGCACCTGTGATGGAGTCGTTGCTGGCCAGACGTCCCCGAGGTAAGCACGCTATTCTGGAATACAAATCACTCAATCATCTGTTGCAGCATGCCGAAACAGGCAATGTGTCTGAATACGGCACTATCGAAGAAACGATTGCTGAGGATGTGTTGGAGCAGATGGTGCAGTTTATTCTCGATCAAAGCCGTTAGTCTCTTGACACACTTCTCTCGGACACAGACAGTGGCGCACAGATTGTATCTTCACGATATAATGAAGCTGTATTTTGCCATAGTTCCTCCTTTTATTGGTTAGTGAGTTTTCTAATGCTTCGTCTGATTCTTCAAACATTGGCCCTGAGCATTGTTTTAGCCGGAAATTTACAGGCAGGAGACCTGTTTCCGGAATGGCGCGGTACCAATGGCCAGGGGCATGCCGATGCTGAAAATCTTCCAGTTCAGTTTTCCGAAGCGGATGCAGCATGGAAACACAAAGTCCCCGGTTTAGGCTGGTCAACACCGGTCGTTGTGGATGGCAAAGTTTGGGTGACTACCGGGATCGATAAAGAAGCGTCGCCGGAACGTAAAGAAATCGTAAAAAAAACGACAACAAGTTCACAGCCTTTAATTATCTCGTCACATGTCAGTTTGCGTGTCCAGTGTCTGGATCTTGCTACAGGTAAGGTCCTCAAGGACATCGAAGTTTTAACCGAAGAGAATCCACAGTTTATTCATCAGGTGAATTCGTATGCCACGCCTACACCGATTGTCGATGGGGATAAACTTTATTGTCACTATGGTCCAATGGGTATTGCCTGTCTCGATATGAAAACAGAAAAAGTCTTGTGGACCAATCGTACCTTACGAGTTAAGCACGAGAACGGCCCGGGGAGCTCACCGATCCTTTGGAAAGATCGCCTCTTTATTCACTGTGATGGGATTGATTTGCAGTACATTGTGGCTCTGGATAAGAACACCGGAGAGATTCTTTGGAAGACAATGCGGACCGGTGAACTTCGTGAAGAGCCACAGTTGCGTAAAGCCTATGCGACGTCAATTATTGTAAACGTTAATGGCAAGGATCAGCTTGTTTCACCCGCAGCCGACTGGATTTTCGGTTATGACCCGGAAAGCGGGGAAGAGCTGTGGAAAACCAGTTATGGTGTACTTGGATTTTCCAATGCCGGACGTCCAGTTGCCGCTCACGGTATGGTCTACATTAATACCGGTTACTTGAAAAGTGAATTGCTGGCTCTGAAGATCGTTGAACAAGACGGAAAGTACGAAGGTAAGATTCAGTGGCGTTTCAATAAGCAGGTCCCCAACGTTTCTAGCGTTCTGATCGTAGGAGATGAAATGTACTTTGCGTCAGATAACGGGATTGTTACTTGCTTGAACGCTAAGACCGGTGAATCGATTTGGGTACATCGGATGGGGTCGCGTTACTGGGCCTCTCCCTTATTTGCTGACGGTAAGATTTATTTCTTCGAACGTGATGCTGTGGTGACAGTGATTGAACCAGGCAAAGAGTATAAAGAGCTTGGCGAAAGTAAGCTCAGTGGGACTCTGTTTGCAAGCCCTTCAGTTGTGGATGGACACTTGCTTGTACGTACTGATCAGGCTCTTTACTGCATTAAAAAATAGCATTGCCGTTGTAGCCGGATGCTTTTGCAAAAGCGACTAGACATTGGATAAGTAATGGAAGACAACGCCAATCGTAAAAAGAAACTGCCATTGATTGTTGGACTTTTGGTTCTTGGAACCGGAGTTTGGTTCGCAGCTAAGGGAATTCCCGCTGGGAGTAGCTTAAGCCCCCGGGAATTAGTCTCTCTGGCTAACAGTGGTTTGGCATCGGTCGAGAATATTCCCAATAAGCTTGAGAATGATGGTACAGAGAGTATCAAGATTTTTACCAAAGTTGTGCAGGAAGCTCCCGATCTGATGTTGGGAATACGTAATCTCGCGATTGCGGGAGTTCTGGCTGTTGAAAAACAACACCCGAAACGTGACGAAGCGCTTGAAAAGTATAATCTCACACTGCAACTCGCTAAGCAGGCGCTGGTATCCTTACGGGAAAAAGATCCGGACTCAGGCATTGTCGATATGCTTGAGGCGAAACTGTATGTCACGCTGGAGAATGAAGCGGCTGCGGTAAAGTTATTCAGAGCAGCGTATCAGAAGAATCCGACGGACAGTATTGCGTTGCTCGAATTGTTTGCGCTTTTGAGGAATGGGCAAGGTGAAGAGCGGGCCCGTGTTGTACGGGAAGCAGCAGAAGTGAAACCCGACAATTTAATCATTCTTGAGAATATTGTGCGTTTGCAGGCAGAATCTAAAGATAGCGACATTGTTAAAACACTTAACAACGCAGTCACCGTTCTGGCTCCTTATAAGCCGCTGTTGGCAGACCAGAAGATTGATTTGACTACTGAATTACCCGAGTTTGCCGAGGCCATTGAAACGGGTGATGATTCTGTCTGGACAAAGGTCAGGATTAGAATGATTCAGGTGTTTAATGTGATCAAACAGGATTTTGGTTATCACACCGATATGGTGCAACTGCAGCGACACCCGCTCGAATATCTTGTATACGAATTTCCCACGGGCTATTTCGGAGTAGAGGACGTTTCACAAGCTTCTCTCGGTATTCCAGTTTCTTATAAAAGATTTGCGGGTATTGAGCCGCTTCCAGAAATGGAAGATATTCTCGATGCTCAAATCACAGACTTTGACCTGGACCGTCGGCTCGATATTGTTGTCCTGCAGAAAGGGAAACTGTCAATTTTGCAGAGTGATGGTAAGCATCAGAAATGGCAGATAACGCATGCGGTTGATGTCAGTGATGGTGTAAACCGGGTGTTGGCCGTTGATTTTGATCGCGATGCCACGACGACAACGCCCGAGTCCTATGTCGTCGCTGATTTTGACTTTTTGTTATATGGTGATGTTGGATTACAGGTTGTTGAAAATGTTCTCCCGAAAGATGAGGAACAACGGTCACTCGTTGTGTCGGAAAATGCATTTGCTCAAGCTGGGGTGACGGGAGTAACGAATGTGCAAGTCACCGATATAGAGAATGATGGTGATCTTGATCTTGTTCTTATCTGCGACGAGGGACTGCAGCTATGGAAAAACCACGAGAACTGGACCTTTTCTAATGTCACGGAGACAGCGTTTGCTGAAAGTGGAAAAGCAGCGGGGACTGTAGCGCTGGCGGTAGCCGATTTCAATCGTTCACTGCAGACCGATATCTATGTAGGTAATGGTGTGTTTGAGAATATTCGTCACGGTCGTCTGCAATGGAATGAAAGTTCAGCTGAATTACTTGAAGCGGTGAATCCGTTATCCGTTAGCGTATTTGATGTTGATAATAACGGTACTGCCGATGTGTTGGCTGCCACCGGAGTCAGTGTGCATGGAGTACTAACAGGTAATCAGCCCGGCGGGAAAGTTTGGAAAAAACAATCCTTTGAAATTGATAGTACCGGCGTTAATCTTTTGCCTTTAGATTATGACAACGATGGTTGGCGTGATGTTGTACTATGGAATAACAGTCAAATCCAAATAGCACGAAATGTCGGTAATGGAAAATTCGGTGAGTCGGAAACGATTGCCGGTCTAACCGGCAGCATAGCCAATGTCGATGTGGACGATATTGATGATGATGGCGATTTGGACTTATTGGCAGTCCAAGACGGTAAAATCGTCCTTTTATCCAATGAGGGCGGGAATGCCAATAACTGGATTAAAGTACGCCTTTGTGCCGAACCAGATCCCATGTTCAAGGTTCAGCGTTGTAATGTACACGGCGTTGGATCGCGTGTTGATATTCGAAGTGCACTTGGTTATCAAAGCCAGCAGGCAAATGGAAGAGTTTTGCACTTTGGAGTTGGTTCTGCCAAGGGAGCAGAGGCAGTTCGTGTTTTGTGGACCAATGGAATACCTCAAAATCTGTTAACCCCGCAGAGTCGTCTGACTTTTACGGAAAAACAGGAGTTGCTGAAAGGATCCTGTCCTTATCTCTATACCTGGACGGGTGAAAGTTACGAGTTCTTTACCGACTTGCTGTGGGCGGCTCCGATCGGCCTCCAGTTTGGTGAAGGGATTAAGGCTCCTACAAGAGATTGGGAATACTTACTAATTCCGGGTGAGAAACTTGTGCCGGTTGATGGTCAGTACCGAATGCAGGTCACTGAAGAATTATGGGAAGCCGCCTACTTTGATCATATTGAATTAATTGCCGTTGATCATCCGCAGGATACGGAAGTGTTCTCTAATGAAAAGGTCGGCCCGCCATCGATTTCAAACTTTCATATTCACAGCTTGAAAAGCGAGGCGCTTCATTCCGTTGAGAAGGTGGTAGCCAGCAATGGAGATGATGTTACTGAGATCGTCTCTGCTAAAGATGGGATTTTTACTAAGTTATTTGATCAACGTCACAAGCAGGGGTTGGTTGATCAATACTATTTGGAATTAGACTTAGGTAGTTTGTCGAACGCCGAAAGTGTCCAGCTTGTGATGACAGGTTGGATGTTCCCGACCGACACTTCAATCAATATTGCTTTGTCTCAAAATGAAAAATTAGAAGGTCCTCGTCCGCCGTTTATTTTGATGCCACGGAAAAACGATAAACAGGGAGTGACCTGGAAGGAAGTGGTTCCTAATATGGGATTCCCGGGCGGAAAGACAAAAACGATTGTCGTGGATGTTCCGGTGGACCAATTTGAAGATGGTGACTTCAGACTGCGTATCTCGAGTTCGATGGAATTGTATTGGGATGAAATTCTTCTCGCAGTCGATGCAGAATCCAAGCAACCAGTTCTGCAAACCGCGAATCTTCATAGTGCCGATTTGCATTATCGGGGTTTTTCGGCTCGCTTACCTCGTCTCAATAACGGACCGGAGCGTTACCTGTATGAAGAGGTTACTCGGGATATGCTCTGGCCTCCGATGGCTGGTAAGTTTACCCGCTTTGGTGACACGAGAGAGTTGATTTTCGCTGAAGATAATAAGCTGGTTGTACTGGCTTCCGGTGATGAAATGACCTTAGCTTTCGATGAATTGCCGCCTGTCCGATCAGGATGGAAGCGGGATTTCCTGATTCATTCTGTCGGCTGGGACAAAGATGCTGATCTTAATACTATCACCGGTCATCGTGTGGAACCCTTGCCTTTTAGCGGCATGCAACAGTATCCGCCACTCGATATGGCTAACCGCAATACAGCTCAATACCGGGCCTATATAGAGCGTTATCAGACGCGTGAGTTGGACTTAGACGAGTTCTGGAGTCTACAGAGAAATTAGCTTTATATCGGGTTCAGTTCCGGACACATTCCGGGAAGCCGCTTTAGTGCGGCAAAATCGCTTGAATTTCTCGAAATCGAAGCGATCAATAGTAAACCATCTTGTGCTCGTAAACGTACTTTACTCATAGGTTTTGCGGAAACATTTCATGTTTTAATCTGTAAAACCTTATGGCTTTGGCTCAAAAGCAGACTAAATGCAAAGTCTTAAGCTTATTACGCCCGAAAATATTCTATGGGCTCTGTCCGTAAACAGCTTTTTTCAAATCTAAGTACATTCCAACGATAAGAAGAAGAGAATTCTCTGGATTTTTCTTCTGAGGATCATTCACACGTGCCAACTGAAACAAGACGAAGAAGGAAACCTCGTAAAAGTATCGGGCCAAAGCTTCGGTATGTACTTTACGTCGTATTTGGTTTGGTGGCATTGCTGTCAGCAAACAGCGTCTATCTGGCAGGCATTACTTTTCTCGAATGGTGTAGCCAGCGTTGGGGAGCTGGAAATATTTACAAAGATCCAATGTACATGTGGATGTTTCTATTGCATCTGATCCTCGGAGTCTTATTGATTACTCCCTTTGTGATTTTTGGTATTGTTCACATATTCAATACATACGATCGAAAAAACCGAAGAGCGGTACGTATTGGCTACGCATTGTTCTGGGCTAGTGTTGTGGTGTTGGTTAGTGGAATCCTGCTAGTTCGAATAGAGGGATTTCTTGATCTGCGTCACGAGTTGTCTCGTGCGGTGATCTATTGGATTCATGTAGCATGTCCGATAGCTGCGGTTTGGCTTTATTGGCTTCACCGTCTTTCGGGACCTAGGATTCGATGGAAGGCAGGCGTCAATTATGGCGCGGTTGTCCTACTTAGTGTTCTTTTTGTCGTCATTGTAAAAATGACCGCCGAACAGCCTCAGTTCTCGATCGAGGGAGATAAGTATTTTGAGCCTTCTCTGGCTCGTACCAGTAATGGGGCACTAATCAGTTCAGATACGTTAATGAACAACAAATATTGTCTCGAGTGTCATGAAGATGCTTACAATGGCTGGTTCCACAGCGTCCATCATATCAGTTCATTTAATAATCCGGCTTATCTGGCTTCGATCAAAGAGACAAGAAAAGTTTCTTTGGAGAGAGATGGAAACGTCAAGTCTTCTCGCTGGTGTGCCGGTTGTCATGACCCAGTCCCTTTCTTTAGTGGTCAATTTGATGACCCTGATTACGATATCGAAAATCATGAAACAGCTCATGCCGGGATCACATGCACTGTCTGTCATGCGATCACTGACGTTCCCTCAACCAAAGGTAATGCTCATTATGTGATCACCGAGCCGGAACACTATCCATTTGCCTTTAGTGAAAATAACACGCTGAAATGGATAAATCAGCAACTGATTAAAGCGAAACCGGCCTTTCATAAGAAGACATTCCTCAAACCAGAGGTGCATAAAGGAGCTAAGTTTTGCTCCTCCTGTCATAAAGTCCATTTGCCGCATGCGGTAACGAACTACCGAGAATTCCTTCGTGGTCAAAACCACTATGATGCATTTCTACTTAGCGGAGTGTCGGGCAGTGGGATTACAAGTTTCTATTATCCTAAAGTTGCTCAGGAAGACTGTAATGGCTGTCATATGCCCTTGGTCGAAAGCAGCGACTTTGGTGCCAAAGATTTTGCCGGACTTGGTAAATTAGAAATTCATGATCACACATTTAAGGGTGCTAATACGGGTATTGCCTGGCTTCGAAATTCTGCTGAAACAGTCGACTATCACCAAAAGTTTCTTGCTGGATCGTGTCGTGTTGATATTTTTGGGATTCGAGAAGGCAATGATATCTCGGCGGAACTAATCGCCCCATTAAATCCGAAGGTGCCGGTTTTGAAACCGGGGAAACGTTATTTGCTTGATGTTGTTGTACGCACACTTACCTTGGGCCATCTGTTTACTCAGGGAACAGTCGACTCAAATGAAATTTGGCTCGAAGTTATTGTGCGTTCCGGTGACCGAGTAATAGGTAGAAGTGGAGGATTTGATCAGGTTAAAAAAGTAGATCCCTGGTCTCATTATCTCAACGTCTTTATGCTCGATAAAAATGGCAATAGGATTAACCGGCGGAATGCACAGGATATTTTCGTGCCGCTCTATAATCATCAAATACCACCGGGAGCAGCGCAGACGGTGCACTATGAATTTATGGTTCCGGAAATCCTAGACGCGCCGATTACAGTTGAAACAAGATTGAACTATAGGAAATTTGATCAGGAATATATGAATATTGTTGCTCAGGAAGGATTGGTTAAAGGGCAGCCAATTCGGGGACGGCGAGCAAGGGATGGTACCTATATTAATGATCTGCCTGTGACCCGTATTGCTGATGATACCCTCACATTCGAAATTCAGGGAATGGAGGCGAAGGATCGTCCTCGTGTACCAGCTAAAGATATTCCCGAATGGCAACGCTGGAATGATTATGGGATTGGTTTGTTATTAAAAGGTAAAGCGGAATTGCGGCAGGCGTCGATGGCCTTTAATAAAGTAACCGAATTCGATCTTTATCATGGTTCATTAAATCTTTCGCGAGTATTGTATCGGGAAGGGCGTTTAGATGAAGCTTTGAAAGCGATCAATGCTGCAGCGGCTTATACCGGCGAAAAGGCAGCTCCGCCCTGGACTGTGAACTGGATGAGTGGTCAGATCGCCCGGGAAATGGGAAATCTTGATGATGCCGAAAGGTATTTTCGTGCTGCTCTGGATGATAAAACTCCCGAAATGATTGAACGAAAGTTCGATTTTTCAAAAGATTACCGAGTAAGAAATCTGCTGGGCCAGACAATCTTTGATCTCGCCAAGCGGCAAAGTGGTGAAGCAAGAAGAGCAAAACGCGAAGAACTACTCGGCACGGCAATTAAAGAATTTGAAAAGGTACTGGAACTCGACATTGAGAATGTAACAGCTCATTACAATTTAGGGCTAATTTACAGTCAGCTGGGCAATGCTGAAGCGGCTGCAAAACACAGGGAACTGCATAGTCGCTATAAAGCAGATGATAATGCCAGAGACCGGGCCGTGGCATTGGCTCGCCAAAAGTATCCTGCAGCCAATCATGCTGCTGAAGATTTGGTGATCTATGATTTGGCTAAAATGACTGAATTCGAGATGACAACTGAAACCGCTGGAACTCAATAGTCAACTGAGGCTTAAGCTGTTTAAAGAGGCAAACTGTGGATAATCATAATTCTCACACGGATGAATCTGGAACTTCAACCGAAGGGCCCAACGTGATGGATGAAGAATTAATCATCGATGAAGAAAACGATGAAATCATTGGCGTGATGCTGCGGCGTTCGCTGGTCTTTATTCTTGTGTTGGCTGTTATCGGGGTATTGGTGTACTTATTTGTGGTTCGGGAAACAGAACAGGAAATTAAGCTTAACCAAACAGACCGCAAAGAAGTACAGGCCCGTAATTTCGGTGAAGAAGACGAGGCACATATCACCCCCATACCCAATGTGACGTTTACGGATATCACAGAGCTCTCCGGTTTGCAGTTTAATCATGAAAATGGTGCCAGTGGCCAGAAGTTGCTTCCTGAAACCATGGGCGGAGGTTGTGCATTTCTGGATTACGATAATGATGGCGATCAGGATATTTTGCTGATTAACTCCAAAATATGGGAACAATCGGAAACGCAGAATTCCGTGGCCACCAGCAAACTCTACGAAAACGATGGTCGGGGGATTTACACAGACGTATCAGAGCAGACAGGTTTGAACGTCGAAATGTATGGCATGGGGTGTGCCGTTGCTGATTACGATAATGATGGTGATGTTGATCTGTTCATCTCAGCGCTGGGAGGTAATCGACTGTTGCGAAATGATAATGGTGTGTTTACTGATCAAACCCAAATTTCGGGGTTGTCCGGAGACGTCAATAATTGGTCCACAAGCTGTGCATGGTTTGATATGGAAAATGATGGAGATTTAGATCTCTTCGTGTGTAATTACATTACCTGGTCAAAGGAAATTGATATTAGTCAGGGTTTTAGTCTTGTCGGAGTTGGTAGAGCCTATGGTCCTCCCACATCATTTGGTGGATCGTTTAGTCAGCTTTATGAAAATAATGGAGATGGAACGTTTGCAGATATAAGTGAACAAGCAGGTATCCAGATTACCAATAAAGATCAGGAAGGTGTTGCTGTTGGAAAGTCGCTCGGCGTCGTTCCCGTCGATGTAAATCTTGATGGCTTTTTGGATCTTGTGGTATCCAATGATACCGTCCGAAATTTTTTGTTTATCAATCAGGGCGATCAGTCATTTGAGGAGACAGGGATTCTTGCAGGAATCGCTTTTGACCCAAACGGGAATGCCCGCGGGGCGATGGGAATTGATGCCGCTAATTTCAGAAATGATGAATGTCTGGGAATTGGTATAGGTAACTTCGCTAACGAAATGAGCGCTTTGTATGTCTGTGAAGGTGCAACACTATCTTTTGTTGATGAAGCTATTTCCACAGGTTTCGGTCCGCAAACTCGGTCAGATCTTACCTTCGGGATGTTCTTTTTTGACTTCGATCTTGATGGAAGACTCGATATTTTCGGAGCTAACGGACATCTTGAGGAAGAAATTAATAAAGTTCAGGAAAGTCAGTTTTACGAACAGGCCCCCCAACTGTTTTGGAATGCCGGGTTTGATTACGAGACTGAATTTATTCGTATGAATGAAAATAATCTGGGCGAGGAATTTTTTGTACCTTTGGTAGGTCGCGGGGCGACCTATGCCGATATTGATGGGGATGGTGATTTAGACCTTCTTATTACAACGAGTGGACGGTCACCTCGTCTCCTGAGAAATGATCAGGAGCTGGATAATAACTGGTTGCGGGTTGTGCTTCGCGGTACGACGGACAACCGACAGGGAATCGGTGCAGTAGTCACCCTCACCAATGACAGTGCCGTTCAAAGAAGAGTGATGATGCCGTCAAAGAGCTATTTGTCGCAGACCGAAACAGTACTTACATTTGGTCTGGCAAAAACAACAGAATCAGTAGCCGTTGAAGTGTTATGGCCCAATGGTAACCTGCAAGTTGCCAATCCAACCCAACTCAACCAGCAAATAATAGTGGAACAATCAAAACCATAGCCATAACAACAGACTCGCTTTGGTAACCCATTAATTAGGAAGCCAGTTTGTCGAGTTGTTCCAGTTGGCTGAGCAATAAGCGACGATGATTTGTCATCGTAGAGCCGGACTGTTCTATTTCGGCCTCGAGCTCGCGAATGCGGTTTAGCAACAGATTTACCAGTGGTTTACAGTTTGGGCAGTCGCATGTGGGAAGTGTCTCGTTCATCGAGAAAGTCTTTCGTTACATACATGGAAGTTAATGACCGATTTTTCGCTAATTTACCCGAATGCGAATTGATCGTATTCTTCCAATTTATGTGAACTAAAGCAACCTCGATTCTTTAGCTCAGCGTCCAGCCCTTACGATATTCACGATGTATGAACCGTTCAGCGTCCGAATGATTGGTAACCTCCATCTTTTTAGTGTTCCATTTAAGGGTTTTGCCGCTGCGGAAAGCGACGTTACCCAGATGATTCGCCTCGGTTAACAGGCCGGAGTACTCAAAATTACAGGTCGTTGGCGCACCTGTCTTGCAGGCGTGAAGCCATTCTGCGTGATGACCAATGGAATTGGCTATGCTAGGTTCCGGTCGTTTGAAATCTTTAAAATTTTCCTCTGGTAAGAGGATGTGTTGACCGTAATCAGACAAGAGCATTCCTTTGGTACCCACAAATAATACACCGCTTCCCCATTGAGGAATATCACCGTTGATCCAGGCCGGCGGCTTATAGGTGCCTTGATACCAGTGAAGCTGCAAGCCAGGCTGTTCTTTTGTCTTTTCATAGGTGTAACTAGCCGTCATGGAAGCCGGCGCCAGTTGCTCATGTGCTTCAGGACCTGAGGCGGAAATCACAGCAGGTGCTTTGAGACCGAGGGCCCAGAATGGCAGGTCTACCCAATGACTGCCTAGGTCTGACATTGTTCCGTTGCCAAAGTCCCACCAGCGATACCACTTGGGACCGGGGAAATAAACATTGTTAAATGCACGTTCGGGTGCTGGCCCGAGCCATAAGTCCCAGCTTAGTCCGGTGGGAATGGAGTCGCTGACCGCAGGCTTTTCCTGTGCAAAAACGATGTCCCCGTGTTTCGTTGCATCTTCCTTCGACTGCCGGCCCCAGGCACGTCCCACCCAAACGTGACATTCGCTGATCTCGCCGATGGCACCGGACTGTACCAGTTCCACAACGCGGCGATAATTCGTTCCGGCATGAATCTGAGTACCCATTTGAGTGGCAACGCCGGCTTTCGCGGCTTCCTCTCGAATTCTACGACACTCGGCAATGTTATAAGTCAGTGGTTTTTCGCAGTAGACGTGTTTTTTCATCTGCAGTGCAGGAAGCGTTGCGAATGCATGTGTGTGTTCACAGGTACTAACGACCACCGCATCAAAGTTTTTGACGTTGTCGTATAGTTTGCGGAAGTCATTGAAAGACTGAGCCTGAGGGTGACGATCTTCAGCAAATTTCAAATTGGTGCGGTTCACATCACAGACCGCGACGACGTTTTCGGACTCTACACTACGCAGGTTCGATCCCCCTCGGCCACCTGTACCAATAACAGCAATGTCCAGCCGTTCATTGAGATTGCGAGCCCGGAGAAATGCGGGTGCCGTAAAAAGCGTCGATGCAGCGACTGCAGTTTTGGCGAATTGTCGGCGAGTTTGCTTTTGTTTTGTCATGATCGGAAGTTCCTGTTTGATTGTTCGTATGATTTTGATTTTCGTCTATTACCGGAACGTTAGCAACAATTTCAGTGTTCTGGCTTTATAATGATTGCATGAATATTTTACGACCCTTATCGCTTTGTCTGTTACTTTCGTCTTTCATCTTCGCTCAGGATGTCGAGCCACTTAAATACAACAATCCAGGCCTGGTTGTTGATCTCGGAGTGGGACTTTGGGCCTGGCCTGTACCGTGCGATGCGGACGGAGACGGAGATTTGGATTTGTTGGTGTCCTGCCCGGATAAACCGCATAACGGCGTTTGGTTTTTCGAAAATAGCCACGGAAGTACGGCTGAGAACCGGTTGCCTGTGTTCGAGCCGGCCAAGAAACTAAGTTCGACAGTTCATTATGTGATGCCCAGCTACACTGCAAATGGAATGCGAGTATTAAGTCCGGGGAAAGAATATCGGAACTTCATAACAATAGGAACCGGTAACCCTGAGAAACTTCCGTTAGCTTCGAATTGGTATCGCCATCGCGGTAAGCAAACAAAGGGGCCTAAGGTGCGGCATAACCAGTGGCGCTATGTTGATTTTAATGGGGATGGTACTGATGACTTGATTTGCGGTATTGAAGACTGGAGTTTCTATGGCTGGGATGATGCCTGGGACAGTGACGGTAACTGGACTAATGGAAAACTACATGGCTTCGTATTCGTGTTTCTTAATGAGGGTACTACAGCAGACCCTCACTATCCTGATACGCCTATGCAATTGTCAGCAGGTGGAAAACCTGTGGATACTTACGGTTGCCCCTCACCTAATTTTGAAGACTTTGATCATGATGGGGATCTGGATTTGTTGTGTGGTGAGTTCGTTGATGGATTCACGTATTTTCAGAATACTGGTACACGTCAGCAGCCAATATATGCCGCCGGAGTGCCATTGAAGAATGACAAGGGAACACCTTTGGAGATGGAACTTCAGATGATCGTGCCCGTTGCCATAGACTGGGATCACGATGGCGATATGGATCTTGTGGTTGGAGATGAAGACGGACGAGTGGCTCTGGTGGAAAACACAGGTGTGCTGGATGACCAATTGCCGGTCTTTAAATCGCCGGTCTATTTTCAGCAAAAGGCAGATACTTTAAAAAGTGGAGCCTTGGCTACGCCGGTTGGATTCGATTGGGACAGTGATGGGGACTACGACATTATTTCGGGGAATACCGCTGGTTATATTGAGTTGTTTGAAAACCTCAGTGGCGCTGGTGTGGAGTCTCCAAAATGGGCGGCTCCGGTGAAAATTCAAGCCGGTGGAAAAGTCTACCGCCCGATGGCTGGACCTAACGGCAGCATTCAGGGCCCAGCCGAATCCAAATGGGGATACTCCACGTTGAGTATTGCGGATTGGGATCATGATGGTTTGCCGGATATCCTGGTCAATGGTATCTGGGGACGAATCGAATGGTTGAGGAATATCGGCAATCGCAAGTTGCCGGTATTTGCCGCCGCTCAATCCATTGAGGTTGAATGGAAAGGAGCGTCTTTGAAGCCGAGTTGGATGTGGTGGAAACCGGATCCGAACGAACTAGTGTCGCAGTGGAGAACGACGCCTGTCGCCATTGATTGGACAGGTGATGGACTGTTGGATTTAGTGATGTTAGATCATGAAGGATACTTAGCATTGTTTCGCCGCGTACGAGATGGTGAGTCACTTAAACTTTTAGGACCGGAGCGTGTCTTTCACGCGGTAAATAACAGCGTCACCAATAGTGGTCATAGGGTTGTCGAAAAAGGGCCTGGCCTGTTGCGACTCAACAATGGTGAGGCCGGCCGTAGCGGCCGGCGGAAGATTTGGTTTGCGGATTGGAATGGGGACGGAAAATTGGATCTCCTCGTAAATTCGACAAATGCGAACTTATTCCTCCAAAGAACAGCTGCTAACGGGCAGTGGACGTTTGAAGACGTAGGTCCGTTAGTTGAACGTAATATCCGGGGCCATACGACCAGTCCGACGGTTGTCGATTTCAATGGAGATGGCAAGCCCGATTATTTAGGCGGTGCCGAAGATGGCCGTATGTATTACGTGCGTCAGTAAAAGTTTATCTCAGCACGCTGATAACAATTCGAATCAGGGTTTTCCCCACGGTTTTCCAGAAGAGGAACGCCGTAGGGATAGCCCTGGTTTGGTTTCTAATTCCTTTTGCTAATCAGTTCGAGTAGGTCGTCTTCAGCGTCGACTTGTTGTAGTTCGAAGGATTCGAAGACACTTTCTACCTGCTGGCTCCATGACTCACGCTGTGCTTCAGCAGTAGCCTGAAGCTGGATAGCTTCCGTGGCGACAATGGTTTCAGGGAGATTGTCGGTGCGTGTAATCCTGTCTTGCTGAAGACCCATGTCGGTGAGGATCGGACCCTCTCCTTCAGCCATTTCCGGTGGAGCGTTAAGGTGATTAATGATAGCCAAGGCGTCGAGTGGTGAGATGTAGTTGTCGCGATTGACGTCGAGGTGGCGTGCTCTGTGGCCTGCACCGATAACCTCCCCTTCTGCCTCAAGCATTTCTGCGTCGAGGTTGAGAGGTCGGGCTCCGTTGAAGTTCAGGTCGTTAACTAAGTGCAATGCATCGATAGGTGTGACCTGACCGTCATCGTTGATGTCCAGATGGCCATATGGATCCGGAGTGAGGATTTCCAGTGTGGCGGTGGCATAATCGATTTGGGTATCAAGTAGTGCTGAAGGTGGCTCAAAGACAAGCGTGTCAGAGACCAGGTCAATATCGGCCGGGTTGGTCTGGATCTCGGTGACACCGACGTCGATCCCAGTGGCAGTGATGCGGAATAATTCCAGAGCATCAGGACCCAGTGGTGAGAACCCTGCCTGCATGGCCCCCACTTCATCGATGCATCCGAGTGAGTCAAGGTCTCCGGAGACCGCATTGCGATACTGAGCTGAGTACTGCAGGCTGTCTGCATCCAGTTCGATGGCCTCGGAAGTGTAGAGGACATCCATGTAAGCGGCGAATACTCCGGCGTAATTATCCATTATTTCAGGACGGATGTCCTGAACCGTGACGGCAATGTCAAACGGCTGATCTACATCGATCTCATGGATGATGTTGTTTGTGCCGGTTTCGTAGATTACCGGCATGAACTGAACCATGTCGTCCTGCTGAGAATGCTCGGCGATCTGGATGGTGGCTGTAGCCTGATAATGAGAGTGGATGGAGTCGGTGAAGGTGTAGGTGATTGATTCGGTGGTAACCAGATCATCTCCGGGATGATAGAGGATAGCATTTTGATCGGTGTTAATAACGGCACTGCCGTCACCGTTGTATTCAATGCTTACCAGTTCCATCGGCTCGTTGAAGTATCCTGGTGCCAGACGTTCGTTTTTCAGGACGTCGAGCAGGGCGTAGCCGTTGTCATCCAGTTCCAGAGCACTGTAGGTTTCCTGTAGTCCAGCTCTCAGGTCATCTGACGGTGGTTCGATGACAACGTCAATCTCTACGATGACATTTGCTTCAGCAACGCCGCCATTCCCATCAGAGATGGTATAGGTGAATTGTTTTTGGCTGGCATCACCTGTTTCGAGTGTGCTGAATAGCAGAGTTTTCCCATCACTGGATATTTCAACCAGACTATCCGAATCGTTGTGAACGTCAGTGATGGTTAATACTTCACCGGTGTCAGGCATCGTGGAGTCATTAGCCAGTACATCGAGTGTCTGGTTCTGAGTTCCGTCAGTGATCGTGAAGTAATCGTCCCGTGCATCCGGGTCATGGTTGACCCGTTCCAGTTCCAGTGTGACGGTGGCAGAGTCACGCAGGCCGTCCTGGTTCTCGATGGTATAGGTGAAGCGGTCTAAACCGGAGATGCCATTGTAGTTGTGATAGGTGACCGACTGTCCATCCTGACCGATGGTTACGTCATTGCCTGAGTCAGTGTTGGAGATGTCGATAATCTGTATCGAACTATTAGCATCCGGTCCGGCAGAATCGTTTTGTGTTAATCCTAGAACAATGATGTCATCGGTTTGCAGGAACTGATAGTGATCATCGATTGCCACTGGTGCATCCCCCACGTTGTTTACGGTGAGAGTCACGTTGGCCGAGGATGTGTCCCCGCCTTGATCGACGATCGAATAGCTGAACTCCAGTTGTCCGTGGAAGTCAGATTCCGGTGTGTAGTTCAGTGATAATCCGTCCTCAGCAATAGTGACCTGCTGATGATTGACATCCAGAATGCGAATCGAATCTCCCGGGTCACCACCGTCGTGATCGTTTGCCAGTACATCCAGAGTATTGTTCACGGAATCTTCATTTACCTCGAAGGTGTCGTCACTGGCGACAGGAGCATCGTTGGTTTCTTTGACTTCGATAGATACCGAGGCGGTTGCTCGTGATCCTTCGTTATCAGTGATGGTGTACGTGAAGGTTTCGATCCCCGAGAAGTTAGTCTGAGGTGTATAAGAGATTTGTTCTCCATCTGCTACGATCTCCAGGTCACCAAGCACGTTGGCAGCATCGATTTCGGTGATCAGGAAGGTTTCGCCTGCATCAGAGCTATGGGTGTCATTGGTTAGTACATCCAGCATATTGCTGTGTGAGTCTTCCCATACCGTGTAGGCATCATTATTGGCCAGCGGTGTGTCATTGTCAGGGGTGACAATCACTTCAAAGGTTTCGGTGGTCGTAAGATTATCTCCTACCGTACTCAGGTCGTTATCAAGCCCGCCATCTTCCACCGTCACGCTGATCGTCGCCTGACCATGCTGGTTCGCTGCCGGGGTGAAATGAAGTTCTCCAACCGATCCGGGAGAGTCGTAAGAGACATGGATCTCACTGATTAAACCGGCATTGTCGCTTTCAGCCAACACCGACAATGGCTGGGACTCGTTAGGACCCGCGGTGATGTTCGTTAATGAGACCGTTTGTTCTGGGGAATCTTCATTGAGTGTGAGTCGTTCGAGTATTCCTCCGGTTGTCGTAGTTAATTCAAAGATCGAAGGTGCATTCTTATCGTCGGGATGAGCATTGGATCTTGAGAATTGCGCGACAGTATAACTCGAGTTGGGAGCTCCGGAGACCTGTAAATTAACTTTAAGCCAGGTGTCCGTGCCGCCAAGTATTGCTTCGGGTAATT
>PAPJ01000040.1 GCA_002709045.1 Planctomycetaceae bacterium | reverse complement strand
TAACGATAAAGAAGCGCGAGGGCTGGGTAGTGTTTGCTGTGTTTTGTCCATAAATGGGCTTGAGTCCATCACAGCGAGACAAGCAGAAATGTTTTCATCAGTTAAACAAGAGCTGTATCTTAATGGCATTAAGATGTTAGGTGATGAGCAGGCTGAAGCTCTATCTCACTCCGATGCAGAACTTTGGCTAAACGGTGTTGTGTCGATTACTGATTACCAGGCAACGAACTTAGGCAAGCTAGAGAAGATTAATTTAGCCAGTCTTCGGGAACTAACCGACCAACAGGCGTCTAGCTTAGCTTATAGCTTAGAGACCTACGATAACGACTCACTCAAGAAATACCTGAAGCTCGGAGTTACATCCATCACTAATAAGCAAGCCGAGGCGTTTGCTCTGATCTCCCATCTTTGGTTGGACAGCCTCATTTCACTCAGTGATTCTCAATCCCAGAGCCTTAGTAAAGTGCCCAACCTTTCTCTATTAGGACTTGAATCTATTAACAAGAACCAGGCGGCTAGCCTTAGCCGTGTTAAAACTCTGTTTGTATCCGATGCAATTAGGACTCAGATAAATACATTCCGACGACTTCGCGATGGCATCTCCAACCGCTAAGGTAACGCCTTTAATCAGTCCGAAAAGTTCATCATAAATAATTGGCTGCGAACAGAAATCGGGGCCGAAGAGGCTAGTATACTATGGTGAAAATCGCTCATCTAAATTCATGGAAACGCACAATAGTAACTGTCGAGATTGTCTTCGGAAACAACGATCAGGATCGACTGGAAAAAGATATCTATGATATGATTTAATAAACCGAATATATACTATATATCATCGAATTTGGTACCGTCGTACGCTATTGAGAGGACTAACTCTATGGAACGTCGTGAAATCCTTAAATCAGCCGGAAGTGTGCTGTTTCTACCGGCATTAGAGAGTTTCGGTCAGAATCGGCCCGCTCCTGAAGAAGCCAAGATAAAAAGGCTTTTCTGTGTCAGTATGGGCTACGGTATTTTCACCGATGTATTGCCGGAATCCGATGGGCCTGACTATGTATTTAGTGACCATATGGAGCCTTTGAAAAAGCACAGAAAACATTTTACGCTTTATTCAAAAATGAAGTTTGGTGGAAATCATGTCCACGACCACAAGTGTTTTGTTGGCAACACCACAACCAATCCGGATTCACTAGACCAGATTGTTGCGGACCACATTGGCCACTTGACGCGTGTAAGAAATGTTGTGACGTTCATTAGTCATGCCCATCATCATATCGTCGCGTCCTGGCGAGACAGGCTGCCGATCATGCCAATCCAGTCCACGAGGGTATTGTTTGAAACGCTATTCGCGAAGACCGATACAAAAACTCAGCAACGCTTACTGGCCCATAAGAAGAGCGTTCTCGATGGTTCCCTGGAGGAGGCAAAGGCTCTGATGGCCAGTGTCTCGGGACGGGACCGACAGCGACTTGAAGAATACTTTGCAGCACTTCGTGAATCGGAAGAGGAACTCAATAAGTCGATTGAATGGCTCAGTCAACCCCGACAGGACGTGGAATTCCCGGTGGCTCCACAATTTGAAAATAACTTCCTGGCCAACGAGGTTGACAGGAAACGATTTCTGGAAAATCCGCGCCAGATTCAACGTGGTATCGCGTTTGATATGATTTACAAGGCTTTTAAGTTTGATATTACACGAGTGGTTAATTTCTATATGACCGGACTTGATCATGACCATCATATTACGACGCATAACGTGCCAAAATCCGAAGACGCTCGTAAAAGTTTGACGAAATATGACTCGTCGTTTTATTCATTACTTTCAAATTTTTATGGCAAGCTTGCCGGGACTAAAACCGAATCCGGCGGAACGCTGATGGATGAGACTGTCACCGTCGCGACGGGGAACAATAGTGTGAGCCAATCCATGGGGCCTCATAACGGGAATGCAATACCCGTGCTTGTCGCCGGCGGCCAATTTAGGAACCACGGTGGACATGTCATACGCCAAGGTGAGACTACCTGTGATATCTACTTGTCGATACTCAAAAAATTCGGTATCCAGCGAGATCAGTTCGGTAACGGGAAGAAGATCGTCCAACTCTAAAATTATGTTGCATTGTAAGTTCAAGCCTACGTTTCTGGTAATTTCGCTGCTCGGCGTCTTTTCAACGGTGAGTTGCAGTGGGAATGACCGCGAACATGCACAGAAATTCTTCAATTCGTTCTGCGTTTCCTGCCATGGGCAGGAAACGGCCGAAGCTGGTCTACGTCTAGACCAAATGGCAGTCCAGAGATGGAATGACGCACGACTGTTAGATAGTATCTACACGGTTATTGAATCCGGTGAAATGCCCCCGAACGATGCGCCGAAACTTCCGGAAGCGAGGCAATTGCAATCTCTTAAAAAAGGTCTGGGTAAGCAGCTGCTAGCACTTACCGAGGAGCAAAGACCGGGAATGCTAAAACGTATAAGTCGTGTTGAATATCAAAACACGGTTAACGACGTGTTTGGTACTGAATTCGCGTTATCAGAACAGTTGCCACTCGACAATATCAACGCCGGCTTTAATAACAACGCCGATAACCTTCATATGTCTGTTGTCGACATGGAGACATACTTTAACGTTGCAAACATGATTGCCGAGGCCGTTGTTAGCGACAAACCTGCTCCGCGCATGGTTGTCTATTCGACCAGAAATACAGATATTGATTCGCTCAGCCATAAAGACAATACGGATGGATTTGCTCCATCGCTTACTGGTGAGTCGCGAGCGCTGGTGTTTGCGTCTCCGGCCACACAAATCAAAATTAACCCGTCAATTGGGACGAGTGGCACCTATCGAATCATTCCTCAAGGGTTTTATATAACGGCCAAATTTGTGCCAGGTAGTCGCGATGAAGAAAGATTGCCTGCCGTTAAAGATGTGTCAACTAATGATGCTGGTGACACGCCATCCTATGCCCATTCGATGAGCTACTTCCTTCGCAAGAATTCCGGTGTGGGTCAGAGTATCGTTACGGTCGTTCCTAAAAATGCAGCCTGGCAGGAATTTGATCCTCTTGTAGGGTTCACAGCAAAGCTTTCTGCCGATGACACGATCGTATTGAGATGTAATTCGGTGATCGGAGGTGGTGGAAATCAGCGAATGTTCTGTATCGAGAATGCGAGCCTCTCGGGGCCAGTTTATGAGTCGTGGCCGCCAAGTACGCCATTTTATAAAAACTATTGTAAGGATGTCGAATCGTCCGACGGGTATGAGATATGCCAACCCATCCTCAAGCGGCTCGCAAGTAAAATATTTCGGCGGCCCGTCACCGACACAGAGATGCAACAAGTTTATACACTTGCAAAAAACGAATATGTTCTGGGTGGTAGTATCTATTCTGCACTTCAGGCAGGTATTCGCGGGATGTTATGTTCTCCTAATTTTCTTTATAAGCAGGAAGGCGTAATAGGCTTGCTTGACGACTACGCAATCGCAGCACGCATGTCGTATTTCCTGTGGAACTCCTTGCCCGACGACACGCTTTTCGAATTAGCAAGACTAGGCATGTTGAAGGACCCTAACGTACGACGTGAACAGACTCTGCGAATGTTGCAGGACGCTAAAAGCAATAGATTTGCCAAAGACTATGTTTTTCAATGGCTCGACCTGGAAAAACTGGAGATCATCGAACCCGACGTAAGTATCTTCAGTGTTGATGAATTCGACCTTGTTCGAGAGCAAATCAAGAAAGAACCTGTGGAGTTCTTTAAGGAAGTCCTGTCAAGCAACCTAAGCCTACATAACTTTATTGACTCCGACTTTGTAATGATTACACCGGAGCTTAACTATATTTATCGTATACAGGGTCTCGGTGTCGCAACTCCGGGCAAGAGGCCAGGTGCTAGTAAGATTTCGCCGGTCGATTATGAACCCAAGCAGATTACTTCGAAATTCACCAAAGTGGTATTGAGCGATCGGGATCAAATTCGAGGAGGCCTTTTGACGCAGGCGGGTTTTATGCTAATGACAACCAATAACGGGGAATATACTAATCCGTTTTATCGTGGTGCCTGGGTACTTAAGAGCTTCTACGGCGATTTATTGGAAACACCGGCAGACTTAGATATCTCCGCTCTAAGCCCGCCGACTTTAACGTCGACGATCAAACAGACGATCGATGCGCATCGGGAAAATGCAAGTTGTAATGCCTGCCACAAGAAAATGGATCCTCTTGGTATCGCCCTGGAAAATTTCGACGTCATCGGACGATGGCGATCACAGTACACTGATGTTATCAACTACGACACGATGCCTGCGGCTGTCGGCGAGCAAGCAGAAAGTTTTCCGGTGGATAGTAAGACTGTTCATATGGATGGCCGTAGCTTCGAGGGGCCTCAGGGCCTAAAGGATATCCTGCTGGATGATAAAGGGAAGTTTTCTCGTATGTTTGTGGAAAAAATGTTGTCATATGCACTGGCACGGCAGATTACTTTTCGTGATCGTGAGACTCTTAACCTGCTTTACGAACAATCCGCCAATGTAGACCATCGACTACGAGATATTATCTTAATGATCGTCTCTTCAGATTATTTCACCAGGCGATAACGGTTTACTGTTGAATAAACTAGCATTAAATCAGCTGTGAGCGTTCAACACCAAAATCGGTAGTCAGTTATAAGGCATCGAGTCGGTGCGTTAAAACCACTAATGAAGAACGCCAGAATATTAAGGCTAGGCATAAAGCAATAAGCGCAGTAGGGGGGGCTAACCAACCCATGATCAATGTTATTCCTGTTATCCAAAGTAAACCTGTCAACAGGTAATGAATAAGCTGATACGAACGAGTGTTCGAAACAGACGATCCTTTGTTATCAGTAAATAAGGAAGTAATAAACAAGATATGACTGCTTCCGATAATGCCTAAAATTATTAATTTAATTATCAGCCTTAGATACTCATGAGGCTCAGCGGCTAATAAAAACCCGTTTAAAATTAATAAAAAGAAACCAACAAGATAAATAATAAAACTCGCGCGTGCCAATCTTCGAGCGAGGTCTGAAGAAAAATGACTGATGATGTCATAGCTATAGAATAAATTCACGAAGATGCAAATGATTTGCAGGCATAGTATTAGCACTACTACTAATCCATACGAAATTAGAACTTTAAATACGCCAACAACGTCAATTGGTTCCGGTTTGGTGATGGAAAAATAGATGAGTAATAAGCAACAGGTAATGTCTATATACCAGAGCAGTCGCAGCCGGTTTAAAACAGGTATCACAAATAACTCCGTTCTTTAGATAGCGATTGAAAGGATTCCAGCGATAAGCCCTACGAGAAACATTGAAACCAAGGCGTTGAAAGCACCATATAAAAGCCAGATTAAGATCAGTACTCCCAGATCAAGTTCGAACCATTTGATCATAAGAACAAGCCCGACTATTGAGACTATTAAGCTACCTATTGAGAAAATTGCAGTCTGGCCTAACAGTCCCCCAACAACGAACACCACCATCATTCCGGCATATACGATTCCGTATATTTTCAGTGCAATCGTAAAACCAAGTTTTAACTCGTCCCTATTAAGATGAGGATCTATAGTTTTAAAAAGCAACATTAGTGCTAAGGAGTCTACAAATACTAAAATTGCCCCAACGAGAATGACCACGAAAAATAGGCCAATACTAAAAGTGAACATGAAAACATCTCCGGAGTAAAGAGTCCATTAATAGAGATGCAAAACGTAATGTTCACGGGGCGCAAAAAAGGTTAAAAAATGCTGACGGTTAGGCTACGCTTAATTCATTGGTAAACAGCATAATATTCTTACGGTCTACTCCTAACGCGGCTCGCCAAATAAACGCGGTGGTGCCTTGGGTAAAAGGAGTCAGGAGTTATAGAGTTATTCCATAATAATTAAATTAGACAAATGGAATTGAAGTTAGAGTTGCCATCAACTCTAGAGTAATCGACTACCACAAGGGCTCTGTACCTGTAGAACTAAAGGTCTGATATCTAGCCCGGTGGTATCAGGCGAAGCAAACGCATTAATTTTAGGGGAAAATGTATGCCGATCAAAGTTGCGAGGCCCATTAGATCTATGTAGACGTAAAAAACCAGCACGAACCAAAATAATCGAGGATTGTCGCGTCTCAAAACCGTTGCGATTTGATTATTTCGTGTGCCGCTACCGATGTGAATGCGAACGGTGTTTATAGACCACGTTATATAGATAGTTAAGAACAATCCGATAATTCCCCACCACCATAAACAACTTATAGCGGCAAACTGTCATTTAAATTCATTGTTGGTAAAAAGTGTGAATTGTTAACGGAAAGTTAAAAACGTCTTTTGTGTCTTTAGCGGAGAAAGCCGCGGCCAGAATAATTTGCGAGAATAACGAGGATAGGAATACTAGAGATGGCGTTTAGCAATTAGTTTTTTAGCCACGGCGACCGAGCATTTTTTGTAATCTCAGCGTCAAGCTCTGTCATGCGGGCAGTAAGCCGTTCAACGATTTCGGGATTTGCACTCGCTAGATTGTTAGTTTCACCAAGATCAATGTCTAGATTGAAGAGCATAATCTGAGGTTGCTGTGCTTGGTTTGTCTGATTATTGTTACGAGTTTGGCGGGGTTTCTTGACTAGTAATTTCCAATTGGCCTGTCGAATACCTTCAAGATCTCCGCGAGAAGTGTAGTGCATAAACTCGGTGCGAGGGGAGGAGTCAGTCTTTCCGGTCAATAAACCAGATATATCCAAACCATCAATTTTGGTTTTACGAGGTAATTTTGAACCAGTTATGGATGCAATCGTCGGAAGAATATCTATCGTCCCTGTAAGTTGATCACAAACCGTTCCCTTTGGTACGCCAGGGCCACGTATTAGACAAGGAACCCGTTGACCACCTTCAAAAGTCGTACCTTTACCGTCGCGCAAAGGACCGGCAGACCCACCGTGATGCTTGAATTGTAGCCATGGACCATTGTCCGTTGTGTAGATCACGTAGGTATTGTCAGTAAGGTTTAGAGCATCAAGAGTATTTAGCAGACGACCAACTTCCGCGTCAATGTGTTCAATGGTGTTGGTATAAGCGTTGAGCGGATTTGGATCTCGGACATCGTCGGGGACATATAATGGGATATGTGGCATGGAATGCGGCAAATATACAAAGAAAGGATGATCCTGATGTGCTGTCACAAAATCAATTGCTTTCTGCGTATAGCGTCGTGTCACTGTGCGTTGGTCAACCGGAACCTCGATGATTTGTTCATCTTCGAAAAGCGGAGTCTTCCATTTTGTTAAAGCTGAGTTTGGATCCTTCCAGAGGATGTCCATTCCGGCAAATCCGCCCTTCGGCTTGCCTTTATTGTCAGGGTGGTTCATATCGTTGGAGTAGGGAATGCCGAAGTAAGTATCGAATCCGTTTGAGGTCGGTAATACTTCAGGGTGATGCCCTAGATGCCATTTGCCAAAACATGCCGTTGCGTATCCTTGTGTTTTAAGTTGATCAGCAATCGTATTTTCGCTAGGGTTTAATCCCTTTGTTGATGAAGGGAATAAGACGTGTTGGTGCATGCCGACTCGCTTAGGGTAACAGCCGGTAAGTAATGCCGCTCGTGATGGTGTGCAAACCGGCGAAGCAACCATGAAACTCGTAAATTTGCGGCCTTCCGTGGCTAGCCGGTCAATATTAGGAGTCTTTATTGTTTCTGAGCCGAATGAGCTTAAATCGCCGTAGCCCTGATCATCGGCAAAGATAATGATGAAATTCGGTTGTTCTCTAGCCTGGCCTTGTGATGGTAGTAAACCACAAGCAAAACAAGTGACGATTGTAACTAGACCTTTATACATAGAAATAACCTTCATCTGAATTTGATTAAGAAGAACCAATTATATCGGTTCGGCCATCAGTGCTCTACAAGACTACGGGTAATTATCTTCCCGTAAGAAGAGCTACACCGATCATAATTGCCAGAAAGATAAGACAACCTAAAGCGCTACTATTGTCATTTTTCTCTGGAGCGGTTTGTGGCAGTGGTTTGTCGAAACGTTCCTGAGCTTCTCCGGGTTTGGCAAGGAAAACGGATGCGTCCTTGAAGGCTGAGCTGGTTGCTCGCAAAAGCGTAGGGTATGCACGAAACCGATAGGCTGTTGATCCCGTCACAATCGTCGGGAAAAATTCGCCAACATCCTCAATGCGAACGCGTCTTTCACCTTTGCCAATAATCCTCAGCAGCAGAAGTATAGTTCGGTAAATCGTGAGATAACTGTGTGCCTGTTTAAGGCCAAGTACTGCAGCCGTGCTGACTGCCAGTCCCACCGCATGCCTCGCGATTAAGGGCCCTGATTTTTTCCTGTAATGTTCGCGGGCCTTATGAAAACTAATCGTGTCATTGACTTTAGCTGCGGAGATTGTTTTGACGTCGGTAGACGTAAAGTCGAGGCTTATATCATCATCATGTTTACGTACTGTAAATTTACCCAAAAGAGGAAATTTGTAATTTTTCTTGCCATCGCCAAATGTCTCGGGGGTTGATATTTGCTGCCACATCGATTTCTGGATTTGTGAGACCGTGTTGAGAGGCAGACCGGTTTGCAGTGAAACGATTGCAGAAAGCAATTCTATAGTAACGGGTTTAGCTGAATCGCCTAACGCATCAGCAAGTAGAGTATCGAGCGTGTCGTCGGCAATAGTTTGTTTTGTAGACTCCGGGGCTGTCTGCTTTGGGGCTTTTTCGGGTGCGTCTACTTTGATCGGTTTTACGGGTTGAGGTTCGACCTGCTCGGAGTTCTTGTCGACTGCTTCTGATACGGAGGGTTCTTCTCTGGGAGTCGCTGTGGGGATAACAGGTGTCGGGTCCTGAGCGTCCTTTGACTCAACGGTTGAAGCAGTGTGCTCAGCCTGATGTATTGTCGTGGGTATTGCTGGCGGGGAAACGATGGGGTTATCGTCAGTGAGTATTTGTTCCGTGTTACCAAGAATGCTGTCATCTACGTCAAGATGCATTTCCTGCAAATCGTCTTCAGCCTGACGTTGTAGTTGCGAGAGTAGGTCTTCTTCCGCTGATATATCATTAGTAATCTCAATATTACCAGAAGATAGTATCGCTAAAGCCTCGGCCTGAAAAACCGCTAGTGGATCATCCTCCTGTGCTGATGGCGAATGGCTCCGCTGCGCCTCAGTAACAGGATTGTCGTCGCTATTGGGTTGTTTTACTTCCGGATCCGTGAGGTTTGTGAGTGTGTTGTGATCTTCGTGCCTGTGTGTTTCATAAGCGTAAAATGTTTTGGAATAACCATCAAATTTATTTATCGCCAAAGCTACGTTAAGCGGTTTTCCGACCGTGGCTGCACAATCGGCGGTCGTTTGAATTTCCAGTTCGTATCGGGGGTTCGCTATCAACACACCCACGGTCTTTCCGTCACGTAATTCCCGGACCGGCGTATAGTTGGTAGTTTTAGCAAGGCGCTCAACTGTTATCTCACCAACAAGGATTACATCCCTTAAGTTACGGACTAAGTCGCGGAAGGCCCGTTCGGGTCTGGCTTTGGATTTGCTGAGAGTTTTGACTTGATCAAAAAATGAGCTCAGGGAGTTAGCCATAGTGTTCGACCTGAAAGACAAATTTCAATAGGAGTTGTACTAAACCACCTATACTTACTAAATTAAGATGCAATTTAAGCATAGTTAAGGCGGATAAAATGGCAAATTAATACATTAACATCGCTAATTTACGCCGATATTGGTGTACTAGATCGTTGTCTTCGGGTAACGCTTTGAATGCCGTTAGTAAAAATTGATGTGCAGATTTCCCAACTCCGAGTTTATCCGTTTTATAAACCTGAATTGCCAATTCAAATGCCTGTTCATATTGATTATCGGCAGCTAAGGCCTCGGCGAACTTCAGGGTGGTTTCGTTACAGGTTGGGTTTTCTAAATGGCGTTGTCGCGCTGTATCAACTGCGGAATCATCAGAAACGGCAGCCAGAGTAATCATTGCCTTGACTTTCTCACCCTCTGGCTCGAGGAAACCTCGCTGCTCAAGTTTATTGATAATTTCGGTAGCAGCCTCGTTATTTCCACTTAAGGTTTGTGCTCTGGCCAATCCAATCAGGAGTGTCGGATTTTCTTCATCGTCCTGTACTAACACCTCCCAGGCCTGGACTGCGGAGCCCGGATCTGTGTCGGTTAATTGATCGGCGTCGAGCATTGCGCGATGCCGGAGCAACTGAACAATCCAGCCCTCAATCTCATCCGCCTCAATAACGCCCTGAAAATAATCGACCGGTTGCCCGTCCAGCAACGCATAGACTGTGGGTATGCTCGCAACCTGGAAAGTTTGCGCTGTCTCCGGCGCAACTTCGGTGTTTACCTTTACTAGACGTACATCACCTTTAAATCGTCCCACCGCTTCTTCCAGATTGGGCGTAAGTAGCCGACATGGTTGACACCAAGATGCCCAGAAGTCAACAAGTATAAGATGCTCCTTGGAAGCGATCACCGCGTCCTGCTCGAAACTCTCATCGGTGGTGTCAATGATCCATTCGGGATGTACGTTGTCGCTCATTTTGTCACTTTCTACACAAGGGAAATGGTCTCTGCTTATTGTAAAATAGAAGTTGGCCGTTGTGGATATGGATTGATCAGGTTCTCAAGGCGTTTTATGGCGCCGCGAAAAGTTGGTGCTCCCGGGAAATAGGAATCAATAGACTATGAAAGTTACACGTATCGCAGCCTGGCAACCCGAATGTAAAGGATCTCCGAATGATTGGCGTACCACGCTTGGGCAAATACTCGTGGAAGTTGAGTTGGACAATGGTATTTGTGGCTTAGGAGTTGGCGGAGGTGGTAAGGCGGGAATTCATCTTGTCGATACGGTCATTAAAGAATGTATGTTAAACGTTCATGTTGATACACCGGCAGAAGCTCATGAGACAATGGTATCGCATACGACGTTTTACGGACGTAAGGGTCTGGTTCCAATGGCGATTTCCGGCGTTGATCTTGCGATCTGGGATGCCTGGGCAAAATCGAGTCATTCATCGGTTTACGAGCTATTGACCGACAAACCGGCTCCCTTGCACCTGCCTATGTACCAGACTGTATTTGATGACGAGGAAGCTATGGAAGCCGTATCCAACGGAAAACAGGCTGTCAAATTACATGTCGAGCGCTTCGGAGATCGCCCTGATCCGCAAGCCATTAGAGAGCTGGTCCGTATGACGCGTGATAGGTTAGGGCCGGACAAGTCAATTATGGTAGATGCCTTTGGCAAGTGGAACGTCAACACCACGCTTAAAGTCGCAGACTCAATTGTGGAATTCAATGTCGATTGGATTGAGGAACCGGTCGGCCCGGACCGGCTGAATGATTATATTAGCCTGACTGAAAAATGCCCGATTCCCATTGCCGCTGGTGAACACGAATATTTACGGGAAGGGTTTCTGGAACTAGCAAGGAGCAAGGCGGTTAGTGTATTTCAACCGGATATCAATTGGTGTGGAGGGCTGACAACGTTGATTGATATTTATCAAATCGCCAGAGAACACGAGATACGTGTCGTACCTCATCGTGGTTCAGAGCCGTACTGCTTAACAGCAATAGCCGCTCTAGATGATAACCCCTTGGCAGAATCAGCCCGAACTTGGTTCACCTGTATCGAAGGGATTGCAGAATATTCAAGCGAAGGGGTGAAATTTAATTTACTCCCTGGTTTTGGGGTGCGCGTTATCGGTAATCGTTAACAACAATTAACTTAGGATTTCTCGGACTACCCGAGCCGGTTCAACTCCGGTTAGACGTTGATCGAGTCCCTGATGGCGAAATGTAAGCCGATTATGGTCGATTCCGATTTGGTTAAGAATTGTTGCATTGAGATCTCGTATATGCACTGGATCTTCAAGAATATTGTAGCTGTAATCATCAGTTTTCCCGTATTCGAAACCTTTACGGATGCCGGCACCGGCGAGCCATGTTGTAAAACATCTACCGTGGTGATCTCTGCCGTGATTATCCTTGGAGAGATTTCCCTGAGAGTAAATTGTCCTGCCGAATTCACCACCACATACAACCAATGTTTCGTCTAATAGGCCGCGGCGTTTAAGATCCCTGACTAATGCTGCTGCCGGTTGGTCAATATCTTCGCACTGGAGTTTAAACAGTCGGGGCAAACTTCCGTGTTGATCCCAGCCTCGATGAAATAGTTGAATGGTTCGGACGCCTCTTTCGACCATTCGTCTGGCAAGTAGGCAGTTTCTCGCAAAAGTTCCCGGTTGCCGGGACTTGTCACCATAAAGGTTGAGTGTTTCTTCGGTTTCGTCAGAAACGTCCATCAGGCCGGGTACCGATGTTTGCATGCGAAACGCCATCTCGTACTGGGAAATCCGGGCTTCCGTCTCTGGATCGCCAAACTCATCAAATTCGTTGGCGTTGAGCGTGTTAAGTACGTCCAGCATATTGCGTCGGGATGCAGAGCTGACTCCTTCGGGATTGGAAAGAAATAAGACGGGATCCTTACCCGATCGAAAGTTCACGCCCTGATGACGTGATGGCAGGAAACCGGCACCCCATAAGCGGGAATACAACGCCTGACTTTGACCTCGGCCTTTAGAAATCATCACGACATAGGCCGGTAGGTTCTCATTTGGATTTCCAAGTCCATAGCTAAGCCATGCACCGAGGCTCGGTTTGCCTGGTTGTTGAACGCCAGTATTTATATAGGTGATCGCCGGATCATGATTAATCGCTTCGGTGTGAATTGACTTAATAATGGTAATTTCATCGGCAATAGAGCCAATATGGGGGAGGATCTCGTTAACATAGGTTCCGTGCGCCCCCTGTTGTCGGAAATTAAACATCGGAGCAACACAGGGGAATGATTTCTGACCGCTTGTCATACCGGTCAGACGTTGACCGTTTCGAATTGAATCAGGCAGTTCTTCGCCGTGAAAGTCACGCATCTTCGGCTTGTAATCAAACATATCAATATGCGACGGACCGCCGGAAAAGAACAAGTATATGACGTGTTTGGCTTTTGCGTTGTAATGTGTATTGAGTCGTGGGTCAGCTGCTGATACAACTTTCGCGCCGCTGCTGGAAAGTGCGGCCAGGGCTGCTGCCCCCACACTTTTACTGGCGTTTTGTAATAAGTGACGCCGCGTTATGTTTAGGTGATATCGTTCTGATGGACTTGTCATATCTAAGCTAACCTATCCGCGCGTGATCGATGCGTCGAGATTTAGTAAGAGATTTGATAGTAAAGTGAGCGCGGCCTGCACCTCCACCGGAATCGACTCATCACCTGTGAATTCACCAATTTTGAGCAATTTAGCCGCGGCATCTTTATCTGATTTAAATCGTCGCAACTCGTTATCGTAATAGCTGCGTAGCAGAACAACAGTTTTCGTATCGGGTCTCCGGCCGGTTGTAATTCGGTAACCGTGAATAATCTGTTCGTTGATATCGGTATTGAAGGTGTGCATTCGCTGGCCCAGTGCCCGCGCGGCTTCTAGGTATTGCGGATCGTTGAGTGTAACAAGCGCCTGCAGGGGTGTATTAGTCCGAGGTCGTTGGACGACACATTTCTCCCGACTTGGAACATCGAAAATGGTCATTGCCGGTGCCGGTGCGGAGCGTTTCCAGTAGGTATACATGCTTCGGCGATAATTATTAACACCTTTATCCTGAGCAAATCGTACGTTCCCACTTAAGCTGACCTCGTTCCATAGTCCAGCGGGTTGATAGGGTTTAACACCGGGCCCGCCAATTCTATTTTCCAATAACCCGCCGGCGGCCAAAGCATTGTCACGAATAAATTCCGCTTGCAACCGAAACCGGGGGCCATGGGAATACAGACGGTTTAGTGGATCGATCTTTTTGGAATATGAATCAGCATGTGAGGATTGTTTATAGGTGGCAGATGTAACCATTAAACGGACCAGGTGCTTAAGATTCCAACCGGACTCTACAAATTCAACCGCTAGCCAATCCAATAAATCCGGATGACTTGGGCTATCACCCTGAGAGCCGAAGTCGCCGGCTGTTTTGACGATACCAATACCAAATAACGTTTGCCAGATTCGATTGACCGTCACCCTGCTAGTCAGCGGATGCTTATCATCAGTAATCCATTGTGCAAGACCTAGGCGAGTTTGTGGCAATTCCGCATCACTCAAATTTAATATCTGCGGAATCCCGGGTAGGATCTCTTGGTCTTTTTTCGGGCTGGCATAATTGCCGCGATCAAGGATAAAGGTTGGGCGCATCTTAGCGACGTCTCCCATTACCATTACACTGGTAAGGGGTTCTTTAAGTTCGGCAATCAATTGTTGCTGGTTGGTTATCGCTTTCGTATGAGCGGCGAAGGTTGTGTCCTGCGCGTAGAAGCGATCCAGTAATAGTGCCTTTTCTTGTTCGCTGCGATCCGCGTTAGATTTGACCAGGATCGGAGTAAGTTTATCCTGGCCGGCGTCCAGTTTTACCTCTTCGGCATTGAGGGCTCGTTTATAAACAGAGATTGTATGCAGTTCGCCCGTAAAGAATAAGGAATTATCACGCTTTCCTAACTTGAAGGATGTATCCGCTTCAATGGAATCGTTGAGTGTATCCTGCTGAACTGTGAGTTCCTGGGCAACGCCATCAAAATAAACAATTACGCCCGTTGCTTTTTGTGAACCGTCGTAAGTAACCATCAGGTGTTGAAGTTTATCAGCAGCAATTTTTTTCTTCGTTGAAATTTTTATGGCATTACCGGGCCAATTATGAATGATATGGATTTCAACCACACCGCCGGAGAGCAGGAAGTCATATCCCCTGAAATTATTACTGTCCTTCATGCGACTCAGAATAGCTCCGGATACATTCGCCTTGGCTTTTATATTGGCGCCAAAGGAAAAAGCATCAGTCCCTTCGAAATTTGCGAATTCGCTGCCAAAATCGACATGGCTTTTACCGTCTAGTTCAATTTTATTTTCATCACCGTTAGAAATGCGTTTTACATTACCCAGGTACATCCCATTGATCATAGGATCCGTACCCGCCGACACGAGTTGATCTGATTGTTCGGCAAAATCAATGAAAGCGTAACGCCCTTCGGGTATTTGGGGCCCATTTACTGCAGTTTTCTCTTTTTCGGAAAGCCATTGCTTGAAGTCTGCTAATGCTTCCGTCTTGTATTGTTCTCGTTCCGTTTGCAAGGCGCCTAATCTTGCATTTGCCGAGGGAAGACGAGCAAGTTTGTGACGGTTCGGAACCTGAATAATGGGAGGTTCATTACCACGGCGGGTTTGCATTCCTTTATCGGAGGCCTGATTGAAATATGCGAATAAGCGGTAATATTCTTCCTGACTAAAAGGATCGTATTTGTGATCATGGCATTGAGCACATTCCAGCGTTAGTCCTAGCCAAACAGTAGACGTGGTTTTGATGCGGTCGACAATATATTCAACGCGGTATTCTTCAGCAATGGCGCCGCCTTCATCTGTCGTGCCGTGATTCCGATTGAATCCGGAGGCTACCAACTGGTCGACTGTCGCATCAGGGATAAGATCGCCAGCTATTTGTTCGATCGTGAAATCCTTATAAGACTTATTGCTATTGAAAGAGTTAATAACCCAGTCTCGCCAAGCCCACATATCACGCGGTCCGTCGGCATGAAAAACACTGGAGTCGCCATATCTGGCTGCATCCATCCAGTCGACGGCCAGGCGTTCACCGTAACGCGGAGATTCAAGAAGTCGGTCTACCAGCCGCTCGTAAGAATTCGGTCGAGAGTCGTCTAGGAAGGCATCGATCTCTGCAATGGTCGGTGGAATACCGGTCAAATCAAGTGTTACCCGACGGATGAGAATTTCCTTGGCTGCCTCGTCATTCGGCGCCAATCGTTGAGCCGTCAGTTTGCGTACAATGAAACGGTCGATCGGATTGTTTCCCCATGAGTTATGGGAATTTGGTAATGCCGGTCGCTGGGGCGTTGAAAAAGACCAGTGGTCTTCATATTCGGCCCCCTCGGTGACCCACCGTTCTAGTAATCTGATCTGCTCTTCATTCAGATCCTTTTTTAGTTCAGGCGGTGGCATCCTCAGGGATTCATCATGACTCTTAATTCGTTCAATTAGTAAGCTTTTGTTAGGGTCCCCCGCAATAATGGCAGCACCCGTATCGCGTAATGCGGTGGCGCCAATGAAATTATCAAGCCGCAAATCAGCTTCTCGGTTGTTTTCATCAGGGCCGTGACATTGATAGCAATGATTTGTCAGAATCTGGCGTATGTCTCTGTTAAACGTGATCGGTTCGCCGGCAAGGCAAATACCAGATGTTACGAGAGCCAGTACGACGGAACAAACTATTATTTTTTTGACCATGGTTGGAAAATGGGGATCGGCCGACCGACGGAAAAGAATAGGGTTTGGAATTTATCTTCGTATTATATACTAGGCCTATGTAATGAGTTAACAGAGGTCTGGAGTTACAGGTTCAGTTTAGACCGAATTATAGGAAATCCCTGTCGATGAAAATCCCGTCAAACTTAGTTGAGGAACAACAATTACCTCAACCTAATTATCCCAAATCTACTTTTACATGGATCAGTTTAGGCGCAACAGGCATAACGCTGGTGCCCTTTATTCTTTTCGTTATCGATTACATCGATCGAATTTCAAATCGGGGAAAATTTCTGGAGTTTCTTGGGGAAAGCACTTCGGGAACATTGAATGGAACTCAGGATTTCCTAGCTTATGTTCTGACGTTAATGTTGGCTGTGATTGTGGTGGGAACGCTGGCCGGTATGATTGGCTCGATAATCATGGTGGCGAAATATAACAAGGAACATGGCTTTCTCGCGATTCGTTTTGGAATGGGCGCAGCGATAGGCTGCCAGGGAATTCTTGTTATTTGCACATGCGTAATTTGGGTCGCCAATGCGCTTTCACTTTATAACGGTGACAAAGTTGATGAAAACGGGGTTCGTATCGTCGCAACGACGGAACTGCTCACTGAAATGTCCGCTAATGTATTCGGTAATAACGGTATGATCTGGGGTGTATGGATTCTGCTGCCACCAATATTCATGGCCTTGTTGTTCGCTGAAAAAGACCTTGCCCGACGCTCGATCAAACATGTTTAACCACACGCCTCTAACGCAGCGGTCATTTTATAAGATTAAAGCTAGTGCTTGGGTACGACTCTGAAAGCCGTTAGTGTATTGTCATTCATGTGAGGTAATATCAATAGCTTTTTTCTCGGCAAATAGGCGAGATCGGCAGAGCCCTTCTCATATTTCATGATTTCTGTCACGTTGCCATGAGAACATATGTGCATGACAGTGCCTGCAATCCAATCCGTTAAGAAAAAACCACCCTTTCCGTCAATTTCGATTCCATCAAGGTGTCCGGTGGGTTTTTCAGTAATTAGATGCTTCTCTTTAGTTTCAATGTCGATGTAAAAGAAACGCCCTAATTCCTTAGTGGTAAATGTAGCCGGATCCAAGTCCGTTCCCCAGCCTCCACAATAAAGTTTATTTCCCACAGCTAGTAACCCGTTAGGATGCTCTAGATGAGGGCCTTCTGCGAAAATGCTAACTTGTTCCGCTTTAATCTGATAGATCCGACTGTTAAGCATGTCGGAGATATAGACCACGCCATTTGAATCGGTTGCCAGATCGTTGAGAAATCCCGCGTCTTTGATAACGTGGCGACTAACTTCCTTACCAGTGGCAATGTCGACTGCCACCACCGTGTCGATATCGGAAATCCAAAGGGTTCCATCGTGGCTACGTAAACCCTTAGGTGCATCCAGACCGGTAAACCATTTCTCTTTTACCGTTTTTCCTTTAAGTGTAATCTTCGAAATATAACCATTACCGTCTTTTTCTTTTCCGGGGCCATTGACGTGCGAAAGAAAAAGGAATCCCGACTCAGCATCGTAGTAGGAACTTTCTGGGTTTGCCATTCCTGCGGTAATTTGCCGGCGAACCGGATAGTCAGCCGCATTAGTGTTATTAATGAAAAAAATACAGGCCGTGAGAATAAGAATTGATTTCATAACTTTGTTGTACCTTGAACTGGGTGAGAGCGTCTCCATGCGTAATATTTTAGCAAAGCCGGAGGCGGAATTGGAAGGCGTGGTTACAATAGATATTCTTAACCTAGGGATTATTGCGAATTCTCTTATACCAGTCCGGTAGGCGACGTCCTGTTGGGTCTGAAGGTAGCTGAGAATTAGTCGTTCGACGTGTAACGCCATGCAGGGAGTTGTCGTAGCCCCAGGGCTGAGAAAATGTCTGAGACCGGTAATAGGCACCATTGCTTACGTTGTAATTGTAAACCTGGCCGATCGATGAAAAAAAAGGATTTAGGTTCATGCGCACATAGCGGCGGTCTGGACTTAGTACAGCAGACGCATTGAAATGCACACCTTGTGGAAACCACTGTACAATTGGTGCGTAGTATATAGTTGGTCTATTAAATCCCCGGGGCAGCATCCCAAAGGGTAAATTAGACAATGCTTGTTGCTGCATCCAAAGTTGCTGTTGCAGCCATTGTTGCTGAAGGAATTGTGATACTAATTGTTGGCGTTGTGCAAGGATTCGACGTTGGGTCGCGTTAAGGATATTCAATAGGCCGTTCAATTGGCGTGGCGGCATATTGTTTAGCTGATTTGCCCATCTCTGCCAGTCATTGAGATTGTTGAACATCGGTTTGCCGGCGGCTTGTATCGCATCACGCTGAACTCGAAGTTGTGCATCCTGAACTAGTTGTTGAACGGCATTGTCCACATTCTCTTCCGAAAACAAGGCCTGATTTACGATCGTGAAAAAAAAGGCTGCGCTGAGAGCTGTTGGCAGTTTCATCTACTGGTTCCTGACGCTTTATCCTGTCGTTAGTGATTATCGCAATAGAATAGGTGCGAATTACGTACCAAGAAGATGGAACGCTAGGATGTGAGTATTTGTGGATACTATGAGGGGAAGACGTTGTCTTCAGGTTGAGTACAGGTGTACTCACTAATATCCGTGCGAGGAACTAACGCCTAGGTTAGGTGATACGTCCGATTTTTGCCCGGATAAATTCACGATTGAGCGTCGCGATATTATCCGTACTAATACTCTTTGGACAGGCTGCCTCACATTCACCGTAGTTAGTACATGACCCGAAGCCCTCCCGGTCCATAGTGTTCACCATAGATTCGACTCGTTCATGACGTTCCGCGTCACCCTGGGGAAGATGGGCTAAATGAGATACTTTGGCAGAGACAAATAACATGGCAGATGCATTCTTGCAGGCCGCAACACAAGCACCACAACCAATGCAGGCAGCAGCATCAAAGGCTGTATCTGCGTCTGGTTTTGCTATGGCGTTGGCATTCGCATCCGGCGCATTACCCGTATTTACTGATACATAACCGCCGGCCTGAATAATCCGGTCAAAGCCACTGCGATCAACAACACAGTCCCGTATAATGGGAAATCCATTAGCCCGGAAGGGCTCAACGGTAATCTCAGTAATGTTGGCCTGTTCAAAACTACGCATATGTAGTTGGCAGGTTGTGGTGGTTTCTGGTCCATGAGACTGACCGTTGATAACCAAAGAACAGGCGCCGCATATACCTTCCCTGCAATCGTGGTCGAAAGCTACCGGTTCCTTGCCTTGCTCTTCCAAGTCTTCGTTAAGGTGGTCAAGCATTTCAAGAAAAGACATGTCACCGTCAATGCCTTTGACGACGTGTCGTTCCATACTTCCATTACTATCCGGCCCATTTTGGCGCCAAATTTTAATATTGTATGCTGCCATTTTACTTGTAACTCCGCGTTGCGAGTTTTACATTGTCGAATTTGAGTGCCTCTTCATGTCGAATTGGCACAGCGTCATCACCGGTATACTCCCAGACGGCAGAATGACAAAAGTCGTCATCGTTTCGGAGCGCTTCACCTTCAGCGGTTTGGTGTTCAGCCCGGAAATGCCCACCGGCGGATTCTTCTCGCGCTAAGGCATCTCGGCACATCAACTCACCAAATTCGAGAAAGTCCGCGACACGCCCCGCTTTCTCAAGCGAGATATTAAAATTATCTGCACTTCCGTTAACTTTAACGTTCGCCCAGAAATCCTTTCGCAATTTGGGGATTTCTTCGATGGCCGTTTCAAGACCCTTTTTAAGCCGACTCATACCACAGTTTTCCCACATGATCAGGCCAAGTTCTTTGTGAAAGGAATCAACCGTTCTCGATCCGTTAACATTGAGTAGACGGTTAATTCGATTATTTACGGCCTCCTCTGCCTGCACGAATACTTCATCTTCGATAGGAAGACGCTCGTGGCTAGCGCCCATCGTAGCCAGATAATCGGCGATCGTTTGTGGTAAGACGAAGTACCCGTCTGCCAATCCTTGCATCAGTGCACTCGCGCCAAGTCGGTTTGCGCCATGATCGGAAAAATTTGCTTCACCTATAACGTATAAACCCTGGATTGTACTCATAAGATTATAATCGACCCAAAGTCCACCCATTGTGTAATGAACTGCGGGATAAATACGCATAGGATTTTTGTACGGATTCTCAGCTGTAATACGTTCGTACATATCAAACAGATTACCGTATCTGGCGCTGATGGTCTCTTCCCCCAGTCGATTGATAGCATCCCGGAAATCGAGATAAACGCCAAGGCCAGTATTACCCACGCCCCGCCCTTCATCGCAGACCTCCTTGGCGCTTCGGGACGCTATATCTCGGGGAGCAAGATTACCGAATGATGGATATTTACGTTCGAGATAGTAGTCACGTTCGTCGTCCGGTATCTCTTCAGGCCGTCGTTTATCACCAAGTTCCTTTGGAACCCAAACCCGGCCGTCGTTACGAAGGCTTTCTGACATGAGTGTCAATTTGGATTGGTGATCGCCACTCACGGGAATGCATGTCGGGTGTATTTGTGTATAGCAAGGGTTCGCAAAACCGGCCCCCTTTTTATACGCGCGATAGGCAGCAGTCACGTTGCAGCCCATTGCGTTTGTGGAAAGATAAAACACATTACCATAGCCTCCGGTGGCCAAAACGACAGCATCACCCGAATGACTTTCAACCTGACCGTTTACCAAATTACGAACAACAACACCCTTGGCTACATTATCAGCAACTACAACGTCGAGCATTTCCGTTCGCGTGTGCATTTTTACAGTACCCGCGGCAATTTGTCGACTAAGAGCCTGATAAGCACCAATCAATAATTGCTGACCGGTTTGCCCGCGGGCATAGAATGTACGGGAAACCTGAGCTCCCCCGAAGGAACGGTTATCAAGCAGACCGCCGTAATCCCTCGCAAACGGCACACCCTGTGCAACACAGTGGTCAATGATCTGGTTGCTTATATAGGCCAGTCGATAGACATTTGCCTCACGTGATCTGAAGTCGCCGCCTTTGACGGTGTCGTAGAAAAGCCGGTAAATGCTGTCTCCATCGCCGGGGTAGTTCTTGGCAGCATTAATCCCACCCTGAGCTGCGATGCTATGAGCGCGTCGGGGACTGTCCTGAAAACAGAAACATTCAACGTTATAGCCAAGTTCGCCCATCGTGGCGGCAGCGGATGCGCCGGCTAAGCCAGAACCAATGATGATGACTTTGTATTTACGCTTATTAGCCGGATTAACGAGCTTCATCGCCATCTTATGGTTGGCCCATTTTTCTTCAATGGGACCTTCTGGAATTTTTGCATCTAATTTCATAAGTGAAACACTAACCAGAATGGTTTGTTAAGTTAGTTGAATAATGATAACGCCAATTAAATTATGTTCGCCATTACGCAAACGGGTATGGAAATGTTACCGATCCCAATTAATGTTGCCAACAGTATTCCTAGTTTACTGACGCCAAACTTGGTGGAATCAGTTCGTAATCCAAGAGTTTGTAAAGCACTGCTTGCGCCATGATAGATGTGGCCGGCTAGTGCTAATTGGGCCAGGATATATACGCCGGAGATTATCGAGTTACTAAACCCGTCAATAACCATCTTTTTTACGTCTATTAAGCTATCTGCCGGCATTGGAGTTGGATGTTCCGGGCTGATCGTGAAATGCATCAAATGGTAAATTACAAACAGGAAAATTACGATACCCGTGTGAATCATAAATCGGCTTGCAGTGGTGGCGGTTTTATATGAATATCCATTGATGTACCGCTCACCGGTAATTCGGATCTGTGGTTCTGGTGACGTAAGGTTTCCCCGTGCTTTGGCGTTGCGACGCGTTAAAACTAAAGTCAGACTAATATGCGTTAAGAATACCGAGAGGAGCCCTATACGAGCCACCCAAAGCAGTGGGCCCATGCTTTTTAATTTATGGGCATATTCGTTTAATTGCTCGCCCGCCAGAAAAATCTGCAGGTTACCCAACATATGTGCAATGACAAATAGGATTAATGCAATACCGGTAAGTGCCACCAACATCTTGGCACCCACAGTAGTTATACCGCCAGGTAATGAATTATTTGAGTTGGAACTCATCTAACTGTTTAATTCAAGAAGTTAAAACAAGGAAAAACAGGCTATATACGGCCTCACCTGCTTGTTCTTGCCAAATATACCTATATTCTAATAAAACTCAGTCCTTCATAAACCCCAGTCTTGGATTCCGTTGGGTGTTTTAGGACAATTGCAGGCATACTATTTCGGAACGTATAGATTAGAGGAATTAAGACCGATGAACTGGAATGCGGTTGAGGTTGATCTCAGGGATAATGAATGTAGTCAAGACCGGAGTCTAATAGGCGAATTGTCTAGAGGAGATATACCAGCAACGATATTTAGGAGAGCCATTGGCCGTGCTGACTGCGAAGCGATTATGGAGCGGTTAGTGGAAAGGGAGTTGTTATTTGATGCTAAAAAAGACGTCCCTTTAAGGTTTCGGGAAGAAAGTATACCCGAAGGCCATTATCGGGAAGGTAAATCCGATAAATCACTGCAAGCATGGCGCAATGATAGTAATGGCGAACGTAAAATTCGCATCGATATAGGATCTAGTCTTGGCTATCGTGGATCGGATCGCGAATCCTTTTTAAAACACTCGGCTGAATCTAACCAACTATTTGATAATTTATTCGATGGGCTGATTGACCCCATAGAGGTGCTTTATAAAGGTCTGCAGAAAATTGCTCCGGATAAAAAAGTATGCACTGCTAAAGAAGCTGATGGACGTCTATACGGTAAAGCTATTATCCGCGCCCACTATGGTGGTTATAGTTACGCTCCACATTTCGATAGCGTTCGTCGCCGCGAAAAGAGAACCGATTATCAGGCGTATAGATTTGAACATCAGTTAGCTGGAGTACTCGTATTACAAAATACAGTGCTCGATGGTATTTCCGCCCAATGCCGTATACACCAGTGCTTCTGGGAGCCTGAGGTACAACCTTATTTAAGTGATAATAACTTCTACGAATATGCAGACAAAAATCAGATCCCCAATGCCGACATTGTGCTGGAACCTGGTGATTTATATTTTTTTAATACAGGATGTATCCATGAGGTACCCGGTGTCGACGGAGAAGCCGCACGTGTTGTCGTGGCGACGTTTATTGGATATAGCGACGAAGATCCTGAAGTATTTGTATGGTCCTAGGAATCTCTCTCATATTCCTTCAGATATCCGCGAAACAATACTAAGTGTTCCTCTTCATCAGCAAGTAAAGAGATGCACAGATCCTGTGTTACGTAGTCTACGCCGTCGGTCGCCTTAATGATTTGGTTATAAAGATTGCAAGCGGCTATTTCAGTATCAATTACACCCTTAATCACACCAATTACATCACAGGTATCTTCTGGCGGCTGAGGAAGTCGGCCAAAATCGAGTTTCCCTGATCCTGGGACAAGCCCGCCGATTTGTTTAATACGATTTGCAAGTTGTTGAGCGTGTGTTAATTCCTCAGCGATGTCAGCGGCAAGTGCCTTTTTTATCTCCTCCGCTCGTATTCCATCCAGATTAATACTGTTTGCGATGAAATTTGTTACGACCTCTAATTCATGGTTATAGGCATCTTGAAGAAGTTTGATAATTTGAGCATTGTCGTTCATATTTGAAACCTAAGAGATTACCTGAATTGTCAGTTTGTTAACCGTCTAGAAATTAATATCTATGTGGCCTGGAAGTAAAGTCAAATTTCATTTGAAGAGAGTAACAAAGATGAGAAAAATATGCTATTCTTCGAATAGCAGGCCCGTTTTCTATAGTAACAAGTGTTTACAGAGTAACCGAGTGGTGTAACGGGACTCTCAGTGGATGGCCTGACAAACGAAAATCAATAAAGAGAATAGTCAAGGAAAAGGTGATTAGTTAGATGTTGCGAAACAAGACATATTCCGATGCGACACAGGTGATAGGGGATACTCCCCTGATAAGATTGAATCGAGTGATCCCGGAAGGCGGAGCAACGGTTTATGCAAAATGTGAGTTCTTTAATCCGCTCAATAGCGTTAAAGACCGTATTGGCGTGGCAATGATTCGTTCCGGTGAAGAGAGTGGTGCGTTGAATGCTGATACGCATGTTGTTGAACCGACCAGTGGTAATACGGGCATTGCTCTGGCTTTCGTGTGTGCGGCTAAAGGTTACAAGTTAACGCTAACAATGCCGGAAAGTATGTCTGTGGAACGCCGGGCACTATTGCGTCAACTGGGTGCCAAGCTAGTGCTTACCCCTGCCGCCGAAGGCATGAAAGGTGCTATTAACAAAGCAGCCGAGATCGTTGAGTTAGAAGAGAATGCGTGGATGCCTCAACAGTTTGAGAATCCGGCGAACCCTGCGATTCACGAAGCCACCACCGGTCCGGAAATATGGGCTGATACTGAAGGGCAGGTAGCAGCAGTGATCGCCGGCGTTGGTACCGGCGGCACGATCACAGGATCCGCACGTTTTCTCAAATCGAAAAATCCTGAAATCAAAGCGTTTGCTGTGGAACCAGTAACCTCAGCGGTTATTAGTGGTGAAGGCCCCGGAAAACATAGGATTCAGGGAATTGGTGCTGGTTTCGTTCCAACCAACCTCGACACGTCCATCGTAGATGATGTGGTTAGGGTGTCTGATGAAGAATCATTTGAGTGGGCCCGTAATCTGGCCAAACAGGAAGGCCTGATGGCCGGGATCAGTAGTGGTGCCAATGTCTGTGCCGCGGCTAAAATCGCAGCACGTCCAGAGTTCGCCGGCAAGGTGATTGTTACGGTACTTCCAAGTCTGGGAGAACGGTATCTGTCAACACCGTTGTTTGAAGGGCTCACCGATTAATCTGAGCAGTTACGCACAGATTTAGCGGAGTGAGGCAATAAAATCTCACTCCGTCGGTGCTTTATATAATTTGTTTATTTCAATTTCCAGAGCCCGGATGTACTCACTGGAAGGGGCCTCGTTGTGTCGTCCTCCCTCACGTTGGATAAGCGTGTGATTGCCACCAAATGAATCGGCTAGTTGTTTCCCTAGCTGAAATGGGACTATTTGGTCGTCTGTACCGTGAGTTTGGATCGTTGTGCCTACGAATTGCCCAGCGAATGGCAAGGATGAAAACCTGTTCCGCATCAAATATTTCACGGGCAACCACGGGTAATGAGTTTGTGCGACATCGCAGAGGGAAGTAAAAGTACTATCTAACGCTAGTAATGGTATTTGATGTTGAGCGGCAAGTCGGGTCGCTACAACTCCACCTAGGCTCTCGCCAAATAGCATTATCCGAGACGGCGGGATTTTGAATTGGCTCGTCATATATGCTAAAGACGACTCGGCGTCCTCGTAAAATTGTCGCTCCGAAGGACGGCCCCGACTATATCCGTACCCCGAATAAGACACGCCTAAGATGCTGATATTAAGTCGGGTCGATAGCCATTCCAAAAGCGAGGTTCTGTGGATAATATTTCCACCATTTCCGTGAAAATAAATCGCGTAACAAATTGGATTTTCACGTTCTACAAACAACGCGTGTATTTGATGTTCATTTACCGTGATATACCGATGCCGATTATTTTTACGTTCATCTTGCGGAGGGATACCGGTTTCTACTGTCGGTTGGAAAACCAGGCGGTTTTCAAATACAAACATCACAATAAGTAGGCCGATATAGATGAAAATGGGCAGTCGAGCGAGTTTCCAAGCAAAATTAAAGTTGCCTTTGGTAAACAGTTTTATTAGTGGCATTTCTGGCAACAATGTGAACGTGAATAAAGATGAGGTTGTATGGGGTGCTGAACCCCCTTAAAATTTTAGCTCAATCTTTATTATTTAAGAATGCCGGAAACAAGATATGCTCATTGCCTCATGGAATCCTGAAGAAGTGCTTGCCGGTCTGATTCAACAGCTAGCTGAGATGAACATGCTCTACTTACTGGGGGTGATGGTTATTGCAATAGCCATACTAGGTAAATCGGCCGATTGGATGGTCGATAAGTCCGTTACGTTATCCTTGCGAACCGGGATGCCAAAAGTGATTGTCGGCGCTACCATTGTTTCGGTTGGGACCACATTTCCGGAAGCTGTTGTATCCGTGTTGGCAGCGCTTAATGGTAATCCTGATATTGCTTTAGGGAATGCTGTCGGATCGGTAATTTGCGACGCCGGACTAATTCTCGGTACCGCCTGTTTGATTTCACCTCTGCCGCTGAATAAGAAAGTGGTAAATCGGCAGGGATGGGTGCAATTTGGCGCTGGCATAATGCTAGTGGTGTTCTGCCTGCCATTCACTGATTTGGGTAACGTCTTTCAAACGGAGGCCACACTACCTCAGTGGGCGGGTTTTGTATTGGTTTGCGGTTTGGTCGTCTATATGATCTGGTCAGTACGATTGGCTAAACATGCAGAAGCCGACGATACGGATGCGGAGCCGGAGGATGAATCACCTGCATCAATGCTTGTCGGTTGCATTCTTGTAGGGTGTTTCTTTGTAGTGTTATCGAGTATTGCCCTAATCGAGGCCACAAAAATACTAGCGACCGAAGCCGGAATTCCTGAGGCAGTCATTGCTTCTACATTAGTCGCGTTTGGCACCAGCCTGCCAGAACTTGTTACTGCAGTAACGGCTGCGCGCAAAGGGCAGGGTGAGTTGGCAGTTGGAAATGTCATCGGCGCTGACATCCTTAACGTTTTATTTGTAGCGGGAGCTGCGGCAGCAATTACGCCGGAAGGGCTCGTTGCTGAATCGATATTCTTCAGACTGCAATTTCCCGCAATGCTAATAATATTGCTCTGTTTTAGGGTTGGTATTCTTGCTGCCAAAGACGGTAAATTAACACGCCCCTTTGGAGCGTTCCTGGTATGTGTTTATATTATTTATGGAATTCTTAATGCATTATTTGGTAAATCCGATGAAAATATCATCCGTGGCACTGACGGCGATGTCACACGAGTTGAAGTTAGCTCTAGTATCAGCCGTACTTTCGAAGATATCCGTCCCCAGAGGGGTTAAACACTCTGAAAATGCTTTGTTCTAACTGCCAACGCCCATTGCCAGAGAATTTGGTGTGTAAATATTGTTCGGATTTGCAAGATGACGATCTTTGTTTAGCACCGCTAGACGACACCTCGAAGCACGCAACGCAGTTCGCTTCTCTAGCTCAGCATTCCGTAGATCAACCAGATAGTCACGAAGTATTTCTCCAACCGGAGCAAAATGCTGATCCGGTGTATTGTCGGAAATGCAACGCGGTTATTCCCAATGGACGTCTACAATGTGCGGAATGCGGATATAACCCACATTTAAGTCGAACATTTGATCCTATTGAATTAGATGAATATGAAGGCGCGATGGGGTTTGACCGATTTTTAATGAAACATCCCAGCCAGAATGCCCCCGCCAATCTTATTCTCTGGCTCCGTATTTTTATGCTGTTTTTGGTGATGGTGTATTTAGTGACAGCGCGGGATGTCGTCTCGGTATTGGTGAGCGCCTTATTGGTAGTGGGATATATCGGCTATTTATTTACGATTGGACAACGAGTTAATTTCCATAACGGTAAAAGTGCAATACCAAAGATTGTCCTACTCTTTAATCGTCTGGGCGGATGGTCAGGCATCGCCACTAACCCAAAGGATAACGGTGCGGTGATTACAGTTCGGCATGGACACTTCGGTGATCAGGATTTGGCAGCATTTGAAGAACTGGATGTAATCGAGATAATAGATATACCCGCTTCGCAGATTACGGATATTGGTATTTTGTATTTAAACAATTTAACTAATCTTAAAGCGCTTGTCGTGCAGGACTGTAAAGTTAGTACTGATGCTTTGGATGAACTTCAGCGACAAAATAAGGCGTTGTTAATCTGGCGTTGACTCTATGATTGGTCAACCTCTGAGTATTTTCAGCGACAATTCAAAATCCTCCGAATAGGGTGCTTGGAACACTAGCGTATTTCCCGTCATCGGATGCGTTAATGTTAAGCTTGCTGCGTGCAGCGCCTGTCTGGTGAGTATGATGTCTTTATGGTCATCGTCTGAGTTACGTCCTGTTTCAAGGAAGGATTTTGTTACAGGATGGATACCCCCATAGAGTTTGTCCGCAAGTATTGGGTAACCTAAGTGTGTAAGATGCACACGAATTTGGTGAGTGCGGCCGGTTTTAGGAGTTATTTTGAGTAAGGCGATATGGCGAAATCGTTCAACTACTTCGAAGAAAGACTGCGCGCTACGGGCTTTGGGATGATCGTGCCGAATAGCCATCCGTTCGCGTTGATATGGATGGGGACCGATTGGCTCATCAATAATATCTCGATCGCGATCAGGAATACCCAATGTTAGACAATGATATTCCTTGATAGTCGTTCGTTGTTCGAACTGTCGGGCAATTGCCTGATGCGCGATATCAGTTTTGGCGATTACGATTACGCCCGTCGTATCTCGATCAAGACGATGCACGATACCGGGGCGGTGTAGACCACCTAGATTGCTAAGAGACCTGAAATGGTAAGACAGGGCGCTTACGAGGGTGCCTTTCCAATGGCCCTTGGCAGGATGGACGACCATTTGTGCAGGTTTATTAATAGCAACAAGATGCTCGTCCTCAAAAATAATATCAAGCGGAATATTTTCCGGTTCGGGAATTTCGATGGATGGCGCACTCAACTGACAGTTGATAGTCTGTCCGGCTCGAAGTTTATAGGCTGGCTTCGCGGTTTTGCCATCAACAAGCACCTCGCCGGCGGTAATAGCTGTGCGTAATTGGACACGTGAGTAGGATGAAATTCGAGTCGCCAGATATTTATCAAGACGAATGTTATCATTATCGATAGTCACTACGTCAGAGAAACGATACTCCACGCCCATGATAATTAACTAAGCCGTACTGACGTGTTGTTTACTCGTCAGTGTCGGATCCTTGATCGGGGGGTTCGTTGTTGCCATCATTGTCTGGTACTTCCGAGTCTTGAATGTTTTCCGTTTCATTCACAGGGAAGTCTCCGTCATCGGCAGCATTAATTACTTCGTTTGCATCAAGGTCTTCAATTTCCTCAGTTACACCGCTGTCAGGAACAGGTGCTTGAGCAGTTTGTTGAGTAATGTATTGATTAATCCATGAATAAATAGCTGAGTCCGGCACCCCATTGGTGAGATCGGATAATTGTTCAGTAGATAATTGATCCACGGACATTGTCTCGAAGGCTGTTAATCGTTTTTCGATTTGAGTCCTAAGTCGGTGAATCATCAGATCCGTGCTGTTATTTTGAATATCCTGTGTCGGGGGCAAAGCCGCGGTTGCAGCCTGAAGGTGCGATATTACCTTTTCTCGATTGCTGGTATAGTTTTCTGTACCCTCCAGAATCAGTAGTGCTTCTGAAACATATGCCGCGCTGTATTCTGCGCGATACAGGCCCAGCGTTCCAAGCGGATGGGTTTTCGCTTCAGTAGTATTGAAGATGACCAAAGCCGTCTCGAGATGGGTGGCTGCATTCTGAAGACTGGTGACCCGGTTTTGAATCGTAGTAAGATCGCCGGCAAGTATATTAGGGGTAGGCTGTTGTTGGCGAAATTGTGGCGCTTGCTGAGGTGTGTTTTCAGGGCGCAGTGCAGTCGCTATCAACGCCGAAGCAATTTCGACATTAAACCATGCTTTTGCATTGTCATCAGTCATTGTGTCTGCAGCAGTGCTAAACAATGGGAGTTCGAAAACATTTTGATTCACGGCATCCCTGAGGCTGACAACCTGTCGATTTAATTCGCTCCAATCCTCGCTTATTTCGCCTGGTCCGGATTCTCGAATAAACAACCCGACGATAAGTGAGATCACTATGATCGCGACGATGGTGGTAACGACAACGCCGGTTGAGGAAAAGCGTTTACGAAGGCGATCCTGTAGGTCTTCGGGCACGGAATGTTCGTCGTCCGAGCGATTCTCGGGAGGCGTATCTACAGGGGTAACGGTGGATTGCTGTTGCAATTCCGCATTCTGTTCCGGTTCTTCTGGCAAATGGTCGTCAGTCATCTCTTTTCCATACAATGGTGAAAGTGTTGATTCATCACGGTGTAACAAGCACTAGAATATGTTATCTTTTACAACGCTCGCCGTATAGTTGGGATACAAAAACGGCTTGTTATTTGATCAAAAAAACTACGCTCATTTTACATAAAACAATGAATCCTGCTCTAAATGATGCCCAAAAACGCGCAGTCGAGACACTTTCAGGCCCAATGCTTGTTTTAGCTGGTGCTGGTAGTGGTAAAACCCGTGTAGTAACGTTTCGAATCGCCAATCTTATACGCCAAGGGATTCAACCGTCGCGCATTTTAGCTGTTACGTTTACGAAAAAAGCAGCTCAGGAAATGCAATATCGAGTTTCCGAGTTGATTCCAATGGATCCGGAGGATCGACCGGAAATCTCCACCTTCCACTCATTGTGTGTGCGGATTCTCCGCAGACAGATAGAAGGATTAGGTTATTCGCCTAGATTTACGATTATGGACACGTCTGATCAGGCATCCACCTGTCGTAAGGTGCTAAGAGAGATAAGAGTTGCGGATAGTACATTACGCCCGCGCGATTTACAGCATCTTATTAGCCATTGGAAGAATCGGGGGGTTCGGCCTGCCCAGGCCGCGACGGTGGCTGCCACCGATAAAGAACATATTGGAGCCATTGCTTATCGCAGATATCAGGAGGAATTGATAAGGTGCGGAGCTGTGGACTTCGATGACTTGTTATTGTTGGTGGATGACTTGTTTGTTAAATGTCCTGAAATCAAACAGCAGGAGGCATCGCGTTTTGACCATCTTTTAATTGATGAGTATCAAGATACTAATGCGATTCAATACAGTATCGTTAGGGCCCTTGCGGAACAACATCGGAATATCTGTGTTGTTGGTGATGATGACCAGAGTATTTACGGATTCCGCGGGAGTGAAGTGCAACACATTCTGAATTTCCCCAAGGACTGGCCCGGTGCGAGTGAGATTCGATTGGAGGCTAATTATCGTTCGGTAGCGACGATACTTGAATTAGCCAATACACTAATCGCCTTTAATAAAAGTCGTTACGACAAAATTTTGAAGCCCGCTCGTACAGGCGGTAAACGTCCGCGAATCGAACAATTCAAAGACGAAGACCAGGAGGCGGAAGAAGTGGTTAAATCGTTGGCCATTCAAATATCCCGCGGTGAATGGAATCCGAGAGATATTGCCATCCTGTTCCGCACCAATGAACAACCGCGTGTCTTTGAACAGGAACTAAGGAAGCATGATATTCCCTATGTAATTCTTGGTAGTAAATCGTTCTTCGATCGGAAAGAGGTTAAAGATATTCTGAGTTATCTGCGGATCGTGCAAAACCCACATGACGAGCCCAGTATGAGAAGGATTATTAATTCGCCACCCCGGGGTATTTCCAATGCAACGGTAGGGAAACTAATTGATGCTGCCACTGATAGAGGTGTTGCTATGTGGGAAGTTATGCAATCTCCGGAAATACTCTCGGAGTTTAGCGTTCCGGTCCGCAACGCAATTCGTAACTTTATCGCTCTCGTCGCAACAGGAAAACAGTTGTTCGCCGACATGATCGGTCGTCAAGAACTACAAAAGTTTCTTCAGGTCTGTCGGTATGATAAAGAGGTGGAGCGCACGAGTAACGATCAGGAAGAACAGCAGTTACGCTGGTCGTCGGTTGAAGAAGTAGTCAACACCGTTGCTAGCTTTAACGATAAACAGAAAAATCCAACGCTTGAAAAGTTTCTGGACGAGATTGCACTCGCAGCCTCAGATATTGATGAAGATAAGGACAAACAGTTAGATCAAGATGCGGTCGCATTACTTACGCTTCATGCATCGAAGGGGCTGGAATATCCAGTAGTATATATGGTGGGTTTAGAAGAGGGGATACTTCCTCACAAGAGGTCGCTGCAATTCGAAGGTGAGGCGGTAGATGAAGAGCGACGGCTGGCCTACGTTGGTGTGACGCGGGCTCAGGATGAACTGATCCTCTCCATGGCCTTAACTCGTCGCAAATGGGGACGAGTGTACGAACAAATTCCCAGTCGATTTCTTTTTGAAATGATTGGGCAGTCAGATAATCCGAATAGTTACAAGAAGAAATCAGCAGTGGAGACCCGTTAGATGGCCAGTCCGGGTACACCGAAAATAAGTAACCTACGAGTCGTGGTCGCATTGATGTCAATGGCTCTTGGTTATTACTTTATCTTTCATTGGGGTAAGTAATGGAGTTGGCATTTAACAATGAACAAATAAAGATCCGTGATGCTACACAAGAAGATCATTCAGCGATCATTCGAATAACTCAGGAAGTCTTTGCTGAGTCGACGTTCGAAAAAAATATCGAAAATCACTATGGTATTATCGGCGATAAGGATTGGATATGGCGGAAGACGCGTCATCTGCAAGAAGATTTATCGCATCCTGATGGTCATTGTCTTGTGGCTGCAAGCGATAAGCGTGTGTTGGGATATGTGACTATCCGTCTGGATAAACAAGCAAAAATTGGCGTTATTGCTAATTTGGCAGTCACTCAAGTTGCGGCGAATAAGGGAATAGGACGAGCGCTACTGAAACAGGCGGAGGCGTTAATGCGGGATGTTGGTATGGAAGTCGCCCGAATAGAGACGCTAGAGCAAAATATGATCGGACAACATCTTTATCCACAATTGGGATTTGACGAAATTGCAAGACAGATTTATTTCGCGATGGATCTGCGTGAACAAAACGAAAATCGTTAGGTCTAACCCCTTCAGGCTGCATCGGAGGAGGCTTGTAATTCAGGCCTTAAGTAGATGAAGGACTTACCAAGTCTGCCGCCATAGTTGCCCGCGGTGATCATTTCCAAACCAGCCAGATGACGTGTGGCTTCCAGTGCATTGTACGTTGCCTGACTTACCGTTTCTAAATCATGACCGTTGATGATAATCTCCATTATCGAAGTTACTCCATCAGGTACACCCGATTGATCGCCGAGTTTGTCGCGCAGGGTCGGACAAAACTTTTCGTAGGTACTCGCAAAAAGAAATGAATACTGACTTCCCGCTTTACTAGCGCTGGCGGCGACTCCACCAGGGAAGGTTGTTATCACCCCAGCTGTTGTAGCGGCTGCACAGGCAGCCGTGTACGCAGCGTCAATTGCGGATGTCTGCGTATGTCCCATAAACCAAAGATTGCCCCCCATAATCCCGTCGCTGTAACCAAATTTGCGACTCAGAATAAATTCGCCTCCCATAATCGGGATTACCCATACCGGTTGATTGTCACGAGTATCCTGGAACTGATGACCATCGCCAAAGTAGGCGATCTTTTTGCCTATGGAAAAATTAGTCTCAGAGTTAAGGTGGTTAAAAACCTTTGCGGTGGGACATGTAAGGACATTCTGGCTAAGCCGTGCTATAAGCACCTTTTCAAGGGCTCGTTCACGTTTTTTTATGAACCTTGGAATATGAAATTGGACGACCGCCCCAATTCGACCGTCCGGCGTTTCCTCAGGTTCTAGATAGTGATCAAGGCCCGCCTCGCAATCACACATAATCGTGCTGGAAGCATGACCAGTACAAGCGTTAACGGCCTGTTCTAACCAAAAACGGTCCTTGGCGGTAATTAGGACTTCAGCGTAGATACTACGAAACGCCTCGGCATACGTATTTTCGATTTTTACGTCGGGTGCCATTGTTCTATATTCTTTCTGGTAATCAACGATGCCTTATGTGTTCCGTCCAATACCGATATAGACGTTGGATTCAGTGATTACCTTGTCCATATAGACATCATGGTCCTGAACCGGTATTTCTTCAAAGATTTGACAATCAAAACAGACAGCAGTTAGCGTAGCATCGTTTCTGGTATGTTGCAGGCATTTATCATAATAACCTTTGCCCATTCCTGTTCTCCCGCCGTTCCGATCAAAACCGACACCAGGGACCATAATTACATCGAGTTGGTTTACGGGTATATGTTTGTGCTCCAAACTTCGAAGGGCCTGTTTCGGTTCTAGAATCTTGTACATGCCAATTTCAAGCTCGTCCATAGACTCAAGGTGGAATAATTCCAATTCGCCATCATCATTACACCAGGGTACCACGATCCGTTTGCCGCTCTGGAGAGCGTCCGGCAAAGCATAACGTGTACGGACTTCTGCACGGACATCAACATAAAACATAACCGTCGTTGCCTTCTGATACTCCGGTTGGGCCATAAACGTAGCCATGATTTTATTGCTGATGTCGTCTTTGTTATTCTGATCTCTGCGATTAGCAAAAGCTATTTTTCTTATTTCTGCTTTGAGTTCGGCACCAGAAAGTACTGAATCAGTCATTCTCACCTCCGTGATTCTCAATGTCAGACAGGACGGAATCCTGACTGAATTCGATTTGTTAATCGTAAAACATGGTAGATTAGTACGATTAACCTAAACAGGAATCCCTTTCCTGCTTGCTAATGCGTTATACCAAATCTACCTGAAAATTCAATCAATCCTAAATGGAATCGCTTTATGTTGCGTCGTAATAAGTTAATTTTAGGACTCGTTTGCCAGTTCGCGTTTATCACATCTTTCTCTTCTGCGCAGGAAACGGCGGTGCAGACGGTGATTGCGGATCACTGGAGTTGGTATCTGTCACAAAACCCTGTTTTTGCCGGTCAACTTGGAGACCGTAGTGGAGATGGAAAGCTTCCGGACGTTTCGATCGCAAGTCAACTGGGTAATGGACAAAAGTTACGTGACTTTCTGGCCACGGCGATTGCCTCAAGGGATTCTCAGTTGTCTCATCGAACGGAATTGAATTTAGAGATCTTCATCAGGTACCTGGAAGATGAAATTGCTGAAAATGAGCACAAAGCCTATTTAACCCCAATTACCAATCGTTGGGGATTTCATATCTATTTTGCTGAACTGTATAAACGTCTACCATTTGATGATGAAAGCGACTATGAAAGCTACTTGGGCCGCCTGGAGGGATTTGCTAAATACGCAAACCAGAATATTGAATTGCTCAATCAGGGAATGAAGGAAGGTCGGATTTTGCCAGCTATCGTACTGCAGGGATACGAAGAAACGATTTCATCGCAGATCTACGCTGACCCCAGTAAAAGTCCGTTATTTACACCGTTTACTAAATTACCTTCAAATATTGACAAAGATACATCTACTAGATTGGCAGAGCAGGGAGCAATAATAATTTCCCAAAAGGTCATGCCGGCATATAAGAAATTTCTCCAGTTTATGACAGAAGTGTATATTCCCGGAGCAACTGATACGGTTGGTGTTTCTGCTTTACCAGGCGGACGCGAGTTTTATCGCCATAGGGTAAGAAAGTACACTACGCTGGAAATAACTCCCGAACAAGTACACGAAATAGGGATCGGCGAAGTAGCCAGAATACGCGCTGAAATGGAATCGATTCCAAGAAGACTAGAGTTTAAGGGTGACTTCGCAAAATTCCTAGAGTTTCTACGTAATGAGCCAGAATTTTATTCGACTGATGCTGAAAGTTATAAAAAAGAAGTAGCCTACATCCTTAAAAAGATGGATGGTCAATTAACGAAATTGTTTGGTAAACTACCGCGTACTCCCTACGGCATCAAAGAAATACCAGCTTACATTGCGCCTAAAACAACGGCGGCGTATTATCAACCGCCGTCAGGCGATGGTAAAATCGCCGGATTTTATTTCATAAATACCTACAACCTAAAGAGTCGGCCACTCTATCAACTGGAGGCGCTGTCATTACACGAGGCAGTTCCGGGGCACCATCTACAATTGGCGATCCAGCAGGAATTGGAGGAGATGCCGGAGTTTCGAAAATACAACGGCTTCACGGCATTTATCGAAGGCTGGGCCCTTTATTCAGAAAGGCTGGGGCTGGAAGTTGGTTTTTACCAGGATCCCTACAGCGATTTTGGCAGGCTAAGCTATGAAATGTGGCGAGCATGTCGTCTCGTGGTTGATACTGGCGTTCATTATTTGGGTTGGACACGTGATCAGGCAATTGAGTACATGTCTGTTAATACAGCGCTGTCGCGTCACAACATCGTTTCTGAAGTTGATCGGTATATTTCCTGGCCAGGGCAGGCTTTGGCTTATAAGATGGGTGAATTAAAAATTCGAGAATTGCGTAAAATGGCGGAGGATGAGCTCGGTGAGGAGTTTGATATTCGCGAATTTCACGATGTTGTACTAGGTGATGGTGCAGTACCACTCATGGTTCTTGATTCAAATGTTCGTCGTTATCTTGACGGGAAATAGTTCGGCTATAACCTTTTAGCAGTTCGGAGAAACGTACTTGTAGATGAGTTATTCCGTCCGCCAGTGGCGTGGCTACGTACCTTCTCGTTTCATCGACACTAACGAGATTGAGTTGCACAAGTTTTCTTAAGGCATCGTCAACTTCGAAGTCCACCGGGAAGTTAACTGCATGCTGTATAAATGCTTCGGCTGAATCATCAAGTTCGCGAGCAGTAGCTCCGGTTGGATGATTAAGTAATAACATTGTGTAACCTAGCAAACACTCCTGGATTTCCTGCACTTCCGCTTCATTTTGTAATTGTTGCAAAACACCAGCATTGTTACCGAGATTTTGATAATACAAATTCTTAGTGAGATTATGTTGGTATTTGTCTTTCGTACGTAAATAACCAAAAATGCTTTTTGCAGCATATCCGGTTGTTGTGAACAGTAGACTTGCAAAAGCAAATAGCCCCATCGAAACGACGAAGAAAAGTCGGAAAGTAAGAATCACCAGACCGGAGAGTGTCGGCAATACAATTTTACCACGGTCGATTAACGACATGCGTACCCTTGTACCGGGCAATAACATATCGATATCGTGCTGAGGAATATTCTTAAACGACTTAATATACAGACATTCGTGCCGGTGACTATCGCTTGTTGCGGCCTGCTCTGTGAGTTGAAAACAGATGACGAGCCGTTGAAACAGGGGGACATCAATTTCTTCCCGACGATATAGATTTGACAGCCGGCGTCGTACTCTCTTGCCAATCACCTTGCCGCGTACATAGACACCTACGCGTCGGAATACTGAAAAATCAGCCGTCATGGGCATCCCGAATTCGGAAGCATTCTTAAGCGCTTCTAACAATTCCTGTCGCGAGAGTTTTTGATAATTTGCCCGGACCATGATTCCGTCCAACTGTTTTAAAACGAGTTTGCCTAGTTGCACTGACTGTGTTGGATCGGACTTGTCTGTTAATCGCTCAGTAATTCCATCGGGATCGACTTGAGAATAGTTTTCACTAATTTCGGCGTTATCGTGATAACTTCGCATATGCACGAGCGTATCGAGTAGTGCGCAGAATTCTTCAAATACGTCGTGGGAAAGACCGGATTCAACGGCTAAATCAGTCATTAATACTCGCCAGTCGGATCGGGCGATCGGGATGAAATGTTCACGTGCCCAGTGTTCCGGGCGGTCGGGTATACGCTCGGTTTCGATCAAGGTATAGAAGGACCGATCTTCGGTGATGACATCCGGGTTATTTGTGCGTGCGGCGTTCATTATTCAAGATTGTGGCGATATAATAAGTGTTATTTGCCGTTAGGGACTTATTCTACCAACGAAATGGCAGGCGGGTGTCGGATGATACTACGTTGTCTGTAAGTTGGCAGTTAACTGGGAAATAACCGATGTTAAAGGCTGTTGTATTTGACCTCGATGGATTGATATTTAATACCGAAGACGTGTTTATTTACGCAATTGAAAGATTGTTAGCTCCCTTTGGATTTCAATACGAAGAGGGAGTTCGAAGACAGATGATGGGGCAGCAGGCCCACGTGTCGATTGGAATCCTTAAGGATCATTATCGGCTAAAGGGAAGTAATGAAGAAATACGGCAACAGGTTGAGAAAGAGTTTTTATCAGCCCTTCCCGATATCCTTCAACTAATGCCGGGTTTCGATGGCCTAATTAAGTCAATCAAATGTAACGGGATTCTCACCGCAGTCTGCACTTCAAGCACCGCGGACTATGCAGAAAAATTGCTCAATAAATTTGGATATCTGGATTCCTTTGCGTTTATCATAGGCAGCGAACATGTTGAGAACGGTAAACCAATGCCGGATTGTTACTTGATGGCGTGTGAACAACTGCAGTTACTTCCTGAGGAAGTAATGGTCCTTGAAGATAGTGAAAATGGTTGCCGTGCTGCCATTGACGCAAATACATTTGCGGTTGCAGTCCCGGGAAGACACAACGAGGGTCATACATACCACGGCGCTGCTCTTATTGCCGATACACTAGGAGATCCGGAGATTCTCAAGGCCCTGAATATCTCGGAATAATACGTAATAAGAATTCAGAGTTGCGTGGATTGAGACGATTAACTGGAAGAAGTTAATTTCCTAGTAGGGTCGGATGTATCTCTATGCCACGTTATAAAATCGTTCTTATTACTTTTTTCAGCCTCGTACTAGCCTCATTAGGTTGTTCACTACCGCTTTCTATCGACGATGACGCTCTAGGTGTTAGCGGCGGTATTGTTCCGGTTTCACAAGCTAGCCAGAGGGCTAATAGTCGGTTTGAGAGAGCAAAGCTGGAAAACCACGTTGAACCAGCAGGACTAGGTATGGGCGATTTAACGGAGACTGAAAAAGATGGTATAGCGGATAAGTTTCCGGCGAAGTCAAAAATGTTGCCCGGCACGAATTTCCGTCCTTTCATCCCTTAGTTATCTATTACTAGTTTTCTAGGAGCAGACACATGCAATCGGCGTGAATTATTGGTATCCTTGCAGTTTATGCTCTGGGGAATATTAACCAACATTTGACGACCGAAGGCGGCATTTAATGTCTGACAATAGTACTTCGGATCTGGATTTATCTGGAATTCAGGATCCACCATCTACGTTTGGGAAGATTCTTACGAAAATTGGACCGGGATTAATCATTGCCGGCTCGATTGTAGGATCGGGCGAACTCATTGCAACGACAAGTACCGGGGCTAAGGCGGGTTTTACTCTACTTTGGTTGATCATTATTGGTTGTGTTATCAAGGTATTCGTACAAGTCGAACTGGGACGGTTCACGCTTATTAATGGCATTACGTCCATTCGAGGGCTCAATATGCTACCTGGGCCGCGTATTGAAGGTAAAGGGAACTGGTTCATTTGGTATTGGTTTGTAATGTTTGCTTTTATTATGGGCCAATTAGGCGGTATTGTTGGTGGCGTGGGGCAAGCGATGTCAATCAGTATGCCCTTGACGGAAGAAGGTCGGGATTTTAATGAATATCGTAATGCTGAAACCTTGTTAACAGTGTTACGCGCGCAGTACGGAATAGAAGCCAGTAATAATAACGAAGAGAAGTTAGCCGGAATCGCTGCGCAAGTATTGGAGAATGAGAAAACATCAATCGTCGCTTTAGGTAAGTTACGGTATGTCGATCAGTCTGTTCCTGATACGTCCAACGCTGCTATTTATTTCGATGCGCTCAGTAAGGCAACAGACGCTCCGACGGTTTATTTCCGGGATCGCATATTACCGTTACCGGAATTCGGTAATTATGTGAAATTGTCACATCAGGATAAAGTAGATGCCGCCGCGAATGCCTATACTTTGTTGAAGAGTTATGCCACGGGTTATTTCGACCGAAATCCGACCGAACAAAGTATTGAACCGCTTGATGTTGTAAGGAAACTTGGAGAGGATTACACATCTTTGCGTCGTAAAACCAAGGAAGTTGTTAAAGCTAAGGACGATGTTTACTACACAGTCGGCCTTACGGTATTCACGATCGTATTGCTGGTTATAGGACGTTATGGTTTCATCCAGATATTCTCCACCGTGTTAGTCGGATTATTTACTTTGGTCACGATTGTTAACGTGTTTGGCCTTCAGACGGTCGATGCTGCCACGACATGGCGAATAACATGGGCTGACATTCAGCATGGATTGAGTTTTGGTGTTGGTGGTAGCGAATGGATGGAAGGACTCGGTGTTGCGTTAGCGACGTTTGGAATTATCGGTGTGGGAGCTGCTGAACTCATTGCTTATCCATACTGGTGTATGGAACAGGGTTACGCGAAATTTACTGGACCGCGAGATGATAGTAATGAATGGGCCGAGCGAGCACGCGGGTGGATGAAAGTGCTACAGGTTGACGCTTGGGCATCGGCTGCAGTCTATACCTTTGCCACCATTGCATTTTATTTACTGGGAGCCGCTATTCTTGGTCGTGCGGATTTACAGCCAGCTGATGCAGATATGGTGCGTTCTCTGGGTATTATGTATAAACCTGTCTTTGGTGAAGTTGCCGAATCAATCTTCCTGTTTGGAGCCATCGCGGTTCTCTACTCCACATTTTTCGTTGCCAGTGCCGGTAATGCACGTATGTTTTCGGATGTATTGGGAACACTTGGGTTGATTAAACCGGGTGAAAAAAGTTATCGGAAGTCTGTGAAGCTTTGGAGTGCGATTCTTCCGGCAATTTGCGGAATCACATATTGTGCAGGCGTTAAACCCGTTGTGGCGGTATTGATGAGCGGATTAATGCAGTCGATTATGTTACCAATGCTTGGGTTTGCAGCTTTATATTTTCGATATAAACATTCAGATAAAAGAGTTGCGCCCTCAGCCACGTGGGATTTCTTTGTCGTTCTATCCGCTATCGGGTTACTCGTTGCCGGTGGTTTTGCAGCGTATACAAAAATTTTCAATTAACAATATAGCCTCGTAATAAAAGTAAAAACCTATGTCTGTTACCGAAACATGTTTTGTCAGCCATCTGGAAGGTGCGATCGATGGGGCGCGATTAGAACCGCAGCGAATTCATACTTTGCACGAAGGGCGGCCTATCTGGGTGAGGTATGATCTCGATAGTATCAGGCATGCCGTGACTAAGAACGATCTTGTCGGTCGACCGCCAAACATCTGGCGCTATAAAGAGTTATTGCCAGTCTTCGATATGTCGAAATTAGTCAGTTTCGGAGAAGGTATGTCGCCTTTATTAAACAGTCCGCGATTAGGAACTAGCTTGGGCATTGAAGATCTGTGGATTAAAGATGAATCCCAATTACCTACAGGCAGTTTTAAAAGTCGTGGGATGGCGATGGCCGTTACAATGGCTAATCATTTCGGTATTACCAGTGTGGCCCTACCGACCGCCGGTAATGCTGGAGGGGCTGCTGCAGCCTATGCAGCGCGAGCGGGTATGACGTGTCATGTCTTCATGCCCGAAGATACACCGATGATTAACCAATACGAGGCCATGGCCTATGGCGCCAATGCATATCGGGTAAACGGTTTAATTAATGATTGCGGTCGAATCGTCAATGAAGGTAAGGAAATCAAGGGATGGTTTGACCTGTCCACACTTAAAGAGCCCTATCGGATCGAAGGAAAAAAAACTATGGGGCTTGAGTTGGCGGAACAGTTTGATTGGCAATTACCAGACGCGATATTCTACCCCACCGGCGGTGGCACGGGACTAATTGGTATGTGGAAGGCATTTCAGGAATTAAAAACGCTGGGATGGCTGGAATCGGATAAGTTGCCTCGTATGTATAGTGTGCAAAGTAGCGGTTGTGCTCCGATTGTTGAGGCCTTTGACAACGATGAGAAACATGCCACCCCATATTCCAATGCGCATTCAATCGCCAGTGGTATAAGAGTGCCTGCGGCAGTTGGTGATTTCATGATTTTAGATGCTGTGCGCCAAAGTGGCGGTAAGGCCATTCGTGTTGAGGAGTCGCGAATAGGAGAATGGATGCGATTGGGGATGTCCCGTGAGGGGATTAGTATTTGTCCCGAAACAGGTGCCTGTATTGGCGCGGTGGAAGCCTGTCTGGAAAATGGAACGGTTTCAGAAACTGATCGGGTTGTGATTTATAATACGGGTGCTGCCCAAAAGTATGCAGAAGCGCTGGCGTGTGAGATGCCATCTATCGATAAGGATCTACCTATCGATTGGTCAAGCATATAGTTCATTGGTTGGGTATGGCAGGCAATGGCGAGGAATGACCAGTTAATACGTCAGCACAAATTGCTACAGATCCTCGAGCGCACTCGGTTTGGATACACGCTTAATGAACTTCGTGATTCGCTGATCGACGAACTCGGGCTGACATCTTTACATACACGAACGTTGCGACGCGACATCGAAGCACTTCAGTCAGCAGGACTAGATATTGTATCGCGAGAACTTGAACGCGGGCGTGTGTGGTTGCTTGGTGAAACGGGATCGATTGCCTATCAAATTAACGCGACAGCTACCGAATTACTTGCTTTAAGCGTGGGACGGGATTTGCTCAATCCGCTCAATGGTACCTTTATCGGAGAGGGCATCACCTCGTTTTGGAATCGAGTGCGTGAAGCCGTTCCTGATAATATCTGGCAACATTATGAGCGAGTGCGGCAAATAATGTTCGTCAGCGGAACGCCAGTCAAAAGCTATGAAAGCCACCGAGGAATCCTGAAAACACTGGAGCGTGCGATTATTCAACACCGCTGGTGCCGGATCGGCTATTCATCCCTGAGTCATGATCCGTCGCAACGTCAGATTTCTCCAAGAGCCATCGTCTTCTATAACGCGAGTCTCTACGTAATTGCCGAGGAGACTGGAGTACCGGATCAAATACGGCATTGGAAATTAGACCGTATTCAAAATGCTGAAATTCTCGACCGCTATTTTGAACCACGCGAAAATGATTATCACGAATATTTAGAAACCGGCATTGGCATCTTTGCGAATGATACAGCTACGATCTATGAGATTGTCCTTTCGTCAAGTGCCGCCAAATGGGTGCAAGAAGAACCGTGGCACCCCGATCAAAAGCTAACACCCATGGATGATGCGAAATATAGTTTATTAGTTCCAGGTAATCATGATATGGAGATCATTCCACGTGTGTTGGCGTTGGGCCAGCATGCGCAGATAGTCGCTCCGGAGTCCTGTCGGGCTGCGATGATTGAAATTATTCAGGCATTACTGATGAATTATGGTGCGGGAAGTTCAGATAAGAATGAATGAGTGGGGTATCTCCGCCATTAGTTTTCGAACATCGCCCCGACATCCACAGCCTTCTCTATTTGCGCCTGATCTGCAAATTCAAGTAGATCACGGTCGTCCGGAAAACCAACCATAGACGCAAAGATGATGGTCGGAAGTTGTTTTCTATGCTGATTAAATCGCGTGACCTGATCGTTGAATTGTTCCCTGGCGCGAGCAATCTTCTCTTCTGTGTTTGATAGGTCTTCCTGTAGTTGCAACATTTGTGTGTCAGATTTTAGTTCCGGATAAGCTTCTGCTAAGGCCATGATTCGCGTCATGGATCCAGCTAAGGCCTGTTCTGCCTGAGCAAAGGCTGCTACCGCACCGGAATCCCCAGGGTTTGCTGCAGCAGTATTCAACGACGACTGAGCGCTGTTGCGTGCTTGTATCACTGCTTCCAGCGTTTCGCGCTCATGGCTCATAAATTGCTTGGCAACGGCTACTAGATTAGGAATAAGGTCATAACGCATTTTGCAGGCGACATTGATATCAGCGAAACCGTTATTAGCTTCTTCATCCCATTTAACAAGCGTATTATAAGATCGCCAGACAATTCCAAGAATCACTACTGCGGCAAATAACAAAACGCCGCCGCAGATTAATCCAATTATTAGTGGTGTCATAATATTGTTCCTTAAGGAAATGCCGACCCAGTTAGATAATCTTAATTGTTATAAGCTAACCGTGTACGACAACGCAACTCTGTCACGTATACTAGTGCAAAATTGTTGGCGACAAAGTCATAAAAGTATAAATTTACCTAGGTATACGAGGAGTTTTAGGAAACGTTATCAACATAATCAGGATCGATGATTAGGATAACGGTTAAAGCGTTCGACTGCTCTATCGTGTGTTCGACGCAGGGATCGTAAAATTGGTAAAAATATGGCTGTAAATAACAATCAAAAAGCCGTGGTGTTGTTGAGCGGCGGATTGGATTCGTCCACCGTTCTTGCAATCGCGGTATCCGAAGGATACGAAGTCACTGCTTTGAGCTTCAGATACGGTCAAAACCATGCTCATGAAACTGATCAGGCAACTAAGATTGCAAAAAAATTCGGGGTTGGTGACCACACTATTATTGATATTGATTTGTCAATCTTCGGGAACTCAGCGCTAACTGGACAATTTGAAGTTCCAAAAACGATTAACATGGCCGCATTATCCGAAGATATACCAATCACTTATGTACCGGCCCGCAATACAATTTTTTTATCCTATGCCTTAGCGATGGCAGAAGTACGTGAGGCCAGCATCGTAATGCTGGGGGTTAATGCATTAGACTATAGTGGCTATCCTGATTGTCGACCTGAATACGTCGAGTCATTTGAAGAGATGGCAAATCTGGCTACTAAAAGGGCGGTGGAGGGAAACTCGTTAAAGATTGTGGCGCCGTTGTTACATTTAACTAAGGCACAAATTATTGCCCGTGGAATGGCCTTAGGTGTTGATTATTCGATGACCACGAGTTGTTACGATCCTGATATCAGTAATCGAGCCTGCGGTTCGTGCGATGCATGTCGCTTGCGACTACGGGGCTTTCAGGAAAATAAAATGATCGATCCAGCTGAGTATCAATAAGTATCCGATCGATTAAATAAGTAATGAAACGTTATCGGTTCTTGGCTTGACTTCGCCAATTACGACGGGACAGAACGGCTGTTTGTCTGACACCTCAACGATAAATGCGGATGCATTAGATTCGGGAATTGATATTAACAAACCACCGGAGGTCTGGGGATCAAATAGCAACTCCACATTCGATGAATCACACGCCGCCAGACCATGGATTTGCGTGTCATTAGCCTGTCGGTTGGATTTTGAAGCCCGGGTAATATGTCCGGATTGATAGTAGTTGATTGCATTATCAAGGATTGGTAAAGAAGCAAGTTTAATGTGAAGCGTTACGTCACTACCATTTGCAAGTTCCGTCGCATGTCCGGCTAACCCAAATCCCGTAATGTCAGTCATGCTGGAGGCGTTATGACGTCGTGCCGCAAACGCAGAGACGTTGTTGAGAGTGGTCATTGCTTGAATCGCCTGCCTTTCACTCCTGGCAGATGCCTTCCCTGACTTCATGGCAGTGGTAATAAATCCAGTACCTAATGGTTTGGTGAGGATTAACAAGTCTCCAGGCTGTGCATTGGAATTATGTAATAAGTTCTCAGGAGTACATAAGCCTGTAACCGAAAGTCCGTATTTAATTTCTTTATCGCGAACGGTGTGTCCACCGGCTGTGACAGCACCAGCTTCACGGACTTTAGAATCTCCGCCGCGAAGGATTTCCGTTAATATTTCTAATGCGAGTCGATCATCCGGAAAAGCGACGATATTTAGGGCTGTTACGGGCGATGCGCCCATTGCATAAACATCAGATAACGAATTGGCGGCCGCAATCTGGCCAAAAGTGTGAGGATCATCCACTAGGGGAGGGAAGAAATCTAACGATTGAACCAGCAAGGTACCGTCATCGAGCCGATAGACTGATGCATCAGAAAATCCCTTTGCGCCAATTATGAGCTTTTCACAATTAGGTGGTTCTAAACTATGCACAACCTGTGCAACTGCCTCCTGAGGAAGCTTTCCGGCTCAGCCGGCGCAGTTGGCGTAGTCTGTTAGTCGTTTTTTTCTTCCAAAAAAACCCACGTGTTCAGGGTCCTCGTTTCGAAGTGAAGGTAAATCGACGTTGCCTGTAACGTCAATAGATGAGATATTAATGAAAGCTCCGGAATATGAAAATATCAAACCTCCCACTTGGAACTAAAGCATGGCGGAATTGGCAGAGCATTTTGTCCCTTTACTAGCACTGACAGCAATGGAAATAGTCTTAGGGATCGATAATATTGTATTTATATCGATTCTCACTTCCAAGCTACCGGAGGATCGCCAGAAATCGGGACGTAATATCGGTCTGGCATTAGCATTAGGATCACGCTTGGTTCTGTTGTTTGCCTTGGCATTCGTGATGAGCCCCAATAATCCCTTCTTCACAAAATCTATTTTCAAATTGTCGGATTTACACATCCCGATCGAATCCATATCTCGCGGTTTTGAGAGTTTTAGTGAAGCGAACGCCCACGGTGAGGCGGATACCCACGGTAACCACCAGAGTAGCGGGGACGATAGTACGGAGATAGACGAAATCACATTGCGAGATTTGGTATTGTTGTTAGGAGGAGCGTTTTTGATAGCTAAAAGCGTTCATGAGATACACAATAAACTGGATAAGGATTCCGGTCACGATAATGGTAATGATAAAGCCGTCACGTTTGGGAGCGTCCTGTTCCAAATCGCCCTGCTGGACGTCGTATTTTCGCTCGATTCGGTAATAACCGCGGTTGGTATTGTTAGTGAGCTATGGGTGATTGTGGTAGCAATGGTTATATCAATGTTGGTTATGTTGGCAGCCGCAGGACCAATCTCCGGATTCATTGAACGCCACCCAACGCTCAAGATTCTGGCCTTAACCTTCCTGATTCTGATAGGAATTATGCTAGTGGCGGAAGGATTCGCAGCTCATTTCAATAAAGGGTATATCTATTTCGCGATGGCATTTTCCATCATTGTCGAGATGTTGAATATACGCCTGCGAACGAAACGCAAGCCCGAGCCGAAGGCTGATACGATCTAGTAATTAGAGATTTACCTTACAAAATATGGTCTGGGCCTTTGAAACCGGCGTTCTGACATCGTCTAGAGAATCGTTCGTAATCAAGAGTTTCGCGAGATATCCGAGGGCAATACCTAACGCGATTACAATAATACGCGATTTCATAGAAGTAGATTTAAGCATTATCTCTAACCTAATTTTTTTTCAGGGTTCGCAAATAGGCAACAATATCCACTAATTCCTGTATCGATAATAACCGCTGAATATCGGCTGGCATTAGTGAAACACCGGTTTTTATTAATTCGTCCACAGCGGTGCGCGAAACCGTTTTGTCGATGCCTTCCGCAGTACGCAGGGTTATCTCTGCATCTGTATCATTGATTTTAATCCCCGTGATAATATTACCGTTGATGGTTATCAGTGAATACGTTTCATAATTATGGCTGACGCCTGCGCTGGGATCGAGGATAGATGTGAACATAGCATCTTTTGATAGTTTACTTCCAATTTCACTTAGTGCCGGCCCGACCTCCTTCCCTTGGTCACCAACCTTGTGACATTTGGCACATGTGCCCTTTTTGAAAAAGAGTGTTTTTCCAGTGGTCACTGTGCCTGACATTGCTATCAGTTCTCTTAAAGGTGGTAGCGGTTTCGCATCGGCAGTTGCGGGTAACTGTATCGCTGCTTTTGCCCGTGCCTGGATGTCTTTATTGGCGCTGGAATAAAGTGCATTGCCTACTGCGAAGCTGATTTCCTGTGGTAATTTGTTGGCTTCAGCCTGTTCCAGTAAAAATCGCTGCCCGGGAATTGTTTTGCTTATCGCCAGGGCAGTATTGGTGAGAACCTGACGGTTACGAGGGCTGGTATTATAAAACGATATCAAGAGTCCTGAAACATTAGGCTCAGTAGATTGGCCTAGCGCCGTTAATAGAGATACGGCGTCGGTGGAATTCGCGGTAGTAAGAGCGTCTCGAAGCACTGTTGTACCCGAGGTTCGCACGATGCTATTAATAGCATTGACACCTAAATTATCATTAGGATGATTACGAGCGAGGATAAGTAATTCAGGCGTAGCTTCTGTAATTGCGAAGAGTTCGGAATACTCTATATATTTCTGAGAACCCTTTATGGTCTGCATATGCCGTAAAACGGACCCTCGGAATTTCTCATTATCTGACACGTCGAAACGTTTCAAGCGAATTAGTGTTTCAACGATAAGTTTATCGCGTGCTGCGTCCTGTGCAAACGAAGTGGCCAGGCTAAGCTCCAATGACATGAAGGCAATGATCGATACGAACAGCACCGCAGGACTGCATGTATTCAAACGCATAAGTTACATTCCCAGGAGAATCTCTTCGAGAGCCGCGTCCTTCTCAGGTCCGTTGTGGTAATCAAATGCTCGCAGATAACGAGGGTGCTGATCTTCGGGCGTGTCCTCATCCAGCAGTATGCGAGCGAGAAGGGCGGGCGCCTGTTTAGATCGACTACGCCAAATAATATCCCGTCCGCCTGGGGTGTTCCACTTGTCGCCAACATTCTTCAGCCATGCTGCGAAACGCGTTTCCCAGTATAGGTCTGCACCAATACCGAGCGCTTCCAGATACCAGCGATCAGTGCCGGTATGTTTGCTTGCCAGATGTGCCCACAGAGTGTTTGCCTCGGCGGAACCGGAAAAACGAAGTGCTATTAGCGCCTCGCGACGCACTTGTGCACTTTCGTCATCTTTAAACCTGGAGGCGACGGATACTAGATCGAGACCGGTCTGACGCGCGATTCGCAACGCCATTGCCCGTATCTCTTCATCCTCATCGCCGGCCGCAAGCTCGACATATTGTTCCGCCTTACCGTCGATCTTTGCCAATAGCCACAGTGCGCGGGCACGATGGCGCAAGACACCATTGTCGTACAAATTACGGAGAGCGCTCTCAGCAGTAGCCCCGTGGCTATGTAAAGTAGTCCATGCTAGATAACGGGTCGATAGATTGGGGGACTGGAGTCCGGCGACGGCGCCTTGGATGGTTGAAGTATCTAACGCTGGGAATTCATATTTTGCACCTTCTGGCGCAATCCGAAAGAGTCGACCGCGTTCGAGATCCTGCATGTTATGTCCACCGACACCGGGGTCATACCAATCACTGATATAAAGAGATCCGTCAGGTGCGACACAGACGTCTGCAGGACGAAACCATTTGTCGATTCCTTCCACGACATTGTCAATTGTGGCGGTGAAACCAGCGCCGTGTTTTTTGGTGGGATAGGCCCGGACAATATTCGGGCCGGGGTCACAGTGTATCACTTCGTTACGTAGTCGACCTGGTAACAGATTACCCTCGTAGATAGTAATACCCGTTGGAGAACCCGCTCCGGTTTGTAATAGGTTGGGTACTACGCCGGGGTCATTTAGATGCCAGTGACGCAGAGGTATTTCAGCCGCCATGCCTGATCTTTCAGCCCGCCATCCAGCTCCGGTCAATTCGTCTCGGTACCCATAATTTCCGTATTCCAGAATGAAGTTAATGCGAACACCTTTATTTCCATCATCATCGTTATCGGATTGCCATATTCGTCCGAAGGAATCAACCGCTAGTTCATAGTTGTTCCTGAAGTTATGCGCTAGTACTTCAAAATTGTTACCGTCCATATCGCAACGAAATACCATACCGCCAAAATAAGGTTTTCCGTTGTCTATTACATCATTCCCGGCAATATCCTTCACTAATTTTCCCTGACCATCGTAGACAGCCTTGCCGGTGTTACCAAAATTCCAATATAGCTTACCGTCAGGCCCGAAAATAAACGAATGAATAGAGTGATCGTGCTGAGGTTGTCCGGTTTTATCGAAAAGAATAAACTTCGAATCGGGTTTGTCATCATTATTCTCATCGGTAAAGACGATCACCTTCGGGGTTGCTGAGACAATCACCTTATTGCCGAGAACGCAGATGCCCATGGCCGAGTCAACATCTCGCCCCTGATAAAAAACAGTCTGTTGATCCATGACACCATCTTTGTCGGTATCTTCGAGGATAAGGATTCTGTCTCCTTCCGGACGCCGATTAGCGTGTTTGCGGTAATTCATTACCTCACATACCCAAACGCGGCCAAGATGGTCAATATCCAAGTTGGTTAGGCTGAACAGTTGCGGTTCCGAAGCAGCTAGTGTGGCATTCATACCGGAACCAATCTTAAGCCCACTTACAGCTAAATCGGGATGTCTTTCTAATCCTCCCGCGTTATTATTGGGTGTTTTGTCGTAGACAGCAAAAATAACAGAAGTAGACTTTCCGTCCGCCTGGTTTGTGCCACCCTCGTCAAGACATCCCGTGGCTTCAAAACTTAAGGAACCATCTGGAAGGTCAAAAACAATTGTCGAATTTGAATGTGTGCCGATACCGGATTGAATACTGCGACCATTACTACGCATGGGCTTACCGCCAGCATTTTTGTTCACATAAACATGACCCCATTCCGTTGTGGCTGATTTCCATTGCAATTCCGTCAGTGGTTTCTCCCAGTCCTTGCCTTTGATAACCGGATTCTCCCAGTTGGCCCAATCACAGGCGTAACTATTTCCTCCATCCTCAACGACTAAAATCAGCTGGCGGCTGCCTCTTATGTCTACTTTGACCGGCACCGAATAATTGGGTGTCGAGGTTGTAATTAATTTACTTCGAAAAAGGGGTTTAATAAGATCGGCATCGCCGGATTTACCCAACTTAATATTAAATTTGCGAATGATATCGAGCTTGTTGAAATTACCCGGCTGTTCAAAATCCTGATTTTTCACGAGTTGGTTATAAGTTACCGGTTTATCCTGGACGCCATCAATAGGTACCTCGCCGTCGGCACACCATACGATTGCGTTAAGAACGATTCTGCGGAAATTCTCATCGCCCCAATTCCAGTGATTATGCCCACCGGTAAAACCGAATCCGCGCCCACCATCAGGGCGTTCAGTTGCCCAAGCGACGTGTTGAATATCACCAGCAGATACGGAAGCCCGAACGTGAGGATTTCCACTGTGAGGTCCGTCGGGGCGGTTAAGAGTTTGCTTGGGAGGGTGTGCACTAAGAATGGGTGTAACCCCTTTCATCTCACTGCGAAACCGCATGTGATAATACCATTCATCGTTGATCTCGAATGGACCAACTCCATTGGTTATGGGATGTGCTGGAAGATCTTTAAATTGGGCGGTCCAGTGTGGATTTACCGACCAGTCGGTTTCGAAATAACCACCAATCCAGTCTAGTAATCGATTTCCAGATTCACCTTTGGGCACCTCAACGCCATAATGAATACACACCACACCAATACCGTTCTTAGCAAGCCGATCAAGTTGACCGAGATTATTATTCACGGGATGGCGTCCGCCCCCATCACAATACATGACGATACAATCGGCATCCTCAAAAACGGACATGTCCTGAGGCCAGCCATTCTTAAATACATCGACCGTATAACCGTCCATAGATTCACGGATGGCATTCGCCAGGATCATACTGCCTGCAAAATGTTCATGACTTCCATATCCGTGGCTGCGAGGGCCGGCCATGAAAGCAATCTTCTTTTTTTGCTTTAGTTGTTTAACTCGGATATTTTTGAATTGGACTGTCATCGGCGGACCAGCATGTAGCTGTAACGCCAACAATCCCGACAGGGACGCGCGTTCCTCCTGATTATCAACAACGTCAATTGTTATTTTATCGTTAAGGATTTGTATTAGGTGATTGCCCTTGGCGATGATGGTGTAATTATTCCAGTCCTCCTTTTTCACGGCAGCCAGTATCTCTGCCTCGCTGGTTGTTTTTCCGGAATTGTTTTTCTTACCATCTTCGCTGATGATGATTTTGTTTCCCCGTTTAGCGAGAACCCCCCGTCCGCGTTCTTCGTATAAGGTTCCTGTCCAGGCTCCAGCACCGTCAAAATCGGCTTGATAACCGGCAATTACCCATTTAGAAACCTCACGGCTTCGATATTGAATACCACTATTTCCGCCGACAATTCGGAATTGCAGTCGCAACTCGAAATCGGTTAATTCATCACCGCGCCAAACGATAAATGTATTACCCTTTGTCGGATTTTCTTTGGTGGTCATCCCGGTAATCGCTCCGTCTTGAACAGACCAGAAATCGGGATTACCGTCCCAACCCGCGAGCGTTTTGCCATTGAATATAGGTTTGAATCCGGATTCGTCGGCCGATGCCGGGAAAACAGACAACAGCGAAATAAAACAAAGTATTGTGCTGCCAATACGTCTCATGGATGTTCCCTCAGTGTTTCAGGTAAATAGAAGCGGTGGTAATAACAATTATTATAAAAGCCCCATCGTTACTCGTCATTAAGCTGGGAATAAACAATTGTGTCATTAAGCAGAAAAGGTACCGCTAAATGGTATGGTTCTTGGTGACCCGGCTTAACGATTGGTGCCGAACTGTATTGAGTTACATATGCGCGACGCATTCGGTCGGTTGTATTAGGGCCGGAACGGTGAAACGTGAGGCTACTGAATACAACAATACTGCCAGCAGGCACAATCGCAGTAACCCCCTGTTTGTCACCCGTGTAACCTATTTTGTCACCGGAGTTCTGGTCTCTTATATGGGTCTTCAGATCGCGAGAACCCATAGTACTAAAGGGAAGAAGCGATACAGTGCCGTTGTCAATAGTCATATCGTCGACCGCGGTCCATACGGTAACATAGGGGTCATGATCAAAACCAAGATATCCACTATCCTGATGCCAGGAAAATGGTCGCCCCTTTTCTCCGGCCTTCGCAACGTATTGGTCATAAAAAAGATAAGCATTCGGCCCTATTGTCGCTCGGCAGATGTCCGCCATAAGTTCGCTGAACACATAACTATCCAGATTTGGGATTAGATTGTATTGTTTCGCGATATGGTAACGTTCGTTGCGATGGCTGATATGAATATGATTGGTTCTGAGGCGATCCATCTCGTCATGCATCGCGGCTATCAGTGTATCGCAAGCGCCTCTTAGTAAAGAAAGTTGATCGCTGCTTAATACTGATTGCAGTATGAAGTAACCGTCCTGCTGATATTGCCGTCTATCAGCGTTAGTAAGTATTTGCGTATTAGCCATTAGCGCGAGCTATACACCTTGATAGATATGCCTTCGATTTGTTGATTTCCGTTGATACCAAATCGGCGGTTTCCATGATAGGAATACCGCGTGGTGTTGGATGCATAAAGATTTCCGTGTAACCGCCGTATTGAATCTTGATTAAAGCTGCAACAATCGGAGCAAAGTCGAGTGTTCCCTGACCGGGCATCTGCATCAACTCAAGGGGTTTGGGCATTGATTTGTGACAACCCATACCGTGTTCCCAAGCGTAAAACAAGGCCAAGTTATCATCTAATTCTTCTATGAGTTCGGCTATCGTGTTTTCGTTTTGGGGCAGATGATACGGTGCTAACGCGATCCCTAAGGCAGGAGAAGTATTAAGTTCAGAAAAATAACGTATCGAATCAGGACTATTAATCAGCGATGAACTATGATTTTCGATGCAAATCCGGACGCCGGCCTGTCTGGCTATTTTTGTGATGTCCTTTAAGCTGTCTATGAAATCCTGTACCTGTTGTTTTAGTGGAGCAGTGGTCTGCTTGCGGGATCCGCAAACAATCATCGAACCACCAAGTGAATTGACGATCTGAACCTCGTCCTGTAGGCGGTACGGACCCAGGTCATATCGAGTGGAAAGTTCGAATTTAACATTGTACTTTTTTAAGGTTTGTAGAAACCGGTCGTGGCCGATTTTGTCAATTTGAAGTCGTTGGTCACCATGGCTTGGAGGCCAAAGGTCAATTGCAGTGGCTCCAATACGGCGTACCTGTCGAATGCATTCGGTAACATCAATCTTCCCGTACATGGACGAGGCGAGCATGTATTTGAACGAAAACGGTTTATGTTCGTTGGCGTTGAGGGTCGGGATTGTGAGTGACGCGGCTGACGCCGCCAAGAAGGATCGTCTCGTTGTACCGGGCATTTGTTTTACTCGCTTAGATATCTTGTTAATTTGGCAATATCTACGTTAACACTTTTATAGCCATGATATAGGTTTCCGAAATCAAAAAGGGACTGCCGAATGAATTCTGTATCTTCAGCGCCAATCGCTTCTGCAAAGATCGGGTGTAAGTACTGTTTGCCCTCTTCTGATAATAGGAAATTCTTTTGGTTGTAGAAGCTTGGGTGTACTGTCCGCGCATGTATTTCGCCATATTTATCGCGAAAGATACTGGAATCATGTTTGCTTACTTTAAAACCTGATGATTCGTCCCACTGCAAAGTGGAAACAGAGTTGTTTTCGCCGTCTAACAGCATTTGTGTTGCGTTACCGCCGAGTTGACTGGCATAAAAACGGTCAAACCTTAATGGTCGACCACCGCGTTGGGTATGCCCAACTTTGCGAGTAAAGAACGCAGCTTTGCCCGTTGAAAAATTTCCATTACGGGTAAAAAATGTTTCACCAATTATTTCCAGTAAAGCGTCCGCTAGACTTGCTGCGGCGCCGGACAGGACCATGTTACCGGAAGGATCAGTACTTCCACTTGATGCTCCATATTCCCGTCCATCGTTGCCGATAATGCCTTCTCCGCAGACGATGACAACGTGCTGTTGATGCTCATAGATAGTGCGGACACGCTCAGCAACCGATTCAAGATCAAATTGATATTCCGGTATTAAAATCATATCGGGTTGACCATAGCTCGCACCAATGGCTATGTATCCGGAATGGCGCCCCATGACTTCAATAATTGCGATCCGGTGATGACTTTCGGCTGTTGTGCGAACGCGCCGGACACCTTCGGCTGCTTCGTAAACCGCTGTTGCATAACCAGGAGTCGCGTAATTGATCATTCGGTCAATGCAAAAATCTGCATCCAGACCTGTTGGATGCGGTTCTTTTCGATAGGTATCAACACCGTTCACATCAAGTTTTACCCATTGATCCGCTTCACCGGCATAATTGAGTCCCAGGTCATTATCGATAGTTTTTGGAGCGAGTACGGTGGGGACCATTTTACAGATCGGTTGTAGACCGTTAAGAGTACCATCACCGCCGATGCAAACGAGCCCATCTAGCTTAAGCCGATTAATACGCCGCTCAATAGACGCTAGAAAAGCTGGATCACCGTCGTTCACGTAAGTTCGTGATGAGCCAAGAATGGTTCCGCCGCGTGTTGCATCTAGTTGAGGAATTTCCTGAAAAAGAGGATTAAGGATCACGTGCGGTGCATTGTCCTGGAAAAAGGAGGCGAAACCATTGAGAAGTCCGACGACTTCTACCTTAGCCTCACTCGCTGCACGTACTGCTCCGAGAATCGTGGCATTGAGGGCAGGAGTATCACCACCGGCCGTGAGGATCCCAAGTCTTTTTATCAAGCGAACCATCCTTCGATAAATAATGGAACCGCGGAGTTAACCCAGGTTCAAACTGTTGAGGGTATCAACTAAGTCAAGCGAATCTGTTGGGTCTAATGTATTGAGTACGGTGCTTAAATCAGCCAACTCATTGATACCAAATAGCGAACGAACAACGATGACTGTTCTATCCGGCACCTCCACTCCTTGGATGATTGTAGCTGTACCCTCGAGGACTACCTTCTGGTTGTCATATTGTTCTGCGAGTTCCCGTAAATCATTTGAATTAGCGAAATCAACTTCGACGACGGACTCGTCCGACATTACGATGATCGACCCGGTGGTTTCGCCGCCAATGGCTACAATGTCGTTGTAGATTAGTTCGCCGACGTAGGCATTATTCATGAGTTCCTGAAAGAGCACGCCGATATCAACGTCGGATTCAATCTCTTGCTGGAATATTTGTTCTACCGTGCCGATACCTTCTTCTGCGCCGGTTTCAAGTGCATCTAGTAATTCGTTGAGATCACCACCACGAAGGACGAAGTCTTCGTATTCAGACACATCGATTGATTCTGTTATATAGACATCAATGTCGTGATCGGATTCCTCGTAAGTTTGATAAATGTGTTCGTAATTATCAATTATGTCGCCATAACTCGGAACTTCGATATCGTCGAGACCCTGATTCAATTCCTCAAATAGTTCGGGGAACGCCTCGGCTGGATCCTTGTAGTTATCGGGATCGAATTCGTAGGGTGTCTCTGTATCTTCTGATTGTTGTTCGGTATTGTTGCCGAAAACATTAATTGAGACTTCTTCTATCACAGGATCGAGTGTTTTTAAGCCACGTTGGAGTGTATCGTTATTGAGCGCGCTCACTTTTTCAAGTTTCGAATAAAATTCGTCGAGCTCAACGTAATTATCAACTGAATACGAGGTGAAGGATTGTAAGGATTCATAAATGGCGTGCGTTGCCGTTTCGTGTTTGTCCAAAAGAGTGGTGAGTTGTGACGCTATTTGTTTAGCGGGTTCCGGCAATGCGTCATATTCCTGACGTAAATAATTGCGAGTCTCATAGAGGTGATCGATGTCCGTTTCACGAGAAGAATGGTTAAGATCATTTATGACGGCCAATGCATCGATAGGTGCTAAAATGTCGTCTCCATTTGTATCGAGAAGATTTCCAACTTCCAGTTGTTGGGCAGTCGGCGCGTTGAGTTCATTAATAATAGCCAACGCATCCACTGGTGAAATGTATTGATCCAAGTTGACATCTAATGGTTCAATAGGATTTTGAAATACCATTAAATCGGAAGCCAGTAGACGACGCCCCTCGAGTTTTTCGAGCCCAAGTCTAATTTGTGATAATGTTCTGCGCTTTTTGAGAAAATTCATCTCGTCACCAACGATCCTTTCTCAATCTAAGTTAAACAAAAATTCAGCAGGCAAACGTGAAATTGTAGATTGGAATAAAGATGTGTATTATTTGATCTATTAAAGAGTATCATCTCTTTAAAGAAATGCACTAATTCAGCCCAAATTTTTAGATTGCTATCATATTATGGCCAAATCCGACCGCAAAATGCTAGGAATAACCGTTTTACCGGAATATTTTCAAGTTGAAGGGGTAACGCAAGTACTGGATAATTGCCAAGATCTTGCAGGCGCGAACGCGATTACTACGTCCCCTTATGTTATGCGAATAGCTGATCAGGGAGAAGGCCAACGTGAACCGCCAATCGACGCGGGTGCAGGAGACGTACGAATGCTGGAGCGCCCTTTATGGGGGAAGAGAGAATTGCGCGTCAGTACTTCCCCCTCATTCATACCAAATCGTGAGTTGTATGCTGATACTTGTTATCAGCCGCCAGTTGCCGACGAATATACGCAGCGAGACGGCTCGGTCATTGAAACGGCTCTTGCCGAAATGAAAAGCCGGGGTATCCGGACATTCTTTCAGGTGCAGGCTGCAATTCCTCCAGGCTACCGCGTCCAATTCAGCGGTCTGCGTTCTAAAGACGAGCCAAAGTTGCCTTGGAACAAGAAAGTTACAAATAGGGTCGCTTCAAATGCTAGCCTTGCAAGCTCAGATGTATTGAATTATCAAATTGCACTTATTACGGATCTGTTTCAGCAATATCCAGATGTTGAAGGCATTAGAATCGATTGGCCGGAATATCCACCTTATAAACTCGATAGCGTGTTTTTAGATTTTAATTCGCAAGTCGCTAGATTTTGTGATAACGACGAGGCGTTTGACGAACTTCGAGGATTGGTTGATAAGGCCTATCAATGGTGTCATGGACAGCTTAATACAAATACAGTTATTCAGATGACAAATGTCGAGGGACTTAAACAAGAACTTCGACGCGAAGGACTGCTAGAAGGCCTTCAGCATTGGTTACAGTTGAAACAGGATCTTGTTACGAATTATATATGTGAAATACGAAAAGCGATGGATTCGAACGGGTTTCGAGAAAAACTACTGGTCCCGCATGCATTTCCACCTCCGTTCAATAAGCTATCGGGTATCAATTATAGTGCGATAGCAGCCTATTCTGACCATATACCGATAAAATTGTACACCATGCATTGGTCGATGATAGCTCGGTTTTATTTGGACCAGCTTGCGACAGCGAACCCGTTAGTAGAAGAAAGCACTCTCGTAAACGCCATATTTTCACTGCTGAAGATTTCTGACGATATCGCGCCGCCGCGTATTATTGATGTTAAATACCCCGGTCCAGACGAACCACAGTTACCCACGACCGAAACCCAAAAGGAAAAAATATCCATTGCTCAACAAGAGGCCGGTGATACGCCGATAGCAGCTCTGGTCCATGGTTACGGTCCAGTAGATGAATTTGCCCGGCGATTTGAAACTGCGTACAGTTCGACGCAAAGTTTTGTTTGGGTTAATAGGTATTGTTATTTGGGTGATGAAAAGCTTCGGGTAATGGGAGATCTCTGTAATGGGAAATAAGGATCAGAAGCAGATTCAGCAGAGTAATCCCGCTAAGTCAATACGCAGTTTTAACAAACTGCAATGGTGGATATTTTTTGTGCTCCTATTCCTGATTGTTTTACTTTCGGGGTGTTATTCCATGGTCAATGGTGATATTTGGTGGCATCTTAAAACCGGACAGCTGATACTTACAGAGGGTCATATACCCCGAACAAATCGCTTCACTTATACAAATCCAGAATCACTTTGGATCGATTTACACTGGCTTTTCCAGATCATCGTAGCAATTATCTACAATTGGAGCGGTACGTCTGGGCTGATCCTATTCAAGTCCATCGTTGGAGCTGGGGTATTTGCCCTTTTGATGCTTACCGGTTACAGGCGTCTGCCGGTTATTTTAATGGCATGTTGTTGGCTACCGTTTATCTGGATCTACATTGATAGGTTCCATGTACGCCCGGAAATAATGTCCCACCTGTTACTGGCGCTTACAATTCTATGTATCCACAAACATAAGACTGGTTGCAAACGATGGATTTGGGCCTTAGTTCCATTGCAAATAGTCTGGGTAAATAGTCAGGGACTATTTGTATTGCAGCTATGCGTCCTCGGAGCATATTGTGTCAACGAACAAATTAAAGGTTTCACTTCTTACAAAATAAATGGCATTTGGTACGTATTGTTAGCCTGTAGTATTGCGACGGTATTAAATCCGTATGGTTTGCAAGGTGCGTTGTTTCCGCTGGAACTACTCGATAAGGTGGGGGGTGATCAGAGGCAGTTTTTCCAATTACTTGCTGGTGAGACGAAAGGTATGGGCGAATTCATTTCTGATTATGGATTGGATGGAATTTTGCACAGTAGTACTCCGAGGCTTATTTTGATTACTGCACCAGTCTGTATAACTGCTGTTATTTGGGGCGCTCTAAATAGGCAGCAAAATACGATATTCCATTGCTTACTATTGATCGGGTTTGGTTATCTCGTTTGGAATATGAATCGAAACGCATCGCTGTATTCAATTGTGTGGGGATATGTTCTCACATGCGTGCTGGGAGATTGGTTGTTGAATGCGCGTGATTCTCATATACCCGGTATTGCGATCCGTTCTGTTAGTGGTGTTTTAATTGCTTTCCTCGCTCTCAATGTAGTCGTCAAAGGAATAGATATCATAGAGGGTAATGAATTGGAGGGAAATCATTATCCAAGTCGACGAGCGGGGTTTGGGGAATCTCAATGGTACAACCATCAGGCTGCAACTTTTATCGCAGAACTCCCCGGTATTAGCAATTTGTATGTTCACTACAACGGCACCGGTTTTGCCGGCGTGATTATTTTTAATGGGTTTGGAGACGAGCATAAATATCCGAAACGGGTATTTGCTGACGCTCGCTTAGAAACTAACAAGATTAGCGTGTTGAAAGATTTCATGTCCGTCATAGGAGAGGGAAATCAAAACCTACAAAATGCTGAAAAAATACTTGAAAAGTATTCCGATGGACCTACTGCATTGGTATTTAAAAATTCTGATTTGATCTATCGGCCACGTTTGTTGGAAGACCTTATTAGTAGTCCGCAATGGCGAAGTGTTTATATCAGTACGGAGCCGAATATAGCAGAAGGTGTTTCCGTATTCGTGCCGGACAGTATTGTTCAGTGTCATTCATTAGAAATCGTGTCTTTAAGCCTACTGCGAGCTTATCGCTAATCATTATGGCAGTTCAAGTAAATTCGATTGGTTCAAGGTATAATGAAGACTAGATATTGCCGTTTATAAAATCAGAATATAGGTCTTCGAATATGCTCCACTTATTCCAGCGCTTCGTACTAATTTTGGGTTTATTTTCCCATACCTCTTTTGTTACTGGAAACGATTGGGTGGTCTTTCGGGGCCCTAATGGAGACGGGTCGAGTGCGTTTCAGAACCTACCGATAGAATGGGGGGCTGATAATAATGTCAGTTGGTCAACACCTATTCCCGGTGAAGGATGGTCGTCCCCCGTAGTTTATAAGGATACGGTTTATCTGACCTCAGCGATTCCGCGAGTCGACGGAAATGAGAAAACGGAGTTTGATTTAACAGTCCTTGCGATTGATATCTTAAACGGCAAAACAGCCTGGAAAACGAATGTCTTCATTCAGGATTCTGATGCCCCGTCAAAACATCAGAAGAATAGTCACGCAAGTCCTACACCGATCGTCCATAAGGGAATGCTCTATGTTCATTTTGGTCATCAGGGGACAGCGTGTCTGTCATTAGAAGGGAAAATTATCTGGAAGACAGTGGCGATTAAATATCAGCCGGTGCATGGAAATGGTGGCACACCAATTATTGTCAATGACTCAATGGTATTTAGTGTCGACGGCGCAGCTACCACAAAAGTGATGGCGTTAATGCTTGCAGATGGCAGTGTAAAATGGACGTTTGACCGTCAATCCGATGCGCCACGAAAGTTTTCGTTTTCAACGCCGGCCTTAATTAGCGTAAATGGAAAGCAACAAGTCATTTCACCCGGAAGTGACGTTGTCCATGGACTCGATGCGGAAACCGGAACAATGATTTGGAAAGTTAGGTATGACGGATACAGTGTTATACCTAAACCCGTTTATAAGGACGGTCTACTTTATGTTTCTACTAGTTACAACACGCCATGGATTTATTGCATTGATCCATCCGGTGCTGGTGATATAACTGATACCCACGTCAAGTGGTCGCATCAAAAACAAGTTCCCCATACGCCCTCTATAATAATTGTGGACGGAAAACTCTTCATGGTTTCCGATCGCGGGATCGGTAGCTGTTTGGATGCAAAGACAGGAGAAGTGATTTGGCAAGAAAGAATAGGTGGTAATTTCTCTGCATCACCGATTCTCGCCAATGGACTAATTTATCTTCAAAGTGAACAGGGTGATGCTACGGTGATTGAGGCAAGTTCTGTCTTCAAGGTGGTAGCAAAAAACACGTTTGGCGAGCGTAGTTTAGCATCGTATGGTGTTAGCGATGGTGCCTTGTTTATACGAACGTCAGAATCATTGTATTGCGTGAGAAATAAAAAATAAATCTATACCATAAGTGTGATTGCGGATCCCTAAACGCGAATTTCCGTTGTTCCGATTTCCAAGTCCACGCTTCCAGTAAATTCGCGCGTGCGTTTCGCACCTACTTAGCGATTTGTCATTTTGACGACAAAAAAGAGTTGTTGCGTTAAAATAATTGAAAACAACGCCCTCATTGAAAAACATACCTGAGTTGCACGAAAGGTTACTCGGATAGTGTGATAACTATTCGGAATAGTGACCTATTCGGCTGAAGAAAGACGTATTGGAAGTTTCTTCCTGATGCACAAGCTGCATGGGCTGGTAACCGGGTTTGGCGATTCGCAATAAAGTTGTCGGAGTTTGGGATTTAGGTGATCTAAACCAGAAGCGGGGGCCCGTTTGCAGGACGATACTGACATATTGTGCACATTGTAGTGTCGGTTGATCCCAAGCGGTTAATGTCGGAATAATACTGTAGCGTGTGCCAAGTTTTGCATTCGCCATATTAAGCATTTTTCTAATCTCTATTTCGGAATATGGTTGCCTGGGATTTGTGAGCCATAGTGTAACTTCATCAGTGTCAATGATTTTTGCTACCTTGGCTGTTTTGAGGTAATTGCCGTATGTAGATTTGGTGACGCCCCCTGGTTTTGCCTCAAAGACAATTGGCATTCCACGCTCGTACAGTACGATTGCTACGTGTGAAAAACTGGACTTCGTGTAGGTGCTTACCAGCGAACTTCCATGCTCGGTGAAAATTAGCGCTCCATTTGCCGGCTTGTCGTATGCTGATGCAGCGCTCTGTAACAAGACGTACATAATGATTAGTGACAGTAATCTGCTCATAACCTTCTCCTTTTTGAATCTATTCAAAGATCCGCTCCAGTTATTGGAGAAAAATTAAGGATTCCATGGTATGACAGTGGAGCCGGTTAGATATTGCACCTGATTTTTATCATTGACGATGACAAGGAATGTTCGAAATGATCCACTACTGGGGGTGAATTGAGGCACTACACCTTGGAGACGCGGAGGAAGTTCCCCGTTTCGAACTGGTAAGGCAAATCTGCTAAATCCATTAGTTTCGGAATGGATCACCCAATAAACCGTCCCCCGACTAGGCAAGGGACTCGTCTGTTGGAGATTAACTCCAAAAGACATGGATGTTCCCTGATCTAACAATTGTGGTACGGCGACTGGAGAATCAAAAGTTGCAAAACTTGGCTTAACAATTCCAGGCACTCGGATTTTGATATTTAGACTGTTAAGGGCAACAGATGGCTTATCCGGTGGATTGGTCCTGTTAGCGTTCTTGCTCTTGGAATTTGTATCCTTCGGCCGAATGGAAGGGGGAAGTGTTTTTTTGGGCGCACCCTGTGGTCGGGGTTTGAACTGCGGACCGCCTTGGATCTGCTGACGTGTAGTTCCATTGGGATTGCCCAGGTATTGTGCAGTCGGATCCTGATTCGTCTGGGGATTCGTAGCAGGGTCGAATACTCCGCCCTGATTAATATATTGGGAGGCTAAATCGGCACCTTCGCCGCCGTCAGGGATTTCAAATTCTCCGACCTCCATTTGATATTGTGCCGCTGGATCGATATTAGTGGAGCCAGTGTCCGGTTCGTCAATGGTCATGGCAGCAGCATATTCACCCTGACCAACAAAAGCCCCCATCTGTTGTCCGGGATCCTCGCCGATCTCGTCGGTTCGTTGCATCATCTCACGGTATTCCGGGTTTTGTGTAGGGTCGCCGTACATTGCCCCAGTTTCACCACCGATAGTCATTTCTATGGGAGCAGTTGTTTTCTTGTTATTTCCTATTAAGGTTGGATCGACAAACGTAGTATCGTTATTGGGATCAAGGTTAGTCGACGCGCCGTCCTTGTTGTCAGGTAGCAACTGAGCTATCTGTCTTCCGATAGAATCACATCCAGTAAGGAAAATCAGCAGGAATATAGCAAGTGTTTTTAAGTACAATGTATTAAATCCTCCGGGTACTATTCTAATTGTAGAACAAAGAGCGCTATTTAGACATAGTTAAATAAACGAAGAGCTAGCCGCGCAAAAGAGGGAAGAATCTTCCATTTAAGGCATTTCCTTTGGGTACGGCGGGCACACCTTGTAGCAGAGCATCGTCAGTGCCGCTGGACACTCCGTCACCGATGAGATTTATTACCGCAGCTCTGCGGGGACGCTCCGTACGATTGGCAAAGGAACCATGAACGGTTAACGGATGGTGAAAGACCATTTGGCCGGCGTTTAACTCAACCGGCGTTGGGGTGATAAATCGTTCAAATTGCTGAGGTGTAAGTACTCTGCGGATTGCTTCCATACCGCCGGTTAGGCCTGTAATCGGTAGTAGATCCCAATGGTTACTTCCTGAGATATAGTTAATACAACCATTAGCAATAGTGGAATCCTCTAACGCAATCCAACAAGTCAAATGATTCATCGGCTCGGTCCGTGACCAATATGAATAATCCTGGTGCCAGGCCACGACTCCACCGTGATGAGCGGGTTTGCAGAAGAGCTGATCGTGCCAGAATCTCACGCTTGTCCCCAGCAATTGCTTTGCCGGAACAGTAATCGCCGGATGCCAGAGAAGGTCGTGAAAGGATGTTCTTAATCGCCATGCGCCAAGGGCATGAAAGAGAATGGTGTTGGGATCGTCAGATTCGTTGGAGTGATACTCATACCACAACTCGTGACCGACATGGCCTGGCAGCATCAATTCATGTAGGTCGGCCTTTAAAAGTGCTAGATATTCTGCTGAAATCCGGCCATTGCCCACAACAAAACCGTTATCGGTAAAATGTTCGATGTTCGCGGCAGTAAGTTGGAAGTGTTCAGCATTCTCCAAAGGGAGAGCCGATGGTAATACCGGTTGATCGTATATTGAATAATCAATCATTATTCGTCGGGTGTATCAGGTGCATTTGGCTCAGGTAATTCTAGAGTAGACCGAAATGCATCGTATTTCTCCCGGGTAATACTGCGTTGCATGTCATCAGCAAATCCTACCGTAGCATAACTTATTTGTTTTTGATTTGTGTAGGAAATACGAGAGAAGCCAAATTCGCGAGGCTTTTGATCGGCGAGCAGTAATGCGCCGGCAATGGCGATATCCCGTAGTTGAGTTTGATGTAATTTTTGCCCTATTCGCTGTTGCACACCACAAAACCCTTTATCATCTATTCGTATTTCCAGATCACGTATGTTTTCGAGTGACCCAAATCTGGTTACTGCGACTAAAGCGATTTGTGCTACATGACAGGGGGTATTCTTGGCCCGCACAAGTGCTATAGCTCGTGGAAGACACTGTCGAATATCGTACTGCATAGCTAAATTGAAGGCCATCTGAGCATCCCAACTTTGCCCATGGCGCATCCAAATGGCGAATAATTGTCGTAGTATGCTGGAACGAGGTGTGCGTCGATATTGAGAAGTACCGTTCGAATTACGAATATACATTTCATTGCGAAACGCATCGTAGTTACAGACTGAATAAATTGTCTTAACGGAAGTGTCATCGACTTTGATACTATCGATACCGCCACTGAATAGTAATGCTGCGACTGTGCCAAGCTGAATGCTATCACGTTTATAAGTACGAAAAACCTGTTGGAGTTCTTTGCAACGAGTCGTAATGATCGCTGAGATAACCCCAGGCTCACGATCAAGATTCCTCATTAAATCGGGTTCTGCGCGGCACATTAATACAAAAAGGCGTCTGGCTGTACTACTTGTCCCGGATAGCGTTTTGAATGTGTCCCAGCCGGGTAATACGGCAGCGTCTTCCCCCGACTGCATAAAGGCCTCCAGTTTTAACTGGTATGCGTTGTGTTCGACTGCGTCCAATACGCGTTGTGCTCGAAAGCGTAATTCCCGACTGCCGTTTGTCATAGCCGCCTCTAATTCCGGTACGACATCAGAACCACGCTCGATTAGACCTGTCATGGCGTTTTGACGGATAGAGAATTTACGAGAGGACAGATCCTTGACGAGTTGAATTGTCTGCTCATCGGCTTGCACCGTCGCTATCTGGGGAACAATAAGGCAGCCGATAAATATAAACAGCGATGCAAATTGTGCTAGGGATTTGTTCTTAATTAACATAGTTCTATTAAAAGCGAAGGCTGAAAAAATTACTAGCTAGTTCAATTAAGCATCTAGAGCCTGGTCTAAGTCTTCGAGTAAGTCCTCTGGGTCTTCGAGCCCAACCGAAAGTCGAATAAGTTCATCAGTGATGCCGTGTTTTAATCTATCTTCTCGGTCATAACTTGCATGTGACATCGCAGCGGGTTGCTCTATTAGGGATTCAACTGCGCCAAGGGATACCGCGAGTTGAAAGAGTTTAGTGGAACTGGCGACTCGTTTGGCCTTTTGGAAATCACCGTTAATCTCGAAGCTTAACATTGCACCATAACCGCCGTGCATCTGGCGAGTCGCAAGCTCGTGGCCTGGGAAGGAAGGTAAGCCCGGATATAAAACTCGTTTTATGCGAGCATCGCGTTCCAGATATTCTGCAATTAATAAAGCGCTGGCCGATTGAGCCTTAACACGTAAGTCAAGAGTTTTCATTCCTCGGGAAACGAGAAATGCATCTAACGGACTCATGCAGTTGCCCGTGGCATTTTGAATGAAATAAAGCTGATCGCGTAATGTTTGGGAATTAACTACCAGAGCGCCGCCCAGAGCATCAGAATGTCCACCGAGATATTTCGTTGCTGAATGCATTACGATGTCAATGCCAAGCGATAAGGGTTGTGTCAGAACCGGCGTGGCAAACGTATTGTCAATTCCTATCAAGACCTTTGCTTGGGAAGCAATCTTTGCACAGGCTAAAATGTCAGTGATGGACATGAGCGGATTACCCGGGCTCTCAATCCAAATTAATTTCGTATTGGTTTGGATGGCAGCGGACAGATTTGACGGCATTGATGTATCTACCAGGGATACTTCAATGCCACTACGATTGCATATTTTATGTAGTAAACGATAGGTGCCGCCATAAATATCGCATCCTGCAACAATATGATCGCCAGCCTCAAAAAGCATTGTCACACAATGGATAGCCGCAAGTCCACTTGCGAAGGCAAGTGAGTCGATCCCTCCTTCCAAGGCAGCGAGCGTAAGTTCCATGTTGTCTCTTGTGGGGTTACCACTGCGGGAGTAATCATAATCCCCCCATTCACCAGGTGTGTTCTGTACATAAGTAGAAGCTAGATGTATAGGTGGAACGATTGCGCCTGTGGAACGACATTTTTCATTGCCCACGTGTACTGCTCGAGTGCGAAATTTCATAGGCTAGCCTGCTAATGCTTGTTTTAGGTCCTGGATTAGATCTTCGGTATCCTCAATACCGATAGCCATACGAATCATATTATCACGAATTCCATAGGAAGCTCTTTCTTCCGCCGGCAATTCATAATAACTCATGATTAATGGTTGTTCGATCAAGGATTCAACACCACCCAAAGAAGGCGCAATCTTGGGGATTGTGCACCGATCCACGACATCTGCTGTTTCTCGCCAATCGGCATTGGCTAATTCAAAGGTAATTAACCCGCCAAACCCGTTCATTTGTTTGACGGCCACCTCGTGATACTTGTGACTTGCAAGGCCGGGATAATACACTTTACTAACCCGGGGATGCATTTCCAAGAATTCTGCAATAGCCTGGCCGTTCTTATTGTGCCTTTCCATTCGCACGTCAAATGTTTTGAGACCTCGCTGTAATAAATAGCAATTGTGCGCTGAATTGATAGAACCGAGAATACCCCGGAGATATCGGATATCCTCCAGTTTGTCGCTATTGCCGATAATCGCTCCGGCAAGGAGGTCATTATGGCCAGCGAGATATTTAGTTGCTGAGTGTAAAACATAATCAACGCCGTAGCTTAGGGGTTTTATGTTATGAGGAGTTGCAAGGGTGGCGTCGATTAATGTCTCAATACCTTTGCGTTTTCCGATTTCAGCAAAACGCTCTAAGTCAACGACGCTTAAATGTGGGTTGGTCGGCGATTCACTTACCAGCAATTTCGTGTTGGATGTAATTGCCGCCTCCATTGCGTCATAGTTGCAAGCTTCTACCTGCCGAGTGATAACGCCAAAACGGGACATATGTTGTGAGCAAAATTCACGACTCCGATGATAGCATTCGTCAAAAAAAACGACTTCATCACCCGCGTTAAGTTTGGCCATGATAACACCCACGATGGCTGCCATTCCACTGGAAAAAAGAACGGCGTCCTGTCCGCCTTCCAAATTAGCTAGTTTGCGTTCAACGACGGATTCATTGGGATTACCATATCGGCCATACTCACCGCGCTGTTGTTTTTCCTCTATGTAGTCAATTACTGCCTGCGTATCGGAAAACGTATAAGTTGAGGCCATCACTATCGGATCCGTAATGGAATCTAGAGCCTTCTGGTGGCCTTCGCCACCGTGAACGGATCGGGTAGATTCACCGTAGTTCTGATCGTTTTGCAATACCATAGGAATGTTACATCCGCTGAAAAAAGATTAAGTATGTTGCTTATTAAGAGTTCGTGTCGACTGCAACATCTAACAGCGGAAACCATACACAGCGAGTTGTGTAGGTGGCACTTTAGCAGATAAAGGCTGCAAGCGGCCACAAACCCCTAGAAAAGTAATCATACTCTCGAGACAGAGCGATGCAAGTACCTGTTGGAAAAAGGCTCCTATCTACGCAAGGGATTAACTGGGTATTCACTGTTCTTTAAGCTTTCAATCACAGTATCAGATGGTATTACGGAGGCCCCTGAGATCGGAATGATCCTTGAAGTATTATGAATAATATCGGTTTTCGAATGGTTTTTAGGTAATCGATGGAACTGGGTAGAACCATCAATTATCTCAGGCTCGATTTCTTCCGGTACCGGAGCGGGTTGTGCCGGTGTCGGTTCCCCTCCCGATTCCAAAATAATTCCACTCGGAACACTACTACTACCGCAACAACCGGATTCATAAAACCGGACGGAAAACAATAGCCCTTGACCCGGTAACCGCCGCATCCCACGGCAAGGAAACAAGGCGCTGAATGTATCTCGAATTCCCTGGGCAACGGTTGGTAATAAAGGAGCACAACAGGAGCCCGACTCATGCATGACTGTTTGCGATCCTAAAGAATGTCGCAGTGGCATCATCGTGTTTCTTCCTGCCAAAAACGGATAATTTACTGGTTTTGATGTGCCGTAGTACTCATTAGGAGTTGTTCTAATACCATCCTGTCCGTAGGAAGGAACTGCTATTAACATCACTAGGAGACCGATTTTACAAACGTATTTCATCTTGATTCCCTTAAACCCATAATCTGAATCTGGTTTATTATTTATTATCTCGACAGCCTACAACCGAGATAACCAACATAAACATTAGAGCTCGTAAACCCTCCCCAAAACGCCCATCTTAACAACAGCGGAAATGTAGTTTGGAGGTGGCGTTGACGCGAAAGCTGTTTATTTCGTACTTATAAGAGATGTTAACCCCCTGAGTATTCGAAATATGGACTTAAATTGTGTTTAGAAATCCCTGGATTAGGTATTTCCTGTTACTTGTTTTATTACTCAGCGGTGATTTACTATCGGCACAACGGCAGATTGATTGGATTGATGGCGGGATTCCGGTAAGGCTCGTTACCCTGCAGGATGAAAGTAGTCTTGGCGAGCCGTCGTTCGATCCGTACGGTAATTCGGGCGCTCCCAATCCGCCGGCGTTCGGCGAAGGTAGCGTTGGAGCGCCGCCTAATAAGCCTTGGTTCGGTCAACCTTATACTGCACCTAAGGATCCTCCCGGTGGAACGCTTCCGAACCAATTATTCGGAACCAATTCATCGTTGCGATTCAGTGATCTACTCCGTTTTGCAGAAACACCTCGATTACAGTATGGCTGGATTCACGATGGTAATGGACAAACCGATCTATCCCAGCAGGAATTTGACTTTTCGGTCGTTTTTGCGTTTCCCAATTTTCTTAATAATGAACAACCTCTTTATGTAGCGCCCTCCTTTGGCTTAACGATGTTGCAGGGAGCAGGGGCTGTCGGATTATCAAATCAGGTTTATAGTGCTGTACTCGACATGCAGTGGCAAACCGACCCTCAACAGAGATTTAATATGGATCTTGGGTTAGGTGTCGGCGTCTACTCCGATTTCAATACATTTAACAGTGATACGATAAGATTAACCGGGCACGCATTGTTTAATTTAGGAATCACCGAGGACACAACGTTTCGCGGAGGAATAGTCTATTACGATAGACTGGATATTAAGATGTTGCCGGCTTTTGGCCTTCTTTGGTACCCTCATCCGGAGGCCAGAATTGAGCTCTTTTTCCCACGTCCGCGGGTGTCTCAGTATCTCACTTCATTCAGTAATTATGATGTATGGTGGTATTACGGAGGTGAATTGGGAGGTGGAAGTTGGACGATGCAGCAAACCGGCGGCATCAAAACACAAACGGACATCAATGACATTCGAATTAGTACTGGTTTGGAATTCGGACTACCAGAGCAATTGCGAGTGGGAGAGCATATCGGTTTCATAGAGGCTGGTCTCGTTTTAGATCGTGAAGTTGTTTTTCGGGACACGCCACTAAATAATTTTGATCCGGGGACTACGGTTATGTTACGCGCCGGTTTAGGCTATTAGTCCCATTGAAACTGGATATTGCTTTCTCCGGCCGGGATCGCATTCACGCGGATGTTATTTGAATCCCTATCTGCCTGTTGAACGCCCAACACGATTCGATGCGTGCCGATCGGTAAAGTAACTGCAGTCTTTCCATTAGTCAATGGCGTCGGTTTTCCATTCAACCACAATAAAATATTATCGGCGTGTTCGATAGAGATGGTCAGCTCTCCCGATTGTGTAACTTCGAGATTTGAACGGATAAAGCTAAACGGATTGTCCAGCGTGTGTGGTGCAATTCGCGGCAGGCGGCCCGTGGGTATAAAACCCTGTACAGTGGCATAATGATTACCCCATTGAAATACCTCAACGTCTTTGCTGGCGCTATCAATGCCGTTTCTATTGAGTACACGATGAGACTCGGGAGAAAACTGCAATACCTGCCAGGATCTGGCAAATCTTTGCTTACTTAGCGCGAAATCACCAATCTTCCCGAGTTGTGACAGAAAAGCAATTAGGTTGACAAGCTCGTTTTGCGTTAATTCGTCTACCGTTCCGTCAGGCATTAATGAACGACTTTGTTTTTGCAGGTCAATATCAGCCCTTTGGATTGTTACCAACTCGTCCTTGGCGGTACGTAATTGAATACTATTGTCATCGGACTTGATAATAATCCCACTGGTGATTTGACCGTTGACGTCTAATACCTGAACGGCATGGAAGTTCTCTTTGATTTTTGCGTTCGGAGAAATGAGACTTTCAATAAGATAGTCAACAGGAGCGCTGGCCCCGATACTGATGAGGTCAGGTCCTACCTTTCCTCCCGCCCCTCCAATTCCATGACATTTCATACATTGTAAGTTTTTTCTACGGTAGATATCCTGTCCACGATATGGATCACCCTGATTAATCACTTGGTTGATTAATTCAGATTTAAGGCTTGCCGATAAAATCCAACCAGATTCATCCAGATTGCCAGCGTTACGAAAGGCGGTTATCAGCGCAGGTAATTCATTACCAGTAGCACGAGTGATTGAAACGGCCAGTTTGGCATTGTCAGGGGGGAGCTTGGCTCCCTGAAGGGCAGTCAATAGAAGGTCCTGACCTTTATTGGATGCTAGTATCTTGGGCAGAGTTTCCGTAGCGATTGTATCCTCCCTATTTAGATCTTTGACTTGAGCGGTAATAGCTGTGGGCAAAGAGATACTGCTTAATGCCGTTATGGCGGCTGAACGGATCGTGGCATTGTCAGACTCGACCAATCCCGTCAATAGTGAATTGGCCCGATCTCCCTTAACCGAACCTAATGCAGCGATCGCCTCCGTTTGTAAGTCAGAATTCGATTCGGCCGTCTCGTATACAAAACTGTGGTATTCTTCTAAGTCCCAGGCGGCAGTGGCCTTTAGAAGTTGGAGATGCCATCCTAAAGCGGCGTATCGTTGTGCGATCTCAATCGCTCCACGGGGTTTGATATTTCGTTTGATAGAACTTGCAACAAGTCGCAAGCTGGAAACCTTTGCCAACTCATTGTCAAATTCACGACCCTCCTTCAGAAGCCATAGCAGCGCGGTTTGAATTGACGCGTCATCGCCGTACTCGCCAATGGCAGTTGCAATTTCAAACCCTGAGGCTTGAACCGTCTCCTGTTCGGCGAGGATTGCGGTTAAGGTTTGTCCCACATTAGAATTGTCAATGGAACGGAGAGCGAATAGTAGTTGAGAGGCGTCTCCTCCAAAGGTAAACTCGCCGGACTGGACCTTTGGCAACCAGACATCACGATTATCGCGCAATGCACGCCAAATTGCGAAATCAAGAAAGCGGTCCATGGGTTCCCGAAGAACACGGGCCAATGCTGAAACAGACGGCAGGTCCTCGTTTTCAGCAAGCGCGCGGACAGCCTCTAATCGGACGCGCGGATTTTCATCCTGACAACCGGTCTGAAAATGTTGGTTTGCATTAGGTAGTTTATCCCGTCTTACGCTGGCTAGTCGCATGGCAGCAGCCCGGACGCGATGTTCTGGGCTTTTAAGCAGTTGGCCCACTAAATCCGGATCAATATGCAAAACGTTTTGTAAAGCCCACGCAGCCTCCAAACGATTGTGTTGGTAGAGTTCTGAGTTTTTATCAAGTCTAGATAACCAGTTGAGTGTAGCGTTGATTACACGTGCCGGATCCCGAGTTTTAAGTTCTAATTTGGCGTATAAGCGAACCCAGTTTTCAGGCGATCTAAGTAGGTCCAGAAGTTGGAATACGCTCAAACTGTCATAATCCGGAAGCTTTAAGAGAGGCCTATCCTTGGCAGTTATCCGCCAGATACGGCCATGGACGTGATCACGACGTTCGTCACGGAAATCAACCTCACCGTGCTGAATGATTGGGTTATACCAGTCTGCTACATAGATGGCTCCATCAGGCCCCATCTTTACGTCGATTGGTCGAAATGCTACATGGCTAGATTTAATCACTTCGGTAACCTGAGTACTAGAATAGCCGGCATTATTTTCAGTAACTTCAAAGCGACATACACGATTACCACGAAAATCGTTAGCAACCATCGTGCCTCGCCATTGTTCAGGAAGGTGTCGCCCGCTGAGGATTTCTAAACCGCAATGTTTTGGACTACCGGGATTGAGCCCGGCTAGGAAGCGAGGTTCATTCGGTGCGGCTCGATAAACAGCGCCTGGAAACACATAATTAATGCCTTCTACGAACGCGCCGTCCGTGGCGAACGATTGGCCCCAGTAATCAAAATGATGGCCCCAGGGATTTACAAAACCACGACAATATATCTCCAGTTCCATCGTTTCTGGTCTAAATCTCCAAATACCGCCACCAAGAAGCCGCTTTACGCCCGACGGAGTTTCGACGTGACTGTGTATGTAAATCGACTGGTTCATATACAGTGCTCCGTCCGGGCCCCAACGCAAAGTATGAAGTAGATGGTGAGTATCCTCTGTTCCGAAACCGGAAAGTACAATTCGAGTCCTATCAGCAATTCCGTCACCATCAGTATCACTGTAATGAATGAGGTCGGTACTATTGGCGACGTAAACACCGCCGTCTCCAGGGACCACACCTGTTGGAATCAAAAGGTTATCCACAAAAACGGTTCGTGCATCTGCTTTTCCATCGCCCGTGGTATCCTTTAAGACGATGATTTTATCCGTAGCGTCCTGCCCAGGTTTGATTTGAGGATATACTTCGCTCGAGGCAACCCATAATTGTCCCTTTGAATCAAAATTCATATGGATGGGTTTGGCGAGCTGTGGATCGGATGCAAATAGATTTGCCTCAAACCCTTCGGGCAGAAAAAAGGTTGCTTTTTCAACGGACGGATCAGGATCTGGAATATCCGTTAAATTACGCTGTGCGGAAGTCGTACTGGCGAAAACGAATGGTAATACAGTCACAAACGCCAACTGCGGTAGATAAAAGGTTTGCATTGGTTAATTAGTTCCTACTGACTATTTCAGGGGAGATACTGTGATAGTGAATGTATTGTTATTTGACAATTCGTAGATTTTACGGTCGTAGTTATCTACTAACTCGTCGAATTGTGGCACTTCAATGGCATTATTTCCCTGCTCATGCTTACGGAACAAAAAGAGATAGGTTTCATTTTGTGGACGGTGCCGGTGGAAAAACAGCATATTCTTTTGGATAATTGCATTCCGAAACGCGTTGACCTTATCGACCTCCAACGGGGCGGGAATAGTGATCCCTTTCGCAAGGTCCCGACTATTGAATACCCCCAAAAGTTCCTTTCCAGCAAAGACCTGATAACGATTAGGTTCAAGGTTGCCAAGTTGGAATGTTACCTGAGGGCCTTCCAATCCAAAAGAGTTCTCAATGGGTGGCAGGCTCATTTGAGTTAGTTCGCCTCGGATGGTGATTCGCTGGTTTTTCTTCTCAAAAGTCAAACCTGAGACGGCCCGCGATTCGGTCAATGGGGCGATTAGAATCTGTTGTTTGGTCAGGCCCAGCGCATTGGCGAAAGATGAAGCCAATCGCCAGTATCCGAAAGACGTAAGGTGAACACCATTGCTGGTTAACCCATGATGTTCTTCCAGTATCCAAGGACCGGTTTCAGTAGACGATTGTAATACCTCTGTCGTAACTACCGGTTCCAGTGTGGCAAGGTCGATGAAATGTGAATTGGTGCGCTCAGCCTGTTTCCTGATGATAGCACTGTATTTGGAAAGCATTGCGTTGTACGAAGCTGGATTGGGGAGCGGAATCCCTAGTCGTTCGTAGGGACGCGGTGCGACGAAAATTAACCGTGCTTCATAATTTTTCAGGCGAGTTGTTAAAGAACTGAGATTTTCGGAAAACCTAGTAAGCCCCGTCTGACCGGCATGAGCCTCATTCGCACCGTAGCAAATTACGATGACCGTAGGGTCTGTAAGTTCCATATCCCTAAGTAACCGTTCCATACCCTTCTCAACGGTACCAAAAACTGCACGGCTCTCACCCAATACGTTGTCTCCAGCCCAGCCTAAGTTTCGAAATTGAATATCGCCATCCAGACGGCTCCTTATCTCAGCCTCAAAATGTCCATGAATTTGCATGCGTTCGACAAAAGTCCCGCCCAAAAAAGTGACACGATCACCCGGGCGCATAGCCGGTTCCGCTAAAAGATTGTAGTTAACGGTTAATACGCAAAAGACGAGGGGAATCAGAAAGCGCATAACAACTTAGGCCTTATATACGGGAAGTAAACTAATGAAGTAATTCTATCAGAACCGGTGCCCGATGGCTCTAATAGTAGTAGGCAATTAGAGCGTCTGTAAGCTGCTCAGGTTCAGGTATAAAGGGATTCCCACTCATGCTATTTCCGTAAGAACGATTAACTATTGAAGGAACCAGTTCTTTTCCTACACCGAGACTTGAAAAATTGGACTCTATCCCAAAACTGTCGCCGAGACCGCGTAAGTATTCGGTAATTTCGTCCGGGCGCGAAAGCCCTATACTTTGGGCTAAATGCTTAAATAGCGGAAGACAGTGTGTCTGGTTTAGATGCGCTGCAAACGGTAACAAGATGGCGCAGGCGTGGCCGTGGGATATGCCGGCGGTGGTTCCTAAGGCTGCTGAGATGCCGTGTGCCACGCCCAGCCCGGCGTTTGTTAACGCGATACCTGAATTAAATGCGGAATGCGCCATCGCGGTTCGAGCATCAAGATCGTTAGGATCGTTGGCAACGCGAGTGATATTCTCCACACCTAACTTAAAACCGTGTAATGATAGCGGACGTGAATAGGCAGTTGCTCTACATGAAATATAACTTTCAAAACACTGAGTGATAGCGTCCATGCCGGAATGAATTGTGGTCCGTCGGTTACATGTGACGTGGAGACAGGGGTCTATAATAACAAGCTGCGGAAAGAGCTTGGTGCTGCGCAAACTTTTCTTGACCTGATGTCGGGGACTAAACATAACCGCATTTTTAGTCGCTTCGGTGCCCGTTCCCGCGGTGGTTGGTATCAGGATAGTTGCTAAGCTCGGCATCTCTAATGTCCGCCCCTCGCCGATCCCCTCCAAAAATGCAATAACATCATTGTTTGGGTGTTGTTTGGTCAGAGCTGCCGCTGCTTTTACGCTGTCTAGGGTGCTTCCTCCCCCAATGCCAATAACCTTATCGAATTCATCCTGTTTCAATAACTGGGTTAATTTATTGACGCTATCGATGGTTGGTTCGTGCGAATCAATTTGTATATTCTTCACATCAGGTGTTAAGACATTAGAAAAATTACCAAATATCCCATTGTCAATTAGTGTCTTGCTACCACATACGATTGCTATTCGATCGGTTCGAGATATGAAATCGGATATGCGGCGTAATGTATGTTGCCCGAATATAATATTGGAAGGCTGTTGAAGATTAAACTGATAAGTCATTTTGGCTCTTTCTAGAATCCGTCAAATGCAAATACATACTACCACGAGAAACGGAAAAGGTTGTACAATGGTTATGTGTAGCGAGTCTGACGTGTTACGTAAAATATTAGTTAAATGGAGATTCATAATGCGCTATCCTTTCATCAAGAGATTTTTGACAATGTTCGGGCTTATCATCAGTTTCGTGTTTATTTCCACCTCAGGTTATTGCGCAGAAATCAGCGACTTAACAAAAACAATAAATAAGATTGGGCCTAAGGGCGCCGGACACGCCGAAGCGCGCATGGCAATGGCGGAGTTAAGTAAGACTGATGTTAATGATGTGTCCGATATCCTTGCCGGCTTTGATAGTCGAAATAAGTTGGCCGTCAATTGGCTTCGCGCCGCGGTAGATACCGTATTGGATAAAGCTCAGCAGCAAGGTAAGGAGATGCCTGTCGATGCATTGCGTGAATTCTTGGCCGAAACAAAGTATGATTCTAACGCCAGACGCGTAGCCTATGAATGGCTGATTCAGATCAAACCAGAGTTGCGACAGGAAATTCTTACAAGTTCGTTAAACGACCCATCCTTAGAGATTAGACGTGAAGCGATAACGAACGCAGTCGAAGCTGCAGTCAAACAAAAAACCGATTCTCCAGACGAAGCCTTGAAACAGTTAAAGTCAATTCTCAATTCGGCTCGGGACATCGATCAGATTGATGAGGTAACACAACAAATCGAAACATTAGGAGGGAAAGTTGATTTGCCAACACATTTCGGCTTTCTTATGAATTGGAATCTTATAGGGCCATTTGATAACAGCGGCACGAAAGGGTTTGATGTTGTTTATGCCCCGGAAGCAACGGTTGAATTGGATAAGGCGTTGGAGGGAAAATCGGGAAATATAAAATGGTTTGCACATACGACGGAGGATCGTTATGGGCTGATGGATCTCAATGTAATCATGCCTGAAAAGTACAAAGGGGCAATAGCCTATGCACACACTACGTTTCAATCTGATAAAGAACAGGAGGTTGATGTCCGGTTGGGATGTATTAACGGAAATAAGATTTGGATCAACGGCAAATTAATAACGTCAAATCATGTTTATCACGCGAACACCTCGATCGATCAGTATATTGCTCGTGCAAAACTTAATAAGGGAAATAATATTATTCTTGTTAAGATCGCGCAAAACGAACAGGAAGAAAGCTGGGCGCAACGCTGGCAATTCCAATTGCGTATTTGTGACGAATCCGGAACCGCAATCTTAGCGGCAGACCGCAATTAAAATAAGGAACAAATCTATGAAAATGATGATCTCAACTATATTGACACTTACACTTCTGGTTTCGTATTCAACTTGTCAGGCGGTCGATTGGGCTGACTTTCGGGGGCCAAGTGGTAATCCCGTGCATGATGGTACGCTACCACTTGACTGGGATTCAAAGGACGGGAAAAACGTATCATGGAAAGCATCATTGCCGGGCCGGGGCGTATCAAGTCCTATAGCGGTGTCTGATCTTGTAGTCGTTACCGCTAGTGCCGGCGCTAAACAGCAGAAGTTATTTGTGGTAGCCTTTGACCAGCTGAGTGGAAAACAACGTTGGCGGAGGAGTTTTTGGGCGACTGGTCGGACCTATACTCACCCGACAAGTTCAAACGCTGCTCCTACCCCTGTTAGTGATGGAGAATATATTTATGCATTTTACTCTTCGAATGATTTAGTATGCCTCGACCTTCAAGGGAACCTGATGTGGTACCGAGGACTAGCACACGATTACCCTAAAGCCGGTAATGATATTGGTATGGCATCATCGCCCGCTATCGCCGGCGACGTTGTTGTCGTTCAAATCGAGAATCAGGGTGATTCGTTTGCTAGTGGGATTGATCGTCTCAGCGGAGAAGAATTATGGCGACTACCTCGCGATCCCCGCGCTAATTGGAGTTCGCCGGTAGCGTATCGGGAGATGGACGGGACCTATACTGTTCTATTACAGTCTCCATCGGGACTAAATGCTGTCGACGCTAAAACCGGTAATCAACGTTGGACTAAACAATTAGCATGCGGGAATATTACCTCTCCATTGAAAATTGGTGATGCAATTTATTTTGGATCCGGGGGAACTACCAAACTCAAGCTAAATGATAAGGGTACGACGCCAGAGGTGGTGTGGAGTGAAAATCGCTTATCGGCTAACGCAGCCAGTCCTATTGTTGATGGTGATGCTCTATACATCCTGTCAGGGTCAATCATTAAGTCTGCTAATAATAAAACTGGAGAATTAAATTGGCAAGTTCGACTGAAGGGACGATTTTGGGCAACACCGATATTGAGTAATGGCCATTTATATTTCTTTAATCAGGATGGAATGGTTCAGATTGTGAAGGTTGGCGAACGTGGCGAAGTGGTTGCCGAATTTGAAGTAGGCGAGGCCGTGCTTGGAACGCCGGCGGCCGTAGGTAATGCTTTATATTTCCGTAGCGATAACCACCTTTGGAAGATCAGCCAACCTTAGTCAGCAGAATTTATAACTGTGAAATCACAATACCGCGTTCCTTATAGCGGCAGGGCTATTAACGGCGTTGCCCGTCCACCGGGATCCAAGAGTATCACTAATCGTGCACTGATTTGTGCAGCATTTGCTAATGGCCGCTCGCGCCTTGTACGCCCACTAAAATCTGAAGATACCGCTGTGATGATTACAGCTCTCAACCAAGTTGGAGTTAAGGTCTCTTGGGATGGCGATGATTTATTAATCGATGGTGGTATTGCTGAAGTTGGTGATAAGAATAATGAGATTTTTGTTGCCAATAGCGGAACCACTATCCGGTTTCTTTCTTCGATGTTGGCGGCTGTAGGTGGCGAGTATCGTTTTGACGGGGTTCATCGAATGAGACAACGCCCGATTAAAGATCTTGTGGATGCTTTGAACCAACTCGGTGTGGACTCCAGTTGTGCGACTAACGGTTGCCCACCGTTAAGCGTTAAATCAAGTGGGTTTGTAGCAAATAAATGTTCCGTGCGTGGCGATATTTCCAGCCAGTATCTTAGTGGCCTCATGATGGCATCGGCAGTTACTTCTAAATCGATCGTTATAACCGTTGATGGCGAGTTGGTGAGCAAGCCGTATATAGACATAACGCTTAACGTCATGCGAAGTTACGGCGCATCAATCAGTAATAGCGACTATCTGAGGTTCGAAATTGCTGGTGAGAGCAATTACGCTTCCGGCGAATATCACATAGAACCGGATGCATCAGCAGCGAGCTATTTCTTCGCGATCGCAGCGGTAACAGGAGGTACAGTCACAGTGGAAGGGTTAAATCGTGACGCCATTCAGGGTGACGTCGCATTTTGTCGATGTCTTGAGGCAATGGGATGTAAAGTAGAATACGGAAAGGACGCTATCACTGTAACCGGAGGTACTTTAACCGGTATTGATGTAGATATGAATGCCATCAGTGACACAGTCCCGACTTTGGGTGTTGTTGCATTATTCGCCGAAGGCATCACGAATATTCGCAATGTAGAACATGTCCGGCATAAAGAAACAGATCGTATAACTGACCTTGGTCGCGAATTAAAAAAACTTGGTGCACGAATTGAAGAACGTAGGGACGGACTAGCTGTAAGCCCCGGCATATTATCTGCTGCTGAAATCGATACTTATGATGATCACCGTATGGCAATGAGTTTTAGCATAGCGGGTTTGATGATTGACGGAGTATTAATTAATAATCCGAGTTGTTGCGAAAAGACCTACCCGGAGTTCTTCCGAGATTTCGAAGAATTGGTAGTCAGATAACTCAGTTATTAGCGAGGTTTTCCGGGTCCGGTCTCGTCGCTTAATAAATCGTCAACGCGGTCGATGATTGCCGCACCGGCATCCGAAGTATTATGTTTTGATACTTCATCATCTGCCACAAAATCACCCCCACAATGATTACACATCATCTCGCGACCGAGATACTCGATCCTTACCTGTAGTTTCCGCCCGCAGGTAGGGCATTCTTTTACAAAGAAAGTTGTTTGCATCATTGCATGTGTAATAAATTGTGTTTAACGGAAATTCCGTCGTGGTTATTCCGGAGATAGGGTTTTTGAAAAGCTTTGTTCACCCTAAGAGTAATTGATTATAACTTGTAGCCAGCTTCACAGCAACGACCTCTAGTTTTCTACAACGCCAAGTATTTGACACTCTAATTTGAATATGGCCATGGATTTTGCCAGGGATTAAGAAAACCATAATGAGCGGAATAGATACTAACTACCAAGGCTATGAGAAATATTAATAAAAGGAAAAATGACCGTCTGGAGCTATGAATGCATTTTGCTAAGAATAGGGAATAAAGCGGAATTAACCAGAACATCCAACGAAAACCGCTTGCTACACCCCCGTAATTTCTATCTTGGAGTGGTCTAAGAACATAAAAAATGAGCAAAATAACGGTTAAAGCTAGCGTAATTCGTGCCAAGGGTTTCCAGAAGCTATTCTTGGTTCGAAGTTGACTGAAAATGCCGGCTAGGCCGAATAGTAATATCGGGCTTAGCGAGAAGAATCCGTGATGCCCAATCGTTAGATTGAATAAATAGGTAACTCGAGAGGATTCGCCAAGATCGACACCTGAGGCTTGGCCTGGAAGCCAGTAACTTTTTCTCCCATTAACTTCATAGTCGTACCAATTATCCCAACCACGTATTTCATAAGTTGATTCCTTACGCAACATAGCATAGCGGACATTGTTGCCGTAATCATAAATCCGCCAGCGTCCGTCGCTAGGATGAGGTTCTATGCGGTAATTACCGATTCCTGGCATTGATCCGCTAAATAGATCGACGTTATCTGGCAGGATACCGCTTAGCAGAGAATCGCCATCTTCAATGCTCAGTACCTCAAGGACTGTATTGTCCGCTCGATGGGCGTAGGGGGGGCGCCATGAATCATGAGCAACCTTATTAATTCCCAGATAAATAGTTGCAACTAATAAAATTGGCGGTACGCCAAAAGCAATCGTTCGTTTGAAATCAAGTGTGAGACACCAGATCCCTAGAAGTAGCAGCAATGCCAAAGCAGGCAATTCAAAGGTTACGCATAGCGCCGCGTACAAACCAACAATAGCGTAACTCTTTGAATTGGAGGTGTCGTTAACCAGCTGGCGACACTCAAGTATGGCGAGCAATGCAAAGAGAGCTGCAGGAATATGATTGTTAAGCGTCACTGCAAAAGTAGTAAGGAACGTGCCGAATGTGATCGCGACTAGATATAGACTATATAGTCGCCGATTCTCGATTATTTCAGTACCAACCTTTGCGAGGCAAATCAAAATAACCAGTAGCGGTATACCTTGATTGACCAACGTAAGTAGTTTGATAATTGGCATAGGATGCTCAAGAATATTGAGCCCAGTCACCGCATGGATGATCCAGTATTGGCCTGCTAAAACCAAATTATAAAGCGGTGGTTTGCTGGAATAAAAACGCTCAGTACCACTCTTATCGGCATGATAAACCTTATCAATGGTTCCCCAGTTTCCATGCTTACCTCTTAAAGGGTCAACCTCATCTATAGCAAATGTATGGTGGTGTACGAGTGCTACCACCGTGGCCCAGCGACTGCGGTCATTAGCGCAGTGCATTCCTGTGACCGCTTCTTTACCCTGTATAAATTTTCGGTCGCGTTTATCATTCTTGTCTAAATAGACATGCCACAGGCACAGGCGTACTACGATTAGGACCATTCCGAGGATGATCGTTATTTGCGATAGTCGTGAAAAATTATTAACCGGCCGTGAATACGCCACAATTAAGTTCCTGATGTACGATAGCGAATCAGTCAGCGTTTAATTCTGTATTCAATCCTATCGTATCCTTTACGGCATAGATTTGTTCATCCCTACTAGTTTGTTGAGTCACCAATTCGGCGAGAAAACCTGCCGTTAGCAACTGTATGCCAATAATCACACCAAATAGAGCAAAATAAAAGACGGCTCTTTCATGAAGGTGAAATGTTGGAGGATGCTCACCAATTCGATCAATAATCCAAGTGATTACTAGGGATAATGTTAAGCAGGCGGAGCCACCAAAACATGTCAAGCCGAGCGTTCCTAGTAAGTGCTGCGGGCGATGGCCATAGCCGGTAAGCATGTATACCGTGATAAGATCAAGAAAGCCTTTAACAATCCGTCTCACGCCATATTTCGAATAACCAAACTGACGCTTTCGATGGTTAACAACCAGTTCGCCTACCTTAAAACCCCTCGCGGCGGCGAGTACCGGTACGAATCTGTGTAACTCACCATAAAGATGCACTTCCTGCAAGACTTCCCGACGATAACATTTAAATCCGCAGTTATGATCATGAAGGTTGACCTTTGTCAGTGAACTTACCATTTTGTTAAAGACTCGTGAGGGCCCTACTTTATGCCACGGATCGTATCGCCGTTTCTTCCAGCCGCTGATCACGTCAAGTTCCTGAGACTCTAATAACTCGAGGAACGCAGGGATCTCATTGGGGTCGTCCTGTAAATCAGCGTCTAAAGTGAAGACGACATCACCCCGTGCCTCTTTGAAACCAGCATTGAGAGCAGCAGCCTTACCAAAATTCCGCCGAAATTGGATCCCTTTAAGATTGGGATCATCAGTTGTTAAGCGACTTATCACATCCCACGAGCCGTCTGTGGAACCGTCGTCTACAAATATAATCTCATATTGATAGTTATTATTCGAACAGACCGATGTAATTTCTCGATGGAGTTCATAGAGACTTTCTGATTCATTAAAAACGGGAATTACTGCTGAAATAAAGTTCATGACCAATGTTTCTATAGTGGAGTGGAACGCTTCATCAATATATAGAAAAATGCGGCAAATAACACCTCGGATAACAACCAAATTACTCGCATCAGAATGGCAGCGAGTGAACTGGCAACGATCCCAAAATTGGCAGTTAGTAGTGTCAGCATGATATATTCCCGCACACCTGCCCCACCTGGGACTAACGAAACGAATCCGGTTACGATTGCTAAAGCCACACTAGCGATGATAAGTCCTAATTGGGAAATGCCTATCGGGCTGAGCATAATCGAATTGGGGAGAGAATAGAGGCAGGCATACAAACTCGCGCCTAACAGTACCCAACCCACAGCAGATACGATCCAGCAGGGAATCATCGTTGAGAGTGTTAGATTGTCCACCTGATTCACAAGATCACCCTTTACTCGGTTCTTGGTTAACGACCGAATAATTGCACGAAATACCGGCGGCGCAGAAGGTATTCCCGCCATTAATGCCAATCCAAGACAAATAATAATTAACTGCGGATCAGTAGAACGGTAACCACTGCATACGAGTAATACACCGGCAAGAATCGCCCCTACAGCCATCATTGCGAGGGTTTCAATAAATACGGCAACAATGGCAGGCGATAATGCCGTCCGTTTAGATCGAATGCGTTCACTCCGTATAATGACCACCAGCGCTTTTCCAGGGACATATTTTCCCAACTGACTTATAAAATAGGACCCAAGGGACTCTGTTTTTGTTGGATGTTGTCCCAATATCTGAAGTGCTAAATGCCAAACAAATGCGAAACAAATAAGACCGCAAGCATAAAGTATGATCGATAAAAATAGGTACTCAACTTGAACCTGTTGGAGATCAAACTCGGCCTGTTGAAATTCATCATAAGAATTTGAAAGCGTACGATGAATCATTACTGCAACCAAGACGAAAATAATAACCTTCACCAAAGTTTTTAATACGTTGGTCGGTATTTGGTTGTTGTTTTTCGACATGGTAAACTACGGATAATATTTGTCACTACATGGGTAGGGGACGCGGTAGGCAATATTCTACTAAAAATCTTTATCCGTAAGGTCTATCAAATTTAAGGTCTGTATGGAAACCAATCGATTACGACGACTGATATCGTTTCTGGTCTTACTAGGAATCATCATACTCATAGGTGCGCTCTTTTATCGCGTGATGGCGTCATTTCTTTTACCTTTATTCCTTGCTGCGGTTTTAGTGGTGATATTCTCTCCATTGCATAAACGTATCCTCGCGAGGTTCAAAGGTAAACGCAAACTTGCTGCACTTGCCACAACAAGTATTGTCGGATTAGCGGTGATGTTACCGATAATTATCGCCGGTACTTATGCTGCCGTCGAAGGAAGTAGAGTTATACGCAATATTACTCCGGGTTATGTGGCAGAGTCTCTACAGGATTTCCGTAAGGTGTTTAAATTGCAGATTCCTAGCGAAGATGCAATAAGAGAGTCGAACGAGTTGATACAAAAAGTTGTAGATGATACGGCGCTTAAGGAAGATACATCGGCGATTGCAAATACATTAAATATGCTTCGCGCCGCAAGTGAGGGGATTGATTTGTCAGACGACTCGATAGGAGGCAAGTCGTTTACGGAATATCGACAAATATTGGAAGAATTTATTCAGAACGCCGAAACGATGGAATTGGAAGAGGTACTGAATGAAGGAATAAAACTTCGGGAATCCTTCGCTGTATTTAGAACTGCCTTTTTAGGCGGAACACTGAAGGAAGCGGTGATTGATTCAGCAAATCCAACACCACGTGAATTATCTGAGTGGTCAGATACCTTCGTGAATAGTAGTCTAAGAAAACAAATCCTTCAGGCCGGAGCCAATACTCTAAGTTATTTCATATCACTCCTTGCCGGGATTGTGATTATGTTGATCGGAGTCTATTTCTTTCTCGTCGATGGGCGTGAAATGGTGCAAACCCTGTTGAAATTATCTCCGTTGAAGTCCGATTATGAAAAAATGCTGATCGACGAGTTTGTCAGTATTAGCAGGGCGGTAGTCCTTGCGACGATTCTATCTGCGTTGGCACAGGGCGTGCTCGCCGGTGTTGGATTCTGGATTGCTGGTATGCAGTCGATATTGTTATTGACGTTCGCCGCGACATTGCTGGCAATGGTGCCCTTTGTCGGAGCTGCTGTAGTTTGGTTTCCTGCCGCGCTATGGTTGATACTGTTTGCAGATAAAACAGGTTATGGTATTTTTTTACTGATTTGGGGAATTGGTCCCGTCTCTCTTTCGGACAATATCGTTAAACCATTGGTCCTTCAGAATACTGCTAAACTCCATCCAATGTTCGCCCTTTTGAGTGTTGTGGGCGGAGTGCAAGCACTCGGACCGATTGGTATTCTAACGGGTCCGATGGTTGTTGTCTTCCTGCAAACGCTGTTGAATATACTACATCGGGAATTGTCAACTATCGATGGCGAAGAGTTGGAGGAATTACTTGATGATTCACCGGTGGAGTCTGATTTGGAAACGAAAATAGACACGTTGGATATTGACGATGATGATAAAGATACCGAGATATCGAAAGAATAATCTAACGTCTAAGGCGTATAAAATACGTGCCTAAAAGGAATAGGTTTAGCGTCACTGAGAATAATAATACGAGTAGCGAAGTTGGATTATCCGTCTGGCTATTAACCGGAGAATCGTTTGGCACTTGAATTTCTGTTGCAGCGTATAACGAGGGAACCTTTGTGGGCAAGGCTACGAACTGCCCGTTATCGGCATGGATAAGTTCAGGTTCGTCATGTCGGGTTGTTCCAAAGCTATTTGCGGCTATGTTGCGTGACGTTGTGGTATTCAAGTCGACAGCATCGTCGTTGACTTGAATGGACGAGTCTTGGTGTGTAATTGGAGCAATATCATTAAATCTAACATTAGAAACGATGGGTTCCGTGTTGGAATGAAAAGTATCACCGGCTTGCTTTGCTGGACTTAAGTCAAAATTGGCCGCACCCTGACTTGCGAGCGGTGTAGCGATCAAGGATCGCTGTGAAGCTAATGCATAATCACTCCGAGCTAAATTGGGTAAGGGAAACTCGTCAGGTAGTAGTTTTATCGTGCTAGAAATCTCCAATTCGTTATCAGGGGGCAATATAGACCTATCTGGGTTTAAGCTGAGTGGATCTGAATTCTCACGATCGAAAGGTTCTGCAACGTCATTGTGTCGTTTGCCTGCAATCACGATTCGTATATTACGGATACGCTCGTACTTTTCAGGAACGATGCTGTTAATTTCAAAACCGTCGCTTAATTGTGATACTAGTTCCTCTTCAATTTGAACTACAAATACGGGGACTCCATTGGTCTCTTCGACGATATAGTCAACGCCTAATAATGCCGTCGAAATAAGAAGTAGGGTGCTATTCATGGAACTGGTCCTTTGCGCTCGTATAAAATCCCGGATTAAGCCGCTAGGTCTCTTTCATCCCTTTCGCCAGGGAAATCGACATCTGTATCGTCGGCTAATTCCATATCTATTTCATCACCGAAGGTATCACGATGCATTACGTCGGATGATGAGTGAGATTGTGTTAAATGATTTGCCACATCGTCCAATGCATTACCAATATTAGTTATTTCTTGCATAACAGATGCCGGTTCACCGCAACCTTTATCGGGAACAGGCGTCGTGGGGCCCCTATGGTGTGTGAGTGAAAGTCGCTGTAGTTCTGGCGCGCGTACTTGTTTCGGACGTTTGATATCGCGCACGTCAGCGCCCGCGTCTTCCAATAATTTGGCAATGTGTTCATGACATGTGAAAAACAAAACCTGTCCAACCTCATCTGCGAACCGTTTAATTGTTGAGATTGCATGCTTAGATCGTTGCATATCGCAATTAACGAGCACGTCGTCAAGGATAAGGGGTAGCGAAACCCCATCATCTTGATATGAACGTACTAATGCTAGCCTCAAACTAAGGTAAATTGATTCACGCGTACCCCGGCTCAGCGAATCGATGACCCATGATTGATTTTGGTCGTCGTCGACATATAGGAGATCTTCGCCCAACGGTGTCCATATTCGGACATATGCGCCCTGGGTCATCTGCGCCAGCCACTGGCTTGCGTCCCGAAGTGTCTCTGGTTGGCGTTGGGTCTCATAAATGAGTCGCACGCGTTCACTGACCGCTTCACTGGTTGCCCAAACCTTCCAAGAGTCTTCAAGCTGTTTTATCCGCGTGTTTACTGATGCTGCTTCTAATCTCAATAAATTAAGATCCCCCGGTTCGCAGAGAAAGGCTCGTTCGGCTTTCAAACCACCGAGTTGTTGATGTAGGGAATTTAATTTAGTTGATAATTCCGCCGAACTTTGAGTAGCTTTTAAGTGCATCTCTTCCAGAGCAGCGACGCCAACACGGGAGAGTTCTTTTATTTCCCGGAGGCTTATACCGTATCGTTCCGCGGTTTCTTCGACGTTTCGCATGATTAGGGTAAAACGACGTTGTTGCTCCTTTAGTGTTTGAATCGATTCGTGTAGTTCGTGAACCTGGCGGAGATTATTGGCACCAACAGTTGCATAACGATTCACTAATTCTCGCGTAATAGCAGCCTTTTCGCTATCTAGACCAGTGAGTTCGTTTTCCAAAGTATCATGTCTTATTTCCAACTCGGTTAACGTGTCTCTGAGCTCCTGTTGATTTGTTCCGACTAGTTTGAGGGTTTCAATTTTCTCATCCATCGTTAAATGGTCAACTGGCTGTTTCGTCTCGTGCAGGAGAGTGGTTAATCGTAATTCAAGGTCTGCCAATTCCGTCGTTTTACGTAATCGTTGTGAGTCATTATCCAACCGATCCCGCCGTATAGCGTGTATTTCTTCGGCACGCTCGACGGCATTATAAAGGTCCTGGGGTGTAATATTTGAGGGGATTCCATATTCCTGAATGCGCGTCATCCAGTGTTGACGGGCTTCTTCGGCCAAAGCGCTGTTATTTGCCTGCCTATCAACGGTCGCCCTTTTAGTAACTCGGAGCCGTTCAATCAACGAAGCCTGTCTGTTAAGTTCACTTAAAATTGATAGCGAACGGTCCGTACCTTTTATCGCTTCATTCAATTCAATTGTCGAGTTGAATTCGGGAGTGGTTGCTAAATCCCGATCTGAAAATCGCAGTTCGGCAAGTTGCCGCAATCGGGATCGACGTCGTTCAGAATTGTGCCTCTGTTTGGAATCCTGAATTTGACCGACGACACCCGCAGTGATTGCAGTAATACCGAGAATGGTACAAAATATTGAAGCGCCAAATGACAAGCCGAACCGGTCGGGAAAGAAAAGTGCCATGCCTAGCATGGTCCCGCCTATAGCGAAGACTGTGGCACAAAGAATAAAATTGCTAATAACGATCCGATTGGTTTCACCAGTTGAGGATGAAGGACCTAAGGTAGCGCTCGTATTACGACCCTCGTCATCAACGACCGCTTTGACGTTTTTTAATTGCGTCAGCTTATGGCGGTAATGTTGTAGTTTATCGGCAATGCAGAAGACAGGTCGGTCAAGATCCGGGATTACACCGAGTCCATCCCACCCGGAATCGTCTAACCAATTCCTTTCAGTCTGTTCCAGTCGCGCGTTCAATTCCTCTAGTTCGTTTTGCGACGCCTTTAACTTATGTTTTATATGCCGCAATTCTCGGGCCGGCTGCCGTAGCTCTTTTAACAGACGTCGATTAAGTACAGCCGGATCGAGTTCATGTGGCTGTCCAAAAAACGTGTCGTTATTGCCGCACGAGGCGTATAAGGTGGTAGCGTTCGTATTTATCTCAGAAAGTTCATGAGAAACGCTTTTAAGCCACGGTATCATTTCAGCAAACGCCTTGATGCGTAACCAGACGTCATGCGGCAACAAGGAGGCCTTAATCTCATCACAGGCAATCGTGACTTCTATTAAAGAGGATTCGGTATCGGTAATTTGATTGTTTAATGCATTGGCCGAGGTTGCAAGACGAATCAGTTCGTCCAGTTGCTGGAAGATTACGTGGGATTCAAATAATTTCGTCGATTTATTTGCCTCTAACCACTGTTCCAGCTCAAGCAATTTCTGAATATGTTCATGGTTATCCCGACAGGCCTCGATACATCTTAAAGTTAATTGCGAGTTAGATTGCTCGGTTTGAAATTCTGATAATGTGTGCTGGGTGGACTGAATGTTATTCTGGCAGGCGTTCCAGGCAACAAGCCTTTCGGAATAATGGTCTAATTGCTGTTTTAATAACGTCTGTTTAGCTCGAAGATCAACGAGGGTTCCCGAGCCGTGCCCGTCCTCTATACTCTGACGCGTGCTGCATATACCCCTTAACACGTGTCCCAGATTAACGCGGTCAAAACCGGTCGTCATTTCATAAAGAAAATCTGCAGCGTCGGTTGAATTCAGCTGATTGAGTTGTTGTAGTTCTCCAATACCTACGGTGAATACATTATGAAAGACCTCGGGGCCAATTCCTCCAAGCAGGTCGCGATTTAGGCTTGAAGGAGGATGGATCTTGCCGTTGATGGTTATTTGGAGGCCCGGAATAGTTCCCGTATCTCGTTGTACAATCCAGTGGTTGCCATCAGAATCAATTGATCGAATCTGACCGGCATTGTCCTGATTGGCCTCCACGCTTAATGCCCGTGAATCAAAGGAGCTTGCGCCAAAAAGCGTGTTTCGTATGAACTCCATGGTTGTCGTTTTGCCGGCTTCATTTGGACCATAAATAACAAGTATCTGTGAGCGAATGGATTCAAACCAAACGTTCTGACATACGCCGAAGTTGTCTATTTGGATGTCGGAGATTCGCACTAGGCCGCATCCTCATTCGTGCCGTTGAACAGATGTATCCCGAGATGCTCTGCCATACGTAATGTATCAAGTCCTGTTAAATCCTCATGTAGGTGAGACCATGCATTGTCGTTTGACGGAAGCAATAACGACTGAAGCCTGAGGTCTGTCCAACCCTTATCTCTGAGTTCATTTATGACAAAGAGGTATTCACCCAGTACCTCCTGCTCTGCCGAAATGTTCGAAGTTTCGGCCGACTCGGTGGAAATGCCAGCAAAGATTAAATTTGGAGCGAATTCGGTGAATAATGTCTGTACCGACGTCATCAACTCAGGGTACTCGTCAAGAAACTGAAAGGCTCGTAGGAATGATCCCGTCGCTGTGAGGTGCACGGTAATAGTATAAATGATGGATGAATCAAAACTTCTCAGGCGCACAGCGTCAATAATCAAATCTAACAATTCCGATTTGCTGGAAACAGCAGAGCCATTAAGGCTCAATCGTTGATATTCGTGCGTTGAAGTATTTATAAATTGACATTCAACGTTCCCATCCGTTTTTAGTTCGATTAAGGAGGCACCATGGGGGCCGGTGTCTTTTAAGTCGCGACCCTGAGGGCTACCCGAATAGTAAACCTGGATTCCTCCCTCCGGACAATCGGTCCCATAAGGCTCACCGGAAAGTAACCAATGTTGTATAGCACAATCTACCGTGAAACCATTATGTTGTCCGTAGCCAACGCCAAAGGCCGGGCCGTCGAACTTCAAACCCTCAAACCAATTGAAGTCAAATTCCTGCTGTGAAGTTACCTCAAGCCCTATAAATGTAAGTTGAGAATCATTATTAATCGGTTGAGTTATGACCTGTGGCGATTCTCCTATGAATTGTGTGACATTGTCAGGCCATACGAAACATCGTGGCCAGTGTTGCCGACGGTCCAACCAGGACCAATTCCAAATCACTGGTATAGCCGCTGATTGCAGACGTTCTAACTGTGATAATAGATATCCATAATCGGAGGGTGCTGCTAATAAGGGGTCGAGAATATTTCCTCCAACCACAACGGCATGAACCTTCTCCCCGATCGCGAATTCAATGATTCGTCCGACACTTTCCTGAGTTGCGCTGGCTAAACGCGCAGCGAGTGCGGTAGGGTAGTGTGTGATCCCCCTGCAAGGTTGATCAAGACGCCAATCTCCGGTATGTAGAACCCTGATTGATTCTTCTTCCACGCCATCATCTCTTACTTAAGCCTGGTAATAAATCAGATGCGCTCGGCGCACCTACGTGGTGAAAGTCTACAAGATTTGATGATTTCAGAAAATGTTGATTTACGGCGATTTATTAAGATTGCCAATAGCTCGTTGGTATCTTTGCGAGTTGGTCAGTGGCGTACTTTCGGTATTTTGAATTGATATAATGTATTCAGTTAAATCGGAAAGCTGTTTGATTGTTAGCGTACTGCTGGCCGGCATCTTAGTGCCATTGATACCGAGCTGTATAACTCGGGTTATACTGCCCCTGTCGCGACCATATTTGTAAGCGTCATTTACCAGGTCTGACGCAAATGTCGGGAATCCATACTCACCAACAATATCAATACCGTAACTGCCACGTGCGTCCTCGCCATGACACTTATGGCAATTCTGTTGTTTGTAGACTTCCAGCCCGCGGGAGATTGACAATCGTTCTTCCGGCAGTCGCGGTAAGCTCCAAGTCGCACCCGGTTTAGTCTCCTTGCTGATATAAAGACCCATGTCCTTTTGTTGCGTAGGCGTTAAAAGGGGTGTGTCTGAACTGGTGATGTCACCTGTAACTGTAAGGAGTCGAAGAAAACGTACTTTTGCTCCGGCCTGGCGAAAACGCATAACGTCTGCTACGAGTGTCGTGATTTGGGTGTCGGTTAGAGTCGGCCAGCCTGTCATAGAGGTGTTTGGTATACCTCGACGAATGACTAATTCTATGTCCGATGCACTTGATATGCGGTTTGTTGTAGTCGCAAATTGCAATGGACTTTTAATGAAGCTTCGCGGTTTAGGAAATAAAAACCGTGCCGCCTTACCTTCGCCATCGCCGTTCACACCGTGACAGGACGCACAGAAGTTTACATAATCCCGACTCGGTCCGACTGATACTGTGTTATCAGCCGCGCACGTTGAGCCCAATAAGATTATGCAGATACAAATTACTGGGAAATAGCGAAACATTATCATTCAGTGTTATTCTGGGAATAATAAGTTTAGGATGTTAGCGGTTTGCTGTACTCCGAAGCAATAACGATCCCCCTGTTGAAAGGTCGGAACTCCGGTTATTCCATTGGTACGGCATAGAATCCAGTCTTGTTCTACTTGTTGTTGTAGATCGGCATCGTTGATTAAATCGATTGCATTCCATTTTCGATTGTTGATGTTATCGAGTATTTGCTGCAGTACTAAAGAATCTCCAATATTGCAGCCGTCACCAAAGTATTTCTCAAATACGGCGAGTTTAAAAAGCTCGAAGTCCTTTGGGTCGCTGAGTGCCTTTCCAATAATTTGAGCATTGAGACTGTTGTAAGTGTGAGTCCGCGTTCCATATCTAAGACCCAATGCAATGGCCTGCTTACGTATCGCATCCTGCACTTTCTGCAAATTGTCGAAACGTCCTTTAAATAATTTGTTTAGGGTCAGCCCGCTTGAAGGAGTCTCCGGATGTAGCGGAAACATTACGTAATGAATATCAAAATCTCTCTTTGTCGACGCATCGCGTAGATACATATCACCGATATAACACCAGGGGCAAACAAAGTCTGTATATACAGTAAGGGCAGGGGGTGTAATTAACATCATTGCTCGTTTATGTAAGCTTACGCTGACGCAGTAGTAGCGATTCGTCTACTGCCTGTTCGCGATAGGTAAGTTTACTGACGATGATCGCCACAATAATCGAACTACAGGTCGTAAACATACCGTCCCACCAGGTATTGTTGCGGATAGCACCAAATTCTCCCAGTGCCCTAATGGTGTCCTCGGATGCAAATTTACCTATATATATGCGAATATATCCGTAAACTAATAACCCGGTACACATTCCCAACATGACACCAATGGTAGTGGCTTTACGATAAAGAAGACCTACAACCAAAATTGAGAGCAATAGCCCCAGTGTCGCGCCACCTACGGATAAAAGCAGATCAAAGACAGGCAGTTTGCTGAAGGACATAACACATCCAATACACGTAACAGCGAATCCGAATACCAATGTTAGCCGCCTGTTTGTACCTCTGCCCATGTCCTTTCCGTTATGCCAGTCTGTAACAAATGTAGCTACCATACTGTTAATGCCGCTATCAAGACTGCTCATTGCGGCAGCGAATAATCCAGCCAGAAGTAAACCCGTTATCCCAACGCCATCCATGAAATTCATGACATAGTTGGGTAAAAGCCGGTCCTTCGCTGCATCTTGACTATAAGCTTCAAAAATCTGAAGCGATTCAGGAGTCTGCTGATAAAAAAGCCATAAACCTGTTCCGACAAGAAAAAATAACGTGCATGATAATAATGTAAAAACACCTTTTACAACAAGCGAAAACTGCGCATCTCGTATTGATTCGACTGTAATGTAGCGCTGATAAGATCCATAGGTTGCTACCTGTCCTCCCATATAGATAAAAAATCCGTAAGCCATCGCAGAATAGATGTTACGTTCGCCCCAGCCACCCGACGTCGACGTCATATTCATTTTCCCACTTTCCCTGGCCGTTTCAAAATAAGTGAGCCAACCACCGTCGATATCGCCGATCAGTGTAAAGAGCAGGAAAAGCATACCACCGCCCAACGCAAACGCTTGAATGGTATCGGTCCAGATCACAGCTTTTACGCCGCCCATGGCGGTGTATAACGTCGCCAACAGTCCTACGACAGAGATAATGATTGCTCCTTGTTCCGGAGAGGGAGAATCTAGGACTTCTCCCAGGACTCGTGCGACAGCAAGTAACATCGTGGCCATCCATCCGGCAGAGTAGAACATAAAAACCGAGCTTGCCAATAGCCGTAAACTGCGATCGAAACGTCGCTCAAAATACTCGTAGAGACTGTTATACTTCCAACTTTTATACTTTGGAATAAACCACTTGCAAGTGATCGGTATTACCACGAAGGGGATAAAGAAAATCGCTAATAATTGATGGTAGTCGCCAAAAGCTCCTTCGGCCGGAAGTCCAACAAAAGAATTTGAACTGAAAGTGGTCGCAAATAAGGAAAGACCAACGGGCAGCCAGTGCATGCGTTTCCCGCCGTGGAAAAAATCGTCATTGCTGTCCTGTGTTCCGGAAAAATAAACTCCCAGGCCAATGACAAACGCCAGGTAAGCGGCACATATCACCCAATCAACAAGATGTATGTCCTCTATGGCGGCTATGAACATAGTAAGTACTCTCATTAGATAAACATCTTAATCCGCGATCCATTATCATATAAAACAGTGTTTTTGGCGAAGGAACTATCTTGCGTTTAATTGATTGCACATTTATTTGTTTCGATTTCGAGACGACTGGAATTTCGGCGCAGGTTGATCGTATTGTGGATATCGGCGCTGTCATATTCAATATCGACACAGATAGACAGGAAGTGTTTTCGGAAATAGTCAACCCTCAACAACCTATTTCAGCATCAGCTAGTGCCGTCCATGGCTTATTCGCAGAGGATGTTTGCGATGCTCCTCTGATAACCGACACGCTCCCCGCATTCCTGGATTTTATTCCTCGTGATGGCGTACTGGTTGCCCATAATGCCGGATTCGATCGTTCGTTTTTGGCAAGTGCCTGTGCGTTTAACAGTATGGAACCACCTTGCAATGAAGTTATATGCACGCTCCCAATCTGTCGGAGGGCCTGGCCCGATCTTAAAAATTACCGCTTGGAAACGGTCGGCCGGTATTTGAATCTAATAGACGTCGAAGAACATCGCGGTCTCGCGGATTCGTTACTACTAGCTCAGGTGTTCAGGCGAGCGATAGATCGCTTAAGTATTAATACAAAAGAAGAATTGTTCACAATCACAACGCCGCATTCTGTTGCTGAAGTAGGGATGAAACCAGCGTCAGTGCCAGACGGTTTCGAGTTGTTTAGTTCAGCTATAGATAATGGCAGCGATATGGTGATTCAATATGGAGACGATAGCCGTGCTTTTCGTAGGATTACACCCGAACGCGTAATAACAAACGGCAGTCGAGTTTATCTGCTTGCCGTTTGCCATCGCGATCGAATCAGGAAACAGTTTCGCTTTGATCGCATTCATAAATTTCATTGCGTCGCAGAGCGTTAATTTTTAATTTATGTGTAACTTTGCTGTAAAGATGCACGTTTTAGCTTTCCCGTCATCGTCTTTGAGATGGCTGGAATACCACGAGACTAACAGGCAGCCTGGACATAATGTTACCATTCCCGGGTATGAACAGTCTCCTCCTGAGGGTAAGTTGATCAGATCAATGAGCTTCTCCTCTTTAAGAATACTAATATTCGTATGAACTTTACCTTCGCTACGATTACGACCTGCGACCAACATATAATCCTGATACTTAAACAATAGCGGCCCACCAATATAACGTCCAAGATCGGTACGGATGGGCGTATTATAGGGAGGTTTCAGGATGATGAGCTCCGCAGACCTATTTCCGCGGCGGGCAATCGCCTGAATTACACCATTTTCAGTAAAGTGAAATGCGGTTTCATCACCGTTCTGCGTTTGAAAGTGTCCAACGTCAGTGAAGGAAATCCCGTCGTCACTTCTTAAAATCCGTGATTGCACGATTGCGGCATGGTTTGTTAAATCTGGCAACTCCTTAAAACCCGTTCGTCGCCTGGCGCATAAATACACAGCATTGTTGTATGTGGCACCGCGCCAAACATAATGACCATAAGTCCCGTTTAATTGAAATGGCATGCTCCATCGTTCACCATCGCTTGTACTGACCCCGTAGCCAAGCATTTGATTCATGTTCCGGATTTTTGGTCTTAAGTCACCGCCGTACCAGGTCCCGCTGTAGACGAATAAACGACCATTAAAATCGACAAAATGTGGATCGCGAGTATCGCGGTCTGGAACATTGAATGAATGCACGGGTTTCCACTGGGTTCCGTCGGTGCTTTGCAGGATGATAATTCGACTTGTTGGATGCACCATATGCCCATCTGGACAGCTGCGAAAGGCAAGGTATATCCTACCCTTGAACCAAATCAGGTCAGTGAACGCGTTATGCTCTCCGTTATGTTCGATTTGCCTCACATCTGTGAGAGTAACCGTGGGGATATCTTCTTCGGCGGATAGTTTAATAGCGAATACTGCACAATAGATAGCAGTAATCGCGCAAATGAGCGTTTTCATGGCCAAGGCTGCCCTAAGTCGCGTGTATTGAATGAGTAACGATGATACAGTCCTCCATTTTACATTGATATTTACTATCGTACCGACTTATGTATTTATAAAATGCAGGCCTGACTGCATTTATGTGGTCCTCTTGCAAATGATAGATAAAACAGATTGAACCACGCCGAGCTGGAATTAAAAGTTCAGTTGATTAGTGATGTCTAAAACTGACGCCGCAACAACGCACTGAAGAAAATAGCTAGTTCGCCAAATTTCGCATGCATAGATTACCAGCTCGCAAAAGATCAAGGCCTTGCCAGCAATACCACGAAGCGATGGTGCGAAACGGAGACCATTGCTCACCAATGGTTAACATTAGCGAAGGCGTAGCGTTCTGTCCCTGACAATAAAATTCCTTAATCGCGTTTGCAATTCCAAGATCGCCAATGGGTAAGACGTCTAATCGTCCCAGAGCGAACATTAAAAACATGTCGCTCGTCCAAGGGCCAACGCCTCGTAATTTCATGAGTTGCGATTTGACTTCGTCGTTTGGCAACCGTCTCAACATCGCTGCGGTAAGAGTGTGAGACATGAATGTCTGTTGGATACAACGAATTGATGCTATTTTAGCCCTCGACAATCCGGCCGCCCTGAGGCTCCGGTCATTGATTCGATGTAGACTCGCTGGTGATACTCTTTTCGAACCGTTAATGACAATGAAACGATTCCATATCGACCGCGCAGCAGACACAGATAATTGCTGGCCAGTAACCGATTTAACCAGCATGCGAAACGGACTATTGTCAAGCGTCAGTGTACAAGGCCCCACGGCTTTGATGATACCTGCCATAATATGATCGGCATTACGCAGATGGTTGTCGGCTACCTTCAGTGAGTTTGCGTCGATGAACACTATCGTTGAATTGCCTTGGGAACGTTAAGACCAAATACCGTGATGGCGAGATTGTTAGGAAACACGTCCGCTTCGTTCGACAGTAGCTCTATATGGTGATTGTAAGCATCAACTCCTAGGATCCACTCGTTACGGGGCAACTTGCCTTCGGCGGCAATTAAATTCTGATGGACGAACTGATAATCCTGTAAGAGTAGTGCATGGCTCTGTTGATATAGGCAAAGTTCAAAACTCAGTCCCAGAATGAACGTCACCATCAGGCAGACAAATGCCTGTACACCCCTTCCGTACCGACTACTTCTGTAATCAGCGGCGAGGGTTACAACAAAAAAGAAAACATTGATATATGCAAAATATTTCGCTAATAAAACAAATATATTGGTAGCGTCAGAATAAAAGCGAGTTGGCGTTATATCGCCAATGAAATTCCGAGTTCCATCGGGTTGTAGGCGTATATCCCCTATTGCCGTGGCGGATTCAGCCACCATTAACATCGCTTCTCGCCGACGAACGTTCATTCGCTGAACCTCTCTTGAAAAGGCACCGACCACTTTTGCCTGCTCCACATATACGTCACCCGAATCGTCCCGTAAAAAGTACGGGACAGATTCTGTCAGTGGCGTTAACGGCGTCCAGTCTCCATCTACCAATTCCTTACGTTCTAGGAAATAGTAAACAACGTTGGAACTGTTGAGTCGGGATTGAAGGATCTGATCGGATCCGTCAGTTCGATAGGCCTCCCCTGTTATACGATATTTCCCATCCACCGTACCTGCGATTGGACTATCTAATACATGTAGACGCTGGGCTTCCGATTCACTAAACGCAAAGGCATAGTATCCGGAACCGACACCCAATACAAAGAAGGTGATTTCCCACCAGAGTCTATTTTTAACTCGTTTTGATTTATCGTTCATAAGAGTGAGGATATGAAGGGTGATTTCAGTAACTGGTTTAACTATAACATCGAAAAACTTTTCTAAAAACGAAACATGCGTGCAGGTGTTTATTTTCGTCCTAATAATTTCTTATAATGGAACGATGCAAAATGAAGAATCTTTCAAACATGGAATTGTTTACGATGCCGGCGAGTTTCCCGGACTTGAATCTCTTCCGACGAAAAGCCCTTCGTCGGAAGAGAGCAAGTTGCTCGGTAAAAACGAGTTTGTGAAACTGCGCAAAGAGGTAATTGAACTTCAACGCGCGTTGTACGCCGAAAATAAGCAAAGCCTGCTAATTGTTTTTCAGGCACTCGATTGTGGGGGAAAAGATGGCACGATACGTAAAGTATTTCAGGGAATAAACCCTCAGGGTGTACATGTCGCTTCCTTCAAACGACCGACGGAAACTGAATTGGAGCACGATTTCCTTTGGCGCATTCATCGGCATACACCTGCCCAAGGTATGATTTCCATTTTCAATAGGTCGCATTACGAAGATGTCCTGGTTCCTCTGGTGGAAAATCTCGCACCGTTGGAACTTATCAAGAAACGGTATGCTCATATAAACAACTTTGAAGCGTGTCTCATGGATCACGGAACGAGGATCCTTAAATTTTTCCTCAACATTTCAAAAGACGAACAGGCACGACGATTACAAAGCCGACTCGATCGTCCCGATAAGCGTTGGAAATTCGAGCCTCAGGATTTAAGAAAGAGGGCGGATTGGACAGCATACATGCTAGCGTTTAAGGAGATGTTTGCAGCGTGTAGTAGTGAGCGAGCGCCATGGTACATCATACCTTCGGACGATAAATGGTATCGCAATTTAGTTATCACTAGAATTCTGTTGGCTGAACTGAAAAAGATGGATCCTGAATATCCAGTGTCGCGCTACGATCTTTCAGATATCACGATTGAATAGAGGAAGTTAAAGATGAGATATTTGCTAAATCGGCGCATGATGTTGGCAACAACGATTTCAGGTATGACCCAAGTCAGTTGGTCTGATGAGGACGGTCGGCCCGCCGTTACAAATCCACGGGCTACGGACGGTGATTCCAGATCCGAACCCAACTGGGACGAATATTTAACGATTACTGTTGGCAATCGGGGGGCCGATGTTAATGGCGACGATGATCGAGCGATTCAAGCAGCCGTGGATTACGTTAGACGCCTCGGTCGCGGGACGGTAAAGCTTACGGCCGGAGTTTTTAAGCTGAGAAATTCTATTTATCTACCATCAAATCTGAGGTTGCTGGGGGATGGTGATAACACGATCATCACAAAACATGCGTCTCATTCCAGCGCCATAAGTGAAGATTCTGACTGGTATGATCAGGAAATTACCTTTAAGGCAGGCCATGGTTTTAGGGTTGGCGATGGCGTGTTTATTACCGCTGCTAGTGCCCACAATGGCGGGAGTGAAAATATCAAACGCACCTTAGTTGCCAGAAAGGGTAACCGATTTAAGTTGAATGATGGACTGCGTAAAAATATTTGGCTGACAGGTAAACCTCAGGCGACTAGTGTGTTTCCGTTACTGACAAGTGAGTACTCTGAAGATGTGACGATCCAAAATTTGACGTTAGACGGTAATCGTGAGAATAATGTCAACATGAACGGCAATTACGGTGGGTGTATTTTCCTGCAAGACTGTAATCGTTACTCAATTCGAGGAGTGACTACGCGAAATTACAATGGGGATGGGATTAGTTTCCAAATATGTCATGACGTCGTAGTGGAGGATTGTATCAGTCATGGAAATGCAGATCTGGGTGTTCATCCCGGTTCTGGTTCCCAACGTCCCCTTATCCGAAATAATAAGCTTTTCGATAATACGATTGGTATTTTCTGGTGTTGGGGTGTTCGGTATGGATTGGCAGAAAAAAATCATATCAAAAACAACACTAGTTATGGAATTTCCATTGGTCATTGCGACACGGATAATATCATGCGCGATAATGACGTACTCGATAGCGGAAAAGTTGGAATTCTATTTCGAAACGATACCCGCGGTAAGGATTTCTGGGCAAATCGAAACCTGATAATTAATAATCGCATTTATAACAGCGGTGAGAAAGATGGGGTTGCAATCCGACTCGATGGGCAAACAAAAGACACTCGAGTGATTGGTAACGTGATCACGGAAAACCGAGGCGAGGCGGAAAGGGTTGGCATCGAGGTTAATGCCGAAGTCGGCAATGTACAGCTGAAAAATAACCAGATCGATGGTGTACGAACTAAGATCATTGATAACCGAACACCCTAGCCGCGCTATTTGTATCGTGAAAACCAGGCGTTCAAATAATTCAATTTCATCCAAATGCGACTAGGTCTGGCTGCGATCGAGTGCGACGACTCTGGGACTCGAATAAGTATTGTATCAACATCGTTAAGTTTTAATCCCTGATAAAACTGTTCCGCCTCCGTAATCGGTGTACGCCAGTCCTGCTCGCCTGTCATCAGCATTGTTGGTGTTTTTACTTTGTCGACATAGGAGAGGGGCGAACGTCGGCGATAATCATCTGGCACTGATGTTGGCGGACCATCAAACCAGTCTTGGGGAAAATAGAAATATCCGTCCGACGTATAAGCCAGCGTTTCCCAGTTAATTACGGGCTTTTGTGAAACCGCGGCTTTAAATCTATCGGTCTTCGTGACGATCCACGCGGTCAATATGCCACCACCGCTACCACCGGTTACATATAATCTGTCCGGATCCACAGAGTAGTTTTTTATAGAATAGTCAACGGCAGCCATGAGATCCTCAAAATCGCCCTGCTGTGGATAATTTCTATTAATTAGTTGTGCGAAACGTTCACCATAACTTGTCGATCCTCGGGGATTAGTGTAAACAACAATATATCCAGCCGCGGCATATAACTGGGGTTCCATCGCAAACCGGGAGCCGTAATTGGCAAAAGGACCACCGTGAATTTCAAGTATCAGGGGATATTTGCTATCCGAATTGGGTTTGTATCCTGGTGGAAATATCACCCATCCGTCTATCATCTCATCATCAAAAGTACTTTTATATGAGAAGCGACGACTTGAGCCAATTGAATGCGTATCTGTAAAGGTTTTTGTGACATTGGTAATGAGTGTCGTATCCGATCCAGATGAAACAGCTATTTCGGCTGGTCGTGATAGTGATGCCTGTGGATAGGCTAAAACGCCGGTATCGGAAATACTAAAGTTTCCACCCTGATATGGTCGTCCGATGCTAACCCCACCAACATTCTTAGCCAAATCACGGGATAATAGATTGCTAACCGGATTATAACTTGCAATCCTTCCTGTACCCTTGTCGTCATAGCGAAAGTAAATGAGTCCGTTAGAACAGATTCTAAATGCTGAGATGTCGCGATCAAACTGCAGGGTCACATTTCGAATATCCCGACGCTTCTTGTCATAGATATGGAGGTCAGTCTGTTGATAGCTGTGTTTAAGGTCTTTGAAGCCGAGGAACACAATGCTATCCGTGTCGGATAAATATTGTGGAGACGATACCGGTCCGTCGATATCTATTAGCTTATCAATCTGTTGAGTATCTGTATTAATTGCATAAATATAATCCTGGCGTGGTGTGTGTTCCCAATCTGGATAAAGTTGACCAGAAAACAATACCTTTGAATCGCCGTCCCAACCAAATGGGCCTGTATGATCATATGGTCCGTCGGTTAACTGTTTAATGTAATCGCCATCAGCGTCATATTTAAATATCTGATGATTACCGTGTTTCACATAACCCTGTCCATCGCGGCGGTAGATATCTCTTTCAATTTCGATGACTGGAGGGGCCCATTTTCCTGTAACCGCGTCTTCCGGTGATGGTACTAGTCGTTTTTGATCCTTCGGGACGAACGAGTTATAGATAATCGCAGTTCCCGTTGGATTCCAATTCAAGTGTTTCGGAACATTATCTAGCGGAATCACCTTAGATGGAGTACGTCGTCCTGGTACTATCAACAATAGATAACTCTGCTTATCACGTTGAGCGGCTATTGCAAAATGGTTGGAACTGGGGTGCCAGGCTACATCAGAAAAACCGGAGTATCGTTTCAGAAGAACACTAGACGTGCCTTCATCAACGTTATGACAGATTAAATTGCGCGTAAATTTGTCCGTCGCTTCGTCCGCTCTAACGTGGTCATAAATGACCCAGCGACCGTTGGGGGAAATTATAGGATCGTCCGCGTATTCAATATCGAATACGTCGTTGCCCTCGAGCGTTGGTGACGCGTTAACAAGTTGTTGATTAAGAATTGTTGAGAGTAGGGTTAGGTATACGGTAAGTTTACGGAACATTAATGTTTTCCCGTTCAGAAGCTTTGATGGGTTTTGGCACGGGTTGCTTAGCAACTCGGATTACCTCGCGCCGGAGGACGCTAATGGCTTTAGATAATTGTATATCAACACCTGAGACTATCTGGCCCGGCAGGGGCCAGACTATATGGTGTGGTATGGCACCATTTAATTCCATATCCTGTCCATCTGAAAGTAAATACCATCCTCGAAACGGAATACGAATTGTACCAGCATCCATGACGGCCCTGCTTCCCGTGCTAATGACACTACCGGATGTCGGTACACCGATAACCTTGCCACGACCGAGGTGTCTTATTGCGTGGCTAAAAATTTCGGCATTACTATGGCTATTTTGATTACATAGTACGACAATCGGTTTGTCCCAGGTCGCATAAATTGATCGATCCTGAGGATATCCTTCACCTCCACCTCTGGGGCGGGTAATTGCATGTCTCGGTTGCGTAAGGATTGTTAAAAGATGATCTGTAGTAAATCCACCACCATTCTCACGCACATCAATTACAATCCCTTCCTTCCCATCCGCCACCTCAAATAGTTCCCGTTCGAAACGATGGAAACTTGTCATATTCATTGCACGAATATGGAGATACCCGAGTTTACCATCAGACTTCCGGGCAACGCGATCCTGATTGGCGGATACCCATCTCTCATATAACAAACTGCGAAACGCTGAATAATCTATTGGGATGATGACAACCTCAACCTCTGAATCATTTCGTTGGACACCGAGATACGTCTCCCTGCCAACCGTTCCATTGAGTACTCGCGTTATGTCAGACGATGGGTCAACTGCGGTTTCATTAATCGTGAGGATCACGTCACCTGGTAATAATCGGCTTTTTAATGCAGCAGCTGGTCCGCCCACCACACTTTCGTGGACCTTCAGGCCGGGGCCTTTATAGTTTTGATCGAAATAAGCTCCTAAATGACCTGTTTGGTGTCGCTTGGACAGTGTCGGTGATTCATCGGATAGGCCACGGTAACCTAGATGGGATGCATTCAGTTCACCCAGCATCATGGCAACGGTTCTTGATAGATTTGCTTTCGTGACCGTTGCCCCTGCGACTTCGATATATTTCCTGCGGATTTGATCCCAATTTAAGTTGTTGAAATTGCCATCGTAAAAATCATCTCTCATTATCCTCCAGCATTCCTCAAATATTTCCCGATGATAACTGCTAAGTGATGAATATTGGACCGCCGTGAAGTTCAGTTCAGCCTTATTGCTACCGTTTGTACTTGTCCAGCCGGGGACCCCATCCTTGAGCCAATAAAAACGATTGTCCGATCTTCGCCATTCCAAAATATCCGCCTTTCCGGAAATTAAAAACGAAGTTGTCGTGGTGACATAGGGTGTAATCGTATAGATCCCCTGCTTACCATCGATCTCGGCCTGAAATGCTAATAATTTGGAATCCGGAGACCAAACGAGTTGAGTTTCGGTGGCACCTGGGATACTGATCTTACGAATACGGCGGGTTATCGTTCGAAGATCTTCTAGTGAAAAGGTATTTTTAATATCCAGCTGAGTAGCTGGATCGGAAGTTGCATTCTTATTCACAACGGAATCCGTTATCGATCCCGCCTTGGATTCCTTGATTTTCAACGCTTGTTCGAGTTTATCGTCTCGGACGGTCCGTTCGTGTTTTTCCTGGCTTAGAGAAACGTAATAAATATCATATTCGTCGTCAAAACGGCGACCGACAAACGCGAGCGTGTTCCCATCGGGTGACCATACCGGGTTAAATTCATTGTCAGGATGGCGGGAAACATTTATCACGCGGTCGGGGCTATCGACGTCCACCAAATGAATATCGTAGTTGAAGTTATTATCCGAAGCAGAGTACGCAAGCCACGTTTCGTTCGGAGACCAGGCATATGATAAGGAACTCCACGTCTTAACGATCTCACGCGGACCATCCTGCTCGGCTTTAAGATCCCACACCCAGAGACCCTCGCGATGTTTTACAAAAGAGAGCCGATTAGATTTGGGACTCAATCTGAGATCGGATTCGACGGTTGCGTCATTTGTGAGTTGCTTGAATTCAAAATGGTGGTTTCTCCACCAAGGCAAATTTGGGTCAAGTCGTTTAGCCTGATAGATATCAACCTGTCCATCCCTTGCAGAAACAAATAACAGTCTCTCGCGATCCTCATCGAAAATCAGTTCGGATTCATAAAATGGTGTTGATGTTATTTGTACAGGTTCCTTTAAGGTGTCATTCATTACCCATACGTCGCCCCCCGCCACGAACGCTACGGTTTTTCCGGATTTGGAAAAAGAGGCACTAGTTGCTTTCCGTAATTTCTTTTCGACTTCGTCGCCTATAAACAAATCACCTTGATATTCAAGTGTTAGTTTCTGGGGTGGTTTGTTTTTGCCTAGCTCAAAACGATACAGATCAAATAGTCGCCGAAAAATCATTACGGATCCGTCGGAGGAGATGGCCGGCGACACCACTCCGTCGTCCGCAAACGTTGTAAGCTGTTTTATCTTCTTCGACTTGAAAATGTATTGCCAAAGGTTCTTAGTACCGTCCAGTTCAGACACAAAATAAAAGCTTTGTTCGTCCGGAGCCCATACTGGATACCGAACGTCGTAATCTGAATCCCCTAGTATTTGTTCATAAGTATTTGAGTCCGCGGACCATAACCATATTTGACCGGCACGACTGCCGTTATATTGTTTTCGTGACCATGACATTCCCTCACGGCTGAAGAGGATACGAGTCCCGTCCTTTGAAACTACCGCATCTGATCCATATGCATTGAATAATTGTTTTTCCCCAGCCCGCGGCTGCGTGGAGGAGATTTCAAAGAAACGATTGGACCAGCGCCACCATGCATCTCGCTGGCCCATTGTAAAAAGGGTTGCGCCATCTGCCGAGATGTCTATAGCAACCGATCCCTCGCTATGGAATGTTAACTGGGTCGGTCGTCCCCCAGCTATTTGCATTCGATATACCTGATTAGCCCCCGTCCTATTACTTGAATAATAGAGTAGTGTTCCGTCAGGAGAGATTACTGGAGACGTTTCCTGAGCGCTATCTGAGGTAATGCGTTCAACGCGACCGCCGTCAACGGCGGTGCGCCAAATATCGCCTCTCCACGAGAAGTAGATATTTGTGTCGTCCGGAGAAAGTACGGGAGAGGAAACAAAACGAACCGATTCTGCTTTAATCGGGGGGCAAATAATCAAGGTGAAAAATAGCAATAATGCATACAGGAAGCAGCGCAAGATCAATAACTCCGCGGTGTGGGTTTGGGATGGATACGCAGTTTAGGATATCCTAGAGATATATACCTTCAAACTACTAAATCACCTTATTGATGGGATTTATGTACTGCCGCTTCTGCATAACGAGCAGTGCCGGATCTATCTGTTTGCTGTAATCCTTCTGCATGACAGCCAACCCGCAATGAAGACAAAGGGGATCAGCAAGGCTGGATTCAACAATTAATTGGCTGGTTAACGACGCACTGTTTTAGGATCGAGATTTTTATTCAGATCCTCCGGCGTTATTTTGGATTCCACGCCTTTACGTGGGACATCTATGCCGCCCAACCATAGAAAAGCATTTAAAATTGTTTTTCGGAAATTGTCATTAGCCCAATTATCATGAAAATGACCTCCTGTGAATCCGAAGCCACGCCCATTATTTGCGCGTTCAACTGCCCACATCATTGCTTCGGCACGGCCTTTGTTGGCCTGAATATGGGGGTAGGGGCCTTTAGGGTAGACATAGGGACCATCTCTAACGGCATCACTCGGCATTCCAACTAAAATTGGCGTGAACTTTAGACCTTGAATGGTAGTTTCTTCGTTACCTGCAATGTCACTTACAAAACGCATATTAAAGTACCATTCATCCTTAATGCTAAATGGCTTTACGCCTCTGGTGATTGGATGTTTGGGAAACGAGTCAAAACGTGGACTCCAAATGGGATTACAAGAATGCATATGTTCGTAATGACCACCGATCCATTTTTGAAACTCTGACCCTGCCTGTTGGGGCACGACCTCAACACCAAAATGCATGAATCCGAGCCCTACGCCCTTATCTGCCCAACGATCGATCATTTTAAGTCGCCGGCCATTTTCCTGCACTGCCTCGTGACGCCCCCCGCCATCCATGTAGAAGACGACGGCGTCTACCTTATCAAAGACCGATTCATCAGAAGGCCAGCCATTAAGTACAATTTGAAGGTCTAGACCGGGATAATGTTTAAGGCAATTGCCCAGCAACTGCACGCCCGCATTAAACTCATGCATTCTCGGAGGGTGCGAGGGCTTTCCTGCAATTACAACAACTCGTTTAGAGTCGTTCGCGTGGCTTATATTAATCATTAAGGCCGTTAGGAACATGGCGGTTAATAGGGGTTTCATATGGATCGCCTTGTGGGAATCATCAGTATAGGTTTTTTCTATTCATAGCTTAACTTATCGGTTCCGTCCCTCGCAATTATGGCGGTGTGATTCGTACTTAGAGAACCATGAAATAGATATTTGGCCTAATCAGCGACGTTGTGATTGACTATGCTGAAGACAAATGAGAATGAACGTACTTACTTAAAATACAATGTAAAATATCTGATGAATTTAAGCCAGGGTAAGCAGAAACACGAAGTCGCCGTAGTGACTGACGGCAGGCTTAAAACACTTTGTAAGTCCTTGCTGGGGTGTATAGATTTTATAATTTGTATCTACCTCGTCTCGTTATTTTTCCAGGGAACTATGCCAGGCAAACAACAATTGCGTGAGGCGTTTCGACAACTTTACTCATTTTTCATAGATCCGGAAAATTTAATAATAACATCGTTAGTCGGTCTACGTCTTACCATTTATGGAATCTCCAGATGGTCTAGGGCAAGCAAGGCGGATTAACTCGTGCGACTAACGAGCTTGTTAAGAAAGTAGCAAAGAATATGTATTACGGTGTGTCACTTAAAAGCTTAACAGTAATGGCTCTAATGGGAGTTGTTCTAACCACTAACGGTAAGGCGGCGGACAACTGGACCCAATGGAGAGGGGCGAATAATACCGGTGTTGCGCAGGACAGCAAACCACCTCTGCGATGGTCCGAAGAAGAGAATATACGTTGGAAGATAGCGATCGACGGCAACGGTAGTTCAACGCCCATAATTTTTGGTGATCGTATTTTTCTTTTAACAGCGATTGATACGGGCATTGTGGATCCATCGTTACCAAAACCTGAAGACCAACCAATGCGTATCTTTGGTATCAAACATCCTAATACGGAACATCAGTTCGTAACTATCTGCCTTGACAGAAAAACAGGAAAAGAGTTGTGGCGTGAAGTTGCGATTCAAAAAGTACCGCATGAAGGTCATCATGGTGATAATGACTTTGCCTCATCGTCTCCAGTTGTAAAAAATGGAAAACTATTTTCGTGGTTCGGATCTGCGGGCCTTTTCTGTTATGACTTAGATGGCAAGCTTTTCTGGAAACGCGACCTCGGTCAAGCGAAAATGGGCGCGTCGTTGGGTGAAGGTTGTTCGCCGGTTGTTCATAAAGGTCGCGTAATTATTGTTCGAGACCACCAAGGACAGTCGGCGATCGAAGCATTGGATGTCAACACGGGAAAGACTATATGGAAGAAACATCGAGACGAGGGTAACGCGTGGGCGACACCCGTTATCGCCGAACACAATGGTACTGTGCAGATAATCACCTGCGCAAGTAATTTTGTAAGGGCCTATGATCTGCAGGATGGATCTATAATCTGGCAATGCAGTGGGCTTACAGGGAATGCAACCCCATGCCCGATTCTTGATGGTAAGGATGTACTGGTTATGAGTGGCTATCAGGGCCACAGTGCGATGCGCATCCCAATTACTAGGAAAGGGGATATCTCCGGTAAGGGTCAGGTAATTTGGAAACAGGACCGGGGTACACCGTATGTACCGTCGCCCGTACTTTACGAAGGTATGTTGTTTTTTAACCAGTCAAATCAAGGTATTTGGACAGTTTTGAATGCTGCCTCCGGAGAAATCGTCATGGATCGGACACGTCTACCCGGGATTAGCAATATGTACAGTTCTCCGATTGCGGCCAACGGCCATGTGTATGTGACCGGTCGCGACGGAATTACACTTGTACTTAAGCCGGGAACTGAACTTAAAGTGCAGGCTAGCAATCGCTTAGATGAACGCTTCGATTCATCACCAGCAATCGCCGGTGATGAGTTATATCTGCGGGGTGAGAAATTTCTATACTGTATCTCGGAATAAAAATGATTAAACCTGTCCGTAGCAGGGGGTCGGTCTTGTGAACATAATAGCAATAAAGTTGTGATTTAATTTAGCGTGTAATAGGAATTCTTTTATGTTTTCTATCTTTGTAACCATCAATGTGCTGCCTGAACATGTTGAGGAATTTAAGAATGCCAGTCTTGGAGACTCTGAAGGATCAGTACGAGACGAACCGGAATGTTATCGATTTGATATTAATCAGGACGAATCTATACCAACGCGTTTTTATTTGTACGAAGTCTATCAGGATGAGAATGCATTTGAGCATCATCTAACGACACCACACTTTTTGACGTGGAAAGCAAAGGTTGAGCCGTGGTTCGTCGGCGACTTGGACATAGTACGTATGAATACGGTATTTCCGAGTACTAGTGGTTGGAGAGCTCAAAAACCGTCGTTGCTAAATTTTTGAAAGCGACGCGTTTAATATGTAATCTCAAGACGTAAATTATTAAACACGATAACTGGACTTAATAAATACGAAGGGTGATATCATGCGTCATTATCAAATAATGTTGTTAATCAGTTTAATGGCGGCTTCGTTACCAGGCACCTCTTATGCTCAGGATACGAACACGCTCATCGAAGCGACTCGCCAACTTCGTCTAAAATATCAAAACGATCCTCATAGGCCAGCCTGGCATTTCCTGGGATCGGAAGGCGTATGTTTTCCTTTCGATCCTCAGGGCTGTATTTACTGGAAGGGTAAGTATCACGTATTTTATGCTATCCAGGACAAGGGTAAGGGTGCCTGGGGCCACGCATCTAGTATTGACTTGATTCATTGGATTCATCATCCAATTCCTCTAACCGTTAATCAGGGTGACCCCGAAGAGCATGTGTTCGCTGGTGGATCTCTAATAAACTTAAACGGGCTTCCGACGATGATATATCATGGTGTGAATTCGGGTACCTGCATCGCCGTGGCGGAGGACGACGAGTTAATACGATGGAAGAAATCACCACACAATCCCGTAATTAAACTACCTAAAATGGGTGACCCTAATTACGGCAAATATCATGTGTGGGACACCACTGGATGGGTAAAAGACGGAATGTACTATTCGATTAGCGGTGACCATCCGGATAAAGCTCCGGCAACCCAGGGGGATATTGCCTACCTTTTCCGTTCCACCGATATGGTGAACTGGACGTATATGCATCCATTCTATAAGTCCAATAGGAAGTGGACGCCCGAAGATGAAGATTGTAGTTGCCCAGATTTCTTTAAATTAGGTAATAAACATGTCCTCATGTTTATTAGTCACACACAGGGCACCCAATACTACATTGGAAGTTATAAGAACGAAAGATTCATACCGGAATCTCATGGGAAGATGAACTGGCCAGGAGGGCCTGTATTCGCTAACGATAGTTTAGTGGACGATAAGGGCCGCCGTATTATGTGGGCATGGGCCTGTGAAACGAGAGATCGGGAGACACAAATTGCCAGTGGGTGGTCAGGAGTGATGACGGCGCCGCGTGTCCTGACAATCAGCCCGCAAGGTACTATGGAAATCAAACCAGTCGAAGAGTTGTCGACGCTGCGTCGCAACAAACGCATTGCCAAAAATCTAGTTGTTAACGACGACAAAACCTTAACGCTTAGTCAGATTAGTGGCGACTGCCTGGAACTTAATATGGAAGTTGCTGTGGAAAATGAGTCTGAGTTCCATATTCATGTGCGTTGTTCACCGGATGATCAGGAATCTACTGTGATCTCGTACGATGACGCGAATGGTATTATTCGGATTGATACTTCTAATTCCAGTCTTAGTAAGGATATTTTTCAGCCATTTCCCTACCCACAGGCCGCGTATTTCCCAAAGGAAATAAGGCAATCAAAAGATATCAGGATCCAGGAAGCACCATTTAAGCTTAACCCTAAAGAAACGTTGGAACTAACGATCCTGCTAGACCATTCGATGCTAGAGGTTTTTGCAAACGGTAGACAATGTATTACGCAACGAGTTTATCCATCTCGAAATGATAGTACCGAGATCCGCTTAAGCACGAACAAGTTCCCTGCTAAGGTGCTATCCTTACAGGCCTGGGATATGGCAGCGGCAAACCCTTACTAAGCCGGACAGTTGATTATCCTAAAATAAGAAACGCGTAATGGACTCGCATCAAATCTTGGCAAGCTTGAGGGTTTCAGGATAACTCCGTATACCAGCAGTGGGTCCTATGCCCGTTATGCAGCACGCTCCCGACGCTGCAGCCAATCGGCTTGCTGTTTCAACATCGTAACCACGGCATAAGCCAGTAATTAAGCCCGCGTAGAAACTGTCACCAGCACCGGTGGTATCCAGTATTGGATCCGGGGGAAGTATGGAGGGAACCTCTAGTCGATGGCCAAGGTGAGTGCTAAGCAGGGCTCCACGCGAACCAAGTTTAATTCCGAGCAAAGCGTTTGGACAATACTCCCGATATTTCAAAAGCATGGAATTAGGATCCGTCTCTCCGGTTTGAGCAAATGCCTCCGAGTAACTGGGGATGTATATATCCAAAAATGGAAGGCAGCGATCGAGAGGTTCAAACGCACCTCCTCCTCCAGCGGTGTCCAACGCAGTCTTACATCCGGTCAGCTGGATTGCCTCTAATACTTCCGCTAAGTCAGGTTCTAAATACGGCATCAGCCCATAATATCCAATCAAGGCAAATTTTGTTTTACGGAAAATATCCAAATTCTCCAGAATGCACGTCTTATCCAACTGCCGGGATGCGCCGGCGTGGTAGAAAAACGTGTGTTCGCCGTCGTCCCCAACAATAATGGCAGCGGCACTGGTCGCACTGCTAGGGTGCATATACAAGCAATCGGTGTTAAGGCCGACTTGCTTGCACCTTGTGGTCAGGTATTGTCCCCAGTGATCGTCTCCAACGTAAGCAAAGCCTGACACGTTTAAACCGTAGCGGCTCATGATCGTCCCGCAATTAGGAACGATGCCTCCTGCCGAAGGTCTTATTTGTTGAATTGGAGCATATTCGATATCTTTGAGTGGGATGGATCTGTCTACGGTAAGCAAAGGAATATCTACGCAGATTTCACCAACAACGACGCAGTCTAGATCCATGCTCAATTCCAATTAGTTAGTTATCCTGGTGCAGCACCGAAACCCCTGTACATCTTATTTCGTTTTAAAACTCAATATTGAGAGATAGGTATAATAAAGAACCTATCCTAGGACATAAATCCTAACACGCGGTCATTTCAGTCTCTGTTTAAGCGATTAGCCGGTTTCGAATACTCGGCAGTGTATTTTAAGTTATGAGCTCGGCAATCGGCGTTCCGCTCGGGATCAGTGGAACGGGGCGTCCATTAAGATCCGGAACATGTCGTTTATAATCGACACCAAGATGGCGATATATCGTGGCCAGTAAATCATTAGGATCTAAAGGACGGTCTAGCGGATGTTCACCTTTCTTATTAGTTGATCCTATAACCTGTCCTGTTTGCATTCCACCACCGGCGACGAGAACGCTCATGGCGGCTGGATAATGGTCTCGTCCAGGTTGCATTACCTTGGAAACAGTGCCCTTTTGGGGATTTATGCGTGGTGTACGCCCGAATTCACCAGATACGATGACCATCACCTTCTTGTCTAATCCCCGTTGGTAGATATCTTCGATTAATGCTGCCACCGCCTTATCAAAGATCGGTAATCGTGCTCTGTTATCTCGGAATAGATGTCCATTAACGGCATGGATATCCCAGTTACCAATGCCATTGGGTACCTGGGGATTTTGCATTTGCATGGTTACAAAACTGCAGCCCGCCTCGACAAGACGACGAGCCAGTAATGCACGCTGTCCCCATTTATGCCTACCATACCGCTCGCGGGTGGCATTGTCCTCTCGGGATATGTCAAATGCAGCAACGGCTTTCTCCCCGGTCAGTAGACTAACGGCCTGCTGGTTGAAGCTATCAAGCGAATCCATTAAGGGGTTATTGTCGATTCGCCGATTAAGATTGTCTAATGCCGTAAGCAGAGCGGAACGATCATGAATGCGATCACGTAGATTAGCAGCAAGTGATAAGTTACTTACTTTGAAATTTTCTGCATTAGGATCCGAACCGACAACAAAAGGTAGATATGCGTCTCCAAGCCCGGCTGCGCCACCACCATATACATTTTTTGAATCGGCTATATAGACCGGCATGCTAGGGTCCTTCACACCTTGCAGCATTTTCGACACGACCGGCCCGATGCAGGGCGACTGCGCTAAGGGGTCTAATGGTTTAGACGGATTGTAGCCGGACAGGAAACGCCCCGCACCTCCCGCATGGTTTGCGAATCCGTGAGATATTGATCGGATTAGATTGTAACGATCTGCGACCGCTGAATGTCTGGGTAGAAGTTCGCAAACGTCCAACCCTGGTACGACGGTCGAAATAGGACTGACTTCGCCTCGATATTCGCGTGGTGCGTCGGGCTTGAGGTCATAGGTGTCCATATGACTTGGTCCACCCTGAAGCCAAATTAAAATTACGGACGTGTCCTTGGCTGAAACACCGCGGTCTTTCGCTTCGGCGCGGAGACGTAATAGATCGGGTAGAGCGAGTCCTCCCATTAAGAGAGAACCCACCTCTAAGAAAGATCGTCGTTTAAGTCGTGTTGTTTGCATGGGTAGGCAACTATGTTTCAGATCAGTTTAACGGCAAATAGGAACAACTTATAAGAAATTGTACCTTAACGTTATTATCTATGCAGAGATCAATTACGTAAAGCAAAGGGAGATAAACTTCATCGCGACAAAGAGCAAGTTTTGACATGACCGGCGATTCTTTATCGAATGGGGATGCCGGATTACGGTGTACAATGAAAAAGAAGGCAAACGACAACAGAATGACGAAATGTTGTCATTTGGTAGTTTTTAACGATGTTGAATTCACACTAAAAGGTAAGAGTTGCGTCTATTAACCTAAAAATAGAGCATAAGTAGCTCGAACAGGGGTCGAACCTGCACTCCCGAAGGAACTGGATCCTAAAATGCGAGCGTTCAATAGTACCGTTTTTAAGACTTGGCCTAAAACCCCTTGTTTTATAGTCTTAAACTACTATTCTTTTCGTCATTGAAAATGACCAATATGACATAATATGACATAGGATGACACAATTTGTTGTCATTTGTTGTCAATAAGGAAAGACAGATCTAGTGCTAGTCAGCGAGGAGGGGAACACATTTCCTTTGTATCAGTGATGACTAGATTAGAGATACACTTGCCCTCCAGCTCTATTCATCGGCCCTATTACTTGGCGATCCAAACTATTAAGCCAAAAAGTCATACCCCTTTGTCGATCATGGCCTCATGAATCGCCCAGTAGAGGTCAACGTTTTTGCCTACTTCGTT